>JBCDBK010000011.1:0-81764 GCA_039184115.1 Planctomycetota bacterium | reverse complement strand
GGCTCGGTGCCTTGAGTACCGTCGCTGGCGAAGAAATCTTGCAGAACTAGACGCCCAATGTGCCAAACGAAATGCCTAGGGGGCTGGTCTAAGTCTAAACGACTCTCCTACCATGTATGAGCATCATCGCGCAAAGCATGCAGGCGGAGAATAAAGCGTTTGGCTCAGGCACGGCAACTGCCGCACTGGTCGGGGCGTTTGGGTTTGTGCCGAGCTGCGACCGCCAAATCGCCAAATCGTCGGCATCTACTACCCCATTGCCATCGGCGTCGCCGGCAGAGTTGTCTAGTTGCCCCGACTGTCCAATCCCACGCTGCCAGATCAGATAGTCGGCACCGTCGACTAGTCCGCTGCCATCGAAGTCGGCACCGAAGATGACGCTAAGGGTAACTTCGGTTGCCGAGTAATCGATCAACCACTGCAGACCACTAAGCGCAGGCAGCGCCGTCGTATCGAACTCACCCGTCAGACCGCCAGAGGCTGTCAGTACGGTAAAGGAATCGCCAGCTGACGGGGCGAATCCGTCTACTTCTCCCACTTCCAGCAAGCCGCCCAAATCCGCAGATCCCGTGATATTGAGCGAATCGTGGGCCGCTGGACTGAGCAAGTCGATGGCCAGCGTCGAATCGTTCATCTGTGTATAGTCGCCGTTGACGTGCATCGTCGTGGCATCGCCGATACCGAGGCTTGTGATGTGATCGTAATTCTGTGCAACCTCTGCAGAACCAAACAACACGTCGCTGTAGAATCTTGCGGATGCAATCTTGCCGTGAAAATCCAGCGGAGCAGCAGTCCCTGCAGTGCCTGCCGCGTTGCCGCCGATGCCAGACAGATTACCGCCAGCCCAGTCGTCGATCAACAAATTGTCTAGCGTCCCGATGGCAACGTTGTTGACAAACAACTCAATCGAATCGTTGGCAAGGTTGTCGTCTAGTCCGACCACGTCAATCACACCAACCGCGTGATTCCAACCAACACCGACCGCCGTCGACAACGTATTCGTCGTGCCATCGCCGTCAACATTGAACGACAGTGAGCTTTCCGAGAGCATGAAAGAGACGCCGCGTGCCGCTCCCACTTCGAATAGCACTTGGTCATTACCTGCTGCCGTGTCAGAAACGAAAAACACCACTTCGAACGCGGCGTCTTTGCGGCTAATCTGTGGCGATTGGCCTTCAAAATAGGCATTCAAGCCAGTGGCAATGCCGGTCGCCGAAATATCGTATGCAGCCTCTATGCCAGGGAAGTTGGCGTCAGAAACCGAGTCTGGGCTGGCGGTTCCGCCGAACGTAACGCTATTGGCAGCGTTCGCCTGGTTCGTCCAGGTCGCGTCGCCAGGCGTATCTGCGGCTGCATCGAAGTCGAGCAGCAATCCGTTCGTCACGATTGGCGTTACGGTCGGATTTTCATTGAATCCAACGCCTCCGATAGTGACAGTCGAATTCTCAACGCTGAGGTCGCCGTTGATTGCGGCACTGCTGCTAAGGACCGAAACCTCGGCGCCGTTAGTCGCGTTGATCGATCCCGCCACCTGGCCGCTTACGGACAGCGACTGGCCGGCGAGCATAAATCCGCCAGCATGGTCAGAGACATCGAAGACGCCCGCCGCTTGCACGTCGATTTGAGGTGAGCTGTCGATCGAAGCCGTGGCGGTGAGACGAAGCGTCCCCTGTCTGACGACCGTATTTCCTTCATAGGTGCTTGGTGAGTTTAACAGGACCAAGCCGTTCCCGTCCTTCGTGATCCCGCCACCTCCACCTCCAATTGGTGCTAGAAGCGGAGCGTTTACAAACAGGAAGCCGTTTCCTGAAAATGTTGTGTCTTGATTCACGGTGGCAGCACTACTGATCGAGTGGGTACCGTCAGTGATGGTGTTGGCCTCGATCGTGCCTCCGTTGAGTTCCATTGATTGACCAAGCGTCACACCATCGCGATCTGTCACGACGCCAAGCGAAAGTTTTCCGCCGGGCTCCAATTGGAGCATTCCCGTACCGCTGAGATCAGAACCGCCCTGAAAGCTGAACGTGCCGGACGAAACGCGTAACAGTCCGCGATTGTTTACTGGCGCGCCTTGCACTTTTGCAGTGTTGACCCCCGACTTATGCAGCGTCGCGCCGGCATTGATCTCGACCGCACCAGCGCCGCTGACGCCCCAGTCGGCGGATCCGTTCAGCTCGCTTGTGCCATCGACGGCGTAAATTGTGTGCACGGCCACGTCCGTAGCGGCTCCGGTGTTCGTCAGCGTGCCACCTCGAAGGTAGACGCGTTCCGCCTCCTTCACCTGACCGGCGACATCGTAAGTCTCGCCGCCGTAGTAGCTTGGCAGATAAGAGTCGCCGACATTCGTCGGCGTCCAGAGACCTCCGACGTCTTCGATTAGCGTCGCGTCACTGAACCAGTGGTAGAAGGAGTAAGCCTCGACGTAACTGCGACTCTCAAGTTCCGGGAGTACGATATCGAGAAACTGCTCGTTGGCGGCCAGCATCTCTGCATCGGTATTGTCGCCCTCCCAGTCATGCATCGCGAACTCAGTGATCCAAAGAGGCAGACCGTAGGTGTTCCAATAGAAGTCGACGCGGCTCAAAAAATTGTTCGCAGAGCCGGCTGGATTATTGGGATTGCTCGCGCCATACCAGTGAAAGGCGAGGCCGTCCATGCGATAGTTGTTAGCATTTGCCTGCGACATAAAGTCCGCGAGCCAGTCTCTACCTTCTTGGTTGTCGGAGATTGCCGGTGTGATGAGGTTAAGTCCTGTCGCTTCGAATTGCGGCCAGATCGAGATCGCCTCGGCCACGGTTACGTCGGACTGGTCTTCGCGTTCTGGCTCGTTCAGCACCAAGATCGTATCGACATCGTCGTAGCCGGTAACGATGTCGAGCTTCGCCTGAAGATTGTTGGGGTACTTCACCAGCGGAATCCAGTCAGAATCGGCCTGATCGGCACCGGCCGGTTTCGTATGCCACCAGTTGTAGTACCAGTACGCATTCGACGCATCTGCCATATCGCCCGCGCCGCCGGCCCAACCTCTTTTGCCGTCGACAGCCGACGCGCTCGATCCGATAGCGATCAGCGTACAAACTACGAGCACTTGGGAAAAAATTGCACGCAGTGGCCGATTCCATTTGCGCCCGTTGCCCACACTTCGAATAGTGGATTCCATTTCGAGGCCTCTCCTACGTTTCATGTTGAGTTTCTGCATCGACTCTTACGAACGCATATTGTGAGTACCCCAAGACTCGTTAGCATGATCGCGCTTGGCTCGGGAACCGCAACTCCCGCAGCCAAAGGTCCGGCACCGCTGCCGTACTGTGTTTGCCAGGCACCGATAAGCGATGGATCAGTGCGTTGAATTAGCAAAAAGTCTCTACCGTCGACGTCTCCATCGTTGTCCAGATCGACGTCGACGGCTTCGATGACTTCCAAAATACCACTAACCAGCAGTTGCGAGGTGTCCCAGCCGAGCCCACCGCCCAGAGACGGCAAGTTAATCGAGTCGAAGCTGCCGCTAGCCGAATCGAAGTTGAAGATGTCATAGGTCTCGCCCAAGTTGACGGAACCGGCCAGGCTAATGTCAAGCGTTCCGTCGGCCATGAAGGCACCTGTGATGTCCAGCAAGTCGCTACCGAGAGTGATGTCGAAGATATCCAATTCAATCGTCGAACTGCCGTCGAGCGTCAGGTCACCATCGATCGAAATCGTATCCACGCCAACAAACGGGTCGCCTTGCAACGCCTGGAAATTCGTATTGACGTCGCCGGCAGTCAGTGCGGCTTGGTAGTAGCGGGCGATCGCGATTTCGCCATGGAAATCGATTGGCGCCGCCAAGGTGGGTGCTCCCGCTGCAAGTTGCGTCGGATCGAGCGCGACGCTGTTTAGCGCGCCAAAACTCCAACCGTTAGAGCCTGCGTAGTCGTCGATATCGACGGTATTGAGCGTACCAACGACCGCGTTATCGACGTACAGAGTGAATACGTCATCGGAACCATCCGCGGGATCCGTGTCTTCAATCACGACGACTGCGTGGTGCCAGCCAGTGGCCAGCGTGGTGTTGAACGAAGTCGTATCTACTGCATCGCCATTAACACCGGCTGTCAAAGTGCTGCCATCAAGGGTTACTGCTACGCCTCGGCCACCACCGATGTCCATCAACACCTGTTCGTCGCCGGCGTTCGTATCCGTAACATTGAATACGAGTTCGAACGTGCCGCTGCTTGTTCCACGCTGATCGAAGTAGGCGTTGTCGGACGCGGGCACAAGGGCACCGCCGGATGTGCTGATATCGTAGGCTGCTGTCAGAGCGGCAAACGTGGCATCGTTGACGGCCACGGGTGTTGCGGCTCCACTGGTGAAGTTGAGGTTGATGTTGCCAGCGGTTGCTTCAGAGTCGTCCCAAGTGCCGTTACCTGCGGCATCTTGAGCGGCGTCGTAGTTGAGTTGTAGCCCGGTAACAACCGAGGGCGTACCGGCCGCGATACCGCCGACGCGGATCGTCGCATTGCTCGACGTGGTGACATTGCCTGTGACCGCTCCCACGCCCGTCAGCATCTGGCCGGATAACGCCAGTGTGCCACTGGTGGTCGCAGCCACATCAAGTGTTGAATTGCTCTGAAGCTGCACCAGCGGCGAACTGATCGATGTGCTGCCTTGTAGGGCGACCGTGCCGCCTCCGGCAATCGATGTGTTGCCCGAGTGCGTCAGCGGGCTATTCACGATAAGCAGCCGATCGGTGTCCGCCCCGAGCGTCAGATCGCCGCTGCCGGTAATTCCGCCAGCCACGGTCATGCCGGGCACAACTCCGTCGCCCGCGGTAGTGCTGACGATTCCACCAGTTCCGCCGAGTACGATGGGATTCGACCAGGTGATCTGTCCCGTGTTGACTGGAGCAGCGCCGCTGTCGTCTGGATCAGTGACGCTCAGCGTCGAACCGTCGTTTAGTGTGACTGACTTGCTGAAGATCTGATTGGCGAAGTAGCCAGTTTCGAAGGCACCGCCGTTGTTAACGACGACTGCACCGGTACCGGCCGCCGACGGGTTGCGAATTCGTAAGGTGCCGCCGTTGATGGTCGAGCCACCGCTGTAAGTGTTCGCACCAGCCAGATCGACGAATCCTCCATTAACCTCGACGTTGCCAGTGCCGGAGACAACTTGCGTGAAAAAGCCGTAACCGGTGCGATTGAACGCCAGTGTGCCACTGTTGGCAACATTGCTGCCGCCGGCGAGAGAGCCGACATTGCTAGTGCCATCACCCAACGTCAGCGTGGCACCGCCGGCAATGTTCGTGCCACCGCTAAACGTATTTCCGCTGTTGGCGAGAACAGCATTGGTGTTCGCCGCCAGATTCAACGCACCCGATCCTTGAATGCCATTGCCGGTGAAAGTGTAAGTGTCGACGGTGTTAGTGAAGTTCACTCCACCAGGCGTCAGCGGACCTACGATGTTGACGCTGGTTTGGCCGGTGCCATCGCCGAAGTTGACCGTGTCTAGGTCGAAGAAGCGTCCGTCGGTCGAAGACCAATTCGCTGTGCTACCGACATCCCACGTCCCGTCCAGGTTGCCCGTCCAGTTGTGTGATTCCGCTGCCGAGAAACTAACCGTCACGGAGTTTGCGTTGATAGTGACCGTCGAGCTATCGTCTTGGCGCGAATTCAAAGCGACACCATCGGCGTTAAACAGCGCGATGTCGAAGTCAGCAGAGGTGGCCGTGGTTGCGGTCGTGCCGCCCCGCGTCATGATCGTGTAGTTCCCGGCGGCCAGATCACCATTGATCGGCGTGATGTTCAGTTTGAACTGACCGCCTCCCGCAGCGCCATTGGCCAATAGATTCAGATTGCCGCTGACTGCCAGCAGATCGTTGACACCGCCGCCGACGGTCGTGACGTCACTTAATTCGTAATTCAACGCGCCGTTAGGATTGGCTCCTGCTTGATTGATGGTCATGTTGCCGGAAACGTTCAGCGTGCCTGCCGAATCTCCGGGAGTAATCACCGAGTCCTCGAATGCGGTAATGGTGCCGCTGCCCGTGTTGATCGTACCGCTGCCACTCAGGATCTGTCCGATCTCATCACCATTAAACGGCGTACCATCCGGATCGTCGACAATCTGTAGCGAGTAGGCTGAAAAGTCTGACACGTCGAATGTACCGCCTGCTTGCACATTGATCGACCGACCGGGAAGTTCGCCATTGTTCTGTATGCCGTCTTGCTCAACGGCAAGTGTGCCGGATCGAATAGTCGTGTTGCCACCCCAGTAGCTCCCCGTGTCCGTTGCCGTATCGGTGGTGTTCTGAGCCGTGGAGATCGTGACCGTGTCGGTCGGATCGTCGAGTTCTACGATAACGCTGACGTTATTGCCGACGATTTTACCGCTGTTGGGCGTGGAAGAGTTACCGACCTGGAAGTCGCCGGTCCCCTGGAAGACGAAGTTGAAGTTGCGATCATCCACCGCGTGCGAAACGGTGTTGTTGATCGTCAGCGTGGTACCTGCTGCGGCATTCTCAAAACGCGCGCTACCGAAGTCTCCGCCGCCGGCTTGGATCGTGCCGATGAGTGAGTTATTGCCGGCCGTATTGCGAATATGCGCTTCCGGCACGCCATCAAATCGAGCGATCAAGTTGTTAAAGTTCTCAGCGATCGTCAGCGATCCGCCCGAACCATCGAGTTCGACCGTGCCACCAGAGTCGCCTACCTGCGTGGTGCCATTTGTGGTGCCAAGTCCATTGTTACTAGCCACCACGAGTGCGCCGCCGTTCACGGAGATATTGCCGTCGTAGGTGGCGGCATTCGACAGTTCCGCGGCTCCATCGCCAGCTTTCACCAAGTTGCCGGGCCCTGTGACTGCTCCTGTGACATTGACTGTGTTGCCGGCATCGGCGACGTTAAGAGTGCCATTTCCACTGAGAGTGATCGCTCGACCGAGTGTGTTGAACGTTGTGCCGTCAATGCGCAACGCACCGCTATTGAAGGTCACGTCGTTGCCAGCATTGCCAAGATTGGCGTCCGAGCTCACCGCAAGTGTGCCGCCGGAAATCTGGATGCCGCCAGAGAACGTGTTGGTGCCTGACAGCGATACCGTCCCACCTGCCGTCTTGACGATGCCGACGGTTCCGGCAATCGGCGCAGCAATCTCGTGCGCACCCGAGTTCACTCGCAACTCGGCAGAACCGGAAAACGTTAGCGTTCCACCGCCGGCGGCAATCGCGTATCCGTCGGTATCGTTAAGCGCGAGCCCACCAAGATTTGTATTAACATTCAGCGTGAGGGTGCGCGGAGCCGAGATAGCTGGTCCCAAGATTGCGTCGCCGCCCGATCCGGGAACAATGCCGCCGCTCCAGTTGGCGCTGTTGTTCCAAGTGCCATCAGCGTCGACAGCCCATGAGGAACCCGGGTTGGCCACGGCATCGAAGTTGGCGGCAATCTCAGCACCGCTCAAGGCTCGATCGTAGTACCGGTTCAGATGGATATTGCCGTTGAAGTCTGCACCGAGGTTATTTTCCGTGCCGGTGCCAATTTGGCTATCGATCGGGTGAGAAGCGCCGCCGAAGCTGCCCAAGCCTCCCTGGTTGCCACCCGCCCAGTCATCGATGTTGATCGAGGCGCTGGTATCGACGAGCGCTCCGTTGACGTAGAGCTGAAGAAAATCGTCCGACGAGCCGTCGTTGGAGATGTTATTGAGCACGCCAACAACTTGGGTCCAGTTGTTGTTAGCCAATGTCGTGGACAGTGCGATGCTGTTGTCCCCGTTAGCGAGAAACTCGAGGCTGTTATTGTCGAGAGAGATAATCGTGCCACGGCCCGACCCGCCGGTTTCGTGAATGATTTGATTCGCCGTGGTCAAGTCATTCGGCTTAAACCAGATTTCGAACGTCGCGTTGCGGCGGCTGGCTTGGGCGGCACCGCCCAAGGTTGCTTCGTAAGCATTGGATACACCATCAGCTCCCACGCTGTGAGCAAACAAATTCAATGAACCGTCAGAAACTTGCGTAGCGGTCGGGGTTGCGCCGCCGACGAAAGTTAGGGTCTCGTTGCCGAACAGACCGGTCTCTGTCCATGTCGCGTCGCCGCCAACATCCTGCGATGCGTCGAATTCAAAGATAGCGCCGAGCGTTTCGAACGCGCGGGCAAAGTTCTCCACGTTGAGTAGTAAGCTGGCTGACAGCAGCAAGGCAAGCTTGATGAGTCTATTGGAAATGATCATGCTAATATTCCCCTCGGATAAGTAACGCCTAGTTTTGATCTTTCGAATGCTGAAAATATTTATGTTATCTGAGTCCAGGTATCACCACGGCTTCATGAGTAGCAACAATGCCGTTCCCCAGATTGCCGACAATCCGGAAGACAGTTCAGGAACGGCCGCAGCGGCCGAACTGCTCACGCCGAGCTGTGATTGAAGTCGCGATTGCCAAATCTGTAAATCATGGAGATCGACGATGCCGTTGCCGTCCGCGTCGCCGTTGGTGTTGTCGGTTTGGCCCGTGAGGCCGGAGCCACGTTGCCAAATCAGAAAATCGGCCCCGTTCACGGCTCCGTCGGAATTGAAATCGGCTCCGTAAATCACGCTCAGCGTCACGTCATTAGCGGTGTAGTCAACCAACCACTCCAAACCCACCAGCGCCGGCAGATTAACGGCGTCGAATTCGCCGGTGACACCGCCGCTCGCCGAAAGGACCGTGTACGTATCGCCCACATTTGGCGCGAACCCGTCAATTTCAAACACATCCAAAGTGCCGCTGAGAGCCGCGGCGCCGAGCACACTGACGGCATCGTGGTTCGCGATGTCGAGTAGATCCAATTCAAGGCTCGCACCTGTGTGCTGAGCGTAGTCGCCATCGATTTCTAACAAGGTTGACTGCAACGCGCCTTCACCGGCGTCAAACAGCGCGACTTGAAAGTTCTGATCGACGTCTGCAGAGTCGAACACCGTATTGCGATAGTAACGAGCGATCGCGATGTCGCCGTGATAGTCGATAGGCGAACCGCCTGCAGTACCTGCCGAATCCCCACCAATCGAGCTGAGATTGCCTCCGGCCCAATCGTCGATGAGCAGGTTGTCCAATGTGCCAACCAGCACGTTGTCCAGGTACAGCGACATCGAGTCGTTCGCCAGATTGTCGCCATTGCCGACGAGGTCGATAATGCCGACGGCCTGATGCCAACCGGCGCTGACCGTCTCAGAAAGCGTAAACAGCGACCCGTCGCCATCCACGTTAAACTGCAAAGTATCGTCGTCTAACGTAAATGACACGCCACGCGTCGCGCCGACTTCGAAGATCACCTGGTTTCCACCTGCGGCCGTGTTGCTCACGTTAAACCAGACTTCGAACGTCGCATCAAGCCTGCTGCGTGGTCCATCTCCTTCGAAAAAGTTGTTCAGTCCATCAGCTTCGCCGCTGGCGGGAATGTTGTAGGCGCGAGTAATCCCGGGAAACGCTTGGTCATTCACCACCGCACTCGCGACTGCAGAGGTAAATGACAAGTCGCTGCCACTGCCGCTCTGCTCTGTCCAGATCGAGTCGCCGCTAATGTCGGTTGCCGCGTTGTAGTGGAGGTCCAGGTTAGTGGTCACAATCTCAGGACCTGCGGGCGGGCCCGATGTCTCGTTGAAGCCAGTTCCACCAACGACAATTGCCGATGTTGGGGCGGCAATCACATTCCCGGTAACCTCACCACTAGTGAATGAAACTCGACCTCCATCCAGTTGCAAGGTGCCAGAGATGGCGATGCCGCCGCCCAAAGTAAGATCGCTCGACCCCGTCTTCGTCACATTCAGACCTGAGCGAAACTCGCGAATCTGGCCATTGATCTCGAAGTTCTGGTTTCCATCGCCCTGAATCGAAAGATGATCGTAGACTTCGACGTCGTGTTCAATTTTGAACGTGAACTGCTTTGGCATTGCATCCGTCGCGTCAAGATTAATCTCTGGGGCTGCCCCGCCCAGAGAATTGGTCAGCATGACGGGCTGTCCGTTGATGGTGGCGATGCCCTCGGTGCTGACCGGCGCGGAAGCGGACGCGAGGTTGATCTGGTTGGCCATGTAGCCAAATCCACCGACCGAGCGCAGATCGTTAGTGGCAGTGTAATCGCCCGACGCCTTTGCTCGGAAGGTGAGACGATTATTGGCGTAGCCGTCTCGCCATGTGGCAGTCGCGGTGCCGCTGCCGGTGTCGCCGTTGACCCACGCATTGGCGGTAGAAAATGCAGCTGCCGAGAAGTTCGACTCCCGGAAGCGAAAGTGGTCGAATTGGTTCGTATTGTCAGCATTATTGTCATGCCGAGGCTTGTCCATCTGGACGTGATAGCTTGCCAGCAGCTCATGCGCCTCAGCCGCGACTGCCGCATTCGCGGCGTTATTGATCAGGTTGTTTGATTCATCAATATCCACATCTAAATCGTAAAGCTGGTATCCGGTGCCGGTCTGATACATGTACTTCCACTTGCCCATTCGCACAGCAGACTGTTGGTTAGAAAACCGAGAGATAAACAAGTCTTCGTGTGCGACGCCGCTGACCGTGTCGTTGATAAAAGGCAGTAGATTCACACCATCGATGGTGTCGCCGGGCGCAAACGAGGCGCCTCCAGCACCTTCAAAGGCGGTCGGGACGATATCGATCGAGTGGACCAGATCCGCTGAGACAGTCCCGCGTTTCCCGAGGTCGACGCCTGCCCCCGACACAATCATTGGCACTCTCATGCCACCTTCAAATTGGCTGCCTTTACCATTACGCAGGTCGCCATTGTTGCTTGCATTGGGGCTTCCGTCGCAGCAATCGCCACCGTTGTCGTTCATGAAGATGATCATCGTGTCGTCGAGAATGTTGTCAGCGTCGTTGCCCGCTCCGGTGCCATCGCCAGCAGGGTCGACGAGTGCGTCGATAATCTTGCCGACGTTGCGGTCCATTGCGTATTGCATTGCTGCGTAGGTGCGGCGATTTCCAGATAGCCCCAATCCCAGCGAGTCGATAAAGCTCAGGTCGCCTGCCGTTGCGTCCAGCGGCGTATGTGGTGCGGTGAAAGAAGTATAGAGATAGAACGGATCTGAACTTGCCGCGTTGTTCTTGATATAGTCCGCCGACTGATCGCCAAACACGTCCGTGACATATTGACCGCTCACACTGCTTTCGATGATCGAGTTTGACGAGACCGAGCCTGCCCCGTCAGAAATGGTCTGACGCAGCGCCTGGCTGCCCGTCGCACTACCGGCGGTGTATCCGCGCGACCCGGCCCACAGACCTTGGAAGAACTCTACTCCTTGATTCTCAGGTCGATTACCAAGCTGACCGCCACCGTTTGCGTGCTCGCCAATGTGCCACTTGCCGATCGCGGCCGTGTCGTAACCTGCGCCTTGCATGTACTCCCAGGCGGTTGTGATTTCTGTCGGTAGTCCTTGGACAGTGGGCGCAATGTCGATCGCTTGACTGCTGCCGGCGATGTTGGTTGCGTAACCAAAACGCGTGCCATACTGACCGGTGGTAATCATCGCGCGTGACGGACTGCAAACCGATCCCGTGTAAGCATTGGTGAAGGTGACCCCGCGCGCCGCCAATGCGTCGAGGTTGGGAGTCGGTATCGCGCCAGCGTTGCCCGGGTCGGCGGCCGAATCGGCATTGCGCATAAACCCATAGTCCGCCCAACCAGCGTCATCGGAAATAATCACGACCACGTTGGACTGACCGCGGACCAGGCGCGTCTGCGCCCAGACAGTCACCATGCCCACCAGGGCAATCGCTAATGCTATACTTCGAAAACGAATCACACGAACCTCTATGAGAAACTGGCAGCGCACGCGATGCGATCGCGTCACACGCTCCAAGTGAAAAAGTCAATCTGTTCCGTCGATTGGTGCCCGTCTTCTCCACAACCGCCTGAAGGCTCTGCCCAACCATTCAGGACGATCTTGGAGGAGAACTTGGGCTCCTGTTCGGTCGCAATCCTATCGATTGCGTCGGCCTACACAGATCCCCATGAGGCCAAAAAATGCGAGTGCCAGCGACGCCGGTTCGGGCACCAGGGCCGTCGATGTTCCCGCGACACTAAGCTTGATTCCGCCGGTCGCCTGCTTGAAACGGAGTGAGCCATTGCCATTGGCATTGCTTGGAGTGATCGAGATTCGGAATCGATCGGCGGCTCCGTCGATCACTGCCACCAGCGGTGTGTCGAATGACCAACTCACTTCTCCCGCGCCCGGATGAGGTTGCGGATAGGCGTCGGTCACCGTGCCAATCACCACATCGTCACCGCCGCCGAACATCTCGTTAGCACCCAGGTAGGTAATCGTCGCGGTCACGGACGTCGCGTCGTTTGCTGCCACGGCGGACGAACTGGCCCAGCCGATTCCTGTGATGGAAATCTCCGAACCTAAGGGACCGACGTTAATGCCAGCGAAATCGCGGGCTGGGTTCGCCACTGCCGGTTGATTGATCGTAGCATCACCACCACCGGTCGAGGCGTCGTCGAGGAAAAAGTCAGGGCCGAGTGTCGCCGTGACGTCAGTCTGTGGGGCAATGGTCGCGGCGTTTGCCGAAACGCCAAGGGCCATACATACCAGGCCTAGCAGGCCTGAGATTTTGATTTTCATTAGTCAAACCTCGTGAAGTTGAGAAAAGGATAAGTGGAAAAGTCCGTCTCGTGGGTTTGCCGACTACCGTCGCGGCATGAATCTGGTCGTCAAATTTTCAGGTTTTTTAGATCAAGTACCTCATCGCCTGCCAAGCCGCTGTTTGGGTTCCGCTACTAGTACGAAGTCGGCCTCTTCGGTCCCTCCCGAAGGCACTTCAAAGGTCAGTTCTGTATTGCGGTTGTAGTGCCAAGGCACGTGTTCGATCGACACGACTTCGACTTTGTCGGACGTGCGCAGATCTTCGAAGCGTGATTTGTAGGTCGATATGCGCACCGTGTGCGTTCCCACGACCGCGCCGCCTTCTTGCTTGAACGTCGCAAGCTCAAAGCGACCGTTCTCATCCGTCGTGCCCGCCGATCCAGGTCCAACCAAGGTTGTGCCAGAGCCGGCCTTCGGCTCAAAACTAACCGTAGCGTCAACGAGCGGTTGGCCGTAGAGCGTCACCACTCCCGACACTGGCGCCAGTTCGTATCCGGAGCTGCCGCAACCAAGACTTCCAAGTAGCAGGGTCGAAAGCAACAACGCCGGTGGATTCCAGAATCGCATCACAGTCTTGTCTCTAATGTTCATTGCCTGTTGATTCTTGCGTCGTCACCGTGTCGGCGGTGGTGGAGGAGGAGCATCGGGAGTCGATCCATTGGTTGGACCATTGTCGAGGCCGCCTCCAATGGTTCCGTATGCGAGGTACACTTCATCATCAATGCCGTCCAAGAGAGCCGTGACCGAGCCATCACAAAGCGCGAAGTTCATCACGCCTCCGGCATGCAGGCTGGCGAAAGTGCGAAAGCAAAGAAACTGCCCTTCGCCGCCATAGATTTGGGAAGACAGCGTGATGCACTGCTCAAGGTCAGGTGTGCGGAACAGAGAGCCACGAATCATGTGGCTCTTGCTGTGATATCGCCAACCCGAACCCCAGATGCTTTTACGTACGTCGGTAAAAGTCGTCGTGTGATACTCGCCAACCAGGGCGGTCTGCGATGTGCCATCGGTGATTTGAGAGAGCCTCGTCGGCTGCAATACGTAGTTTTCGCCGGTCGCAACCAGAGGACCGCGCAGCTGTGGAAAGTCGTCCAATACACTGGCTCCACCTGAGTTATAGCGCCTGCCCCAATAGGTTGCAGCACCTGCCGACTTGGTTAGGTCAACTACGCCGGCGACTGCTTTGTAGGAAGCCGGCGCAAAGCGGGTCTGCTCACCCTGGGCGAGCACGAGCTCGTCGGTGAATGTGTCGGTTGGGCAGACGTAGGTGTTGACGTAGTTCTGAGAGTTCTGCGCGTTGACGGTGGCCTTGTAGCTTAGCGACCAGTCGAATCCATCGGCCAGAGCTTGTTGCTCCATGTAAGGAAGAATGACGGCGGCCCAGCCCTCGCGAACGTTCCAACGATTTTCATCGTGGGGCGCGAGCACACGACATCCGGGCGGCAATTCGCCTTTAGCACTTTCATAGTTCAGGGCCGCCAGCGCTATCTGCTTGAGGTTGTTCTGGCACTGCATCCGTCGGGCCGCCTCGCGAGCCGATTGTACCGCCGGCAGCAATAGCGCAACCAGTACACCGATAATGGCGATCACGACGAGTAGCTCGACGAGCGTAAACCCTGACGCCACTCGACGCTTTTGACAGCGGACTTGATGAGTCATCGAAAATCCTTTTGCTTCGCAGAAAAGAGTATTGCTTGCCCCCGTCCCGTGAACTGTCATGGCAGAACCCGTCAGACCGATCTCGTTCACAAGACTTCGACTACCTTGATTTCTTTCCCCGTTAAAGTGCCAACTTGTCAATGACCCGCACGATCGCAAAATCCCACTCGAAGCGATCGTTGTGCGATACCGTCCTCGGGCCGACGCCGACATATATCCAGTCACCTTCGCTCAGCTCGCCGACATCGCCTTGAAACTGCAGCAAGCCATTATGATTGCAAGTCTCTTCCAGCAGGTTCGACCGCTCGTCTACCCAGACTCGCAGGTCCACTGCTTGATTGATCAGGTCGTCCCGCGATTCCGCGCGGACTAGCCATCCGGACTCAATGCGATAGCGACCCGGTTTTGTCACTTGGTAGGCGGCAACCACATAGTGATCTATGTCGTCCTTGGATTGGTCCCGACCTTGACCAGGGTGGCCTCCACGATAGGAGAAGTTTGCGGCATGTAGCCGATCGCCTGCCGTACGTGCCACGTCGCCGTTAGGATCGTAGACCTCACGACTCGAGTCCCACAGCAGCTCTCGATACCCTTCCAACTGATTATAGTCAGACCAGTAGTTGGCGTAGTAACGCCAATTGAGATTACGCATCGGCTTATTCGACACACCCGAGACGTAATCTTTGCGATAGCGAGCGACCACCTCGATCTCGGTGTGGTCGGGTCGTTCAGGCAGATGGTCGGAAAGCGAGTGCCACTTGTCGTCGAAGACCGCCGCATTAAGATCGCTGCCATCCGCGTGCAGAGCGTTGCCTGCGAACAGTCTATGCTTTTTCTTTTCGGTGGATTCGACCGGCGCGTCAGTCTGGTTGAATACTTCCACCTCGCCCTTGGTAACGCCAACGGTCACCTGCTTGTCGTGTGACACCTCGACAACAAACTCAGTACCGCGGTCCACGACTTCGACGGTTGGCGTATCGATCTGAAAGCCCTCAGCCCAGGGAGGGACGACAGCTGCCAACGTCCCGTAGTCGAGCAGACCCAGTGATGTCGACTTCGCCGTGAACCGCGCGGGACCTTCCAGAACCACCACGGCACCGTCGCCGAACTGAATCTCAGCGAGTCCCGACTCCATCTCTAACCAGCGCGAGGCTCGGAGCAGATCCCCTTTCGATGCCGGCCGAGAAGACTCTGCCCAGACGACATTCTCGACGCGATTCACGATCGCCATGCCATCGATGGCGATCTCGGCGGACAGAGACAACTCGTCGGCATCCGTTTCTGCGTTCGCTTCCGCCACCAACTCGCCGCCCGCTTCGCCGTTTGAGCCTGCAGCGCCGTCTGACGCCGCACGCCAACTCGTAACGAAGAGGCCGAGTACCAAACACGCGGCCAACAGCGTGAGCCACGAATACCGACGCCCAGTGTTATGAGAGCCAGTGGTGTGAGAGCTCGCCTGTTGATCGATACGATCGAGCAACGCGTCCCGTGATCGGCTCGCCTGGATCGTGCTGACGAGATCAACCTGCAAGGCGGACCAATTGAGAAACACTTGCCGAGCGGCGGGATCTTGATGCATCAAGGACTCAAGTTCGTCAACCTGCAACTGGTCCGCCAGGCCAGAAGTGACCAAATCGCACAGCTCGTAAAGTCGCTTGTTCGATTCGCTGTTCATCCGATCCGTTCCTCTCGGGCGCGTGTAGCTTCGATGCAATCAAATAGCGTGTGTCGAATTCGGCTCAGCGAATTGTAGACACCAGCAGCGGGCCTGTTGATCTTCTTCGCCACTTCCTTGATCGTCGTGCCGAACTCGTAACACTGCGAAACCAGTTCTCTGTCCTTAGCGCTGAGCTTGTCGACACATTGGCGCAACGCCTGCCGACGGGCAAGCCGTCCGTCGATGTCTTGCGATGCTTCGGACTCTGCCAACAGGTCAATCATCGTCGAACTGAAGATCCTGCGTCGATTGCGCGACTGGAAGTAATTGAGTGCGCAGTTCTTCGCGATCTCACAGCCCCAGGCGCTGAAGTTGGTGCCAGTCCTGAACGTGTCGAACTTGCGCCACATCGTCATGGTGGCCTCCTGCATCAGATCTCTGGCATCTTCGTGATGGCAGACCAACGCATACAAGAAGCTAAATATCTGCGCTTCGTGCTCCGCCAACAACTCCAGGAATTCATCCTGTTGCGACTTGTCGTGCATCTGCGTGTTTCTCGATCCGATATCTTGGGCGAACGGCAGCACTCTTCCAGCCCAGCTCGCCGCCCAACCGCCTAAAGAAGAGACCCATACAACAGACTAAGTTGGCTTCAGCGTGATTACTAACGGAGAAAATGCAAAATTTCTAAACACGTTAAAATGCGGATTTTTCACTGGTTTTTTCCAGTTGAATCTCGTACGGTTTTGGACTCAGCGAGCCGACGGAGGCCTGATTTACACCGCGTCGAGACCCACACCAAGCTTCTCAAGACCACACATCTCGGAGATGAAGTATGCTCGACCAGACCGGATATCGCCGCTGGATATGCATTCTTGCCGTGGTCTCTCTCACGGGCGACCTTTGCCTGGCTGCCGAACCCAGCCGCAAGAAGGGGTTTTGCACGGTCATCCGTGATGGCAATCAGTGGCGAGAGAAGATCACAGCTCTCAATGTTAGCTGGTTCTACTCGTGGGGACCTACAAGACCAGAAAGTCTGCCCGATGGCATCGAGTTTACCCCGATGATCTGGGGAAAGTACAACGCGAGGAGACCAGCGACGCTGCAACTGTTGAAGGATGCCGCCAATCGAGGCGAGGTACGGCATCTACTGGGTTTCAATGAGCCCGACCAGCTTGAGCAAAGCAACATGTCTGTTCAAGAAGTTTTGAGCTTATGGCCTAATCTCATGGAAACCGGACTTCCCCTGGCCAGTCCGAGTTGCGTCCATCCAGATCGAGAGTGGATGAAGCACTTCATGGCCGAAGTCGAAAGTCGAAAACTGCGTGTCGACTACGTGTGCGTGCATTCCTATGGCGGCGCCAATGCCAATGCCCTGGTCGATCGACTTACCAAGGTACACGAGATGTACGGTCGTCCGATTTGGATTACCGAGTTTGCCGTGGGTGACTGGACGGCCAAGTCTGCCGCAGAGAATAAGTACTCGCCCAAGCAAGTCGCGAAGTTCATGCGCGAAGTCCTGCCAAAGCTCGATTCGCTGGACTTTGTCCATCGGTATGCTTGGTACTCGGCTGCAGCCACAAGTGCTCCGCTGGGCACGTCGGCATTATTCAACGAGGACGGCACACTGACGCGGTTGGGCGAGATCTACCGAGATTATTAGCAAAGCCTGCTGCAAGATTGGGTGACTTTGAGATTATGGGATTGAGATCGTCGCGACGCACATGAGCTTTCCAATCAAAAAATACTCACTCTGCGCGCTGGCGATGCTCTCAGTCCTTGCCGCAGCATGCGAATCAACGGCCGTTGAGGTGCGTCCTAACCTACTGGTGATCTTGCTGGACGACCTCGGCTATGCGGACGTAGGCTTCAATGGATGCGCTGATATCGCGACGCCAAATATCGACAAGATCGCTCGACAAGGCGTGCGGTGCACGAACGGCTACGTCACCTATTCGGTGTGTGGACCCAGTCGGGCCGCTCTGATTACTGGACGGTACCAAGATCGCTTTGGTTGCTGTCGCAACCCGACCGTCGATCCAACAGTCGAGAACAATGGCGTACCCGTCAGCGAGAGGAACATCGCGGAGTTGCTGAAGCCTGCCGGCTACACGAGCATGACGGTCGGCAAGTGGCACCTGGGAACTCATCCGGAGCTGCGACCGCTGGAACGCGGCTTCGACGGGTTTTTCGGATTTCTGTCTGGCGGTCACAACTACTATTCAGAACAGTTGACATTGCAGGATCTGTCAGAGGTCAGGCATCAGTGGGATTGGTACCGGACCAAGTTGCTGCACAATACGAAGCGAATCGATACGAACGGCTATCTCACGGATCTATTGAGTGACGCAGGAGTCGACTTTGTCGACCGCAACTTCGAGAGGCCATTCTTTCTCTACATGTCGTACAACGCGCCGCACACTCCGTTGCAGGCGACCAAGGAGTACCTCGATCGCTGCTCGCACATCCAAGACGAGAGGCGGCGGAAGTACGCAGCCATGATCACTGCGGTCGATGATGGAGTCGGTCGCTTGCTCGACAAGCTTGCCGAGCATGAATTGGATGAGCGGACCATCGTTTTCTTCTTGTCTGACAATGGCGGTGCCACCAACAACACCGCAAACAACGAGCCGCTCCGAGGCCACAAGGGCGACCCGTTTGAGGGTGGTGTCCGTGTCCCGTTTGCCGTTCGCTGGGCTGGAACGCTTCCCGCTGGCGTCGACTACGACAAGCCCGTTAGCGCACTCGATATCGCGGCGACGATCTGCGGGCAGGCCGATGTGTCGGTGCCGCCAGACAAGCCATTGGATGGCGTGGATCTCACGCCGTTCTTAACTGGAGTGAACACGTCTGCACCCCACCAAGAGTTGCTTTGGCGATGGTACGACAAAGACCGATTTGCTGCGAGAATCGGTGGTCAGAAGTTGATTCTGATGAACAGCAAGCGGGACCAACGCGACTACGACTCGAGTATGCTCTTCGACCTGGGCGAAGACGTGACAGAGGCAGTCAACGTCATCGGCGATCATAAGTCACTTGCGGCAAAGGCGCGATCCAGATTGGAGCAGTGGAACTCAGAACTGACTGGTCCGCTTGCACCAGGACTGGGGAGTTGGAAGCCCTAAAATCGACCGGCTGGGAGCAGGAGGTCTGCTCTGCCCCAACTGAACAGCCTGAGCATAGTTTTCGCACGCGATGGTAGCGCTCCTATGAGACACCTGTCCACAGTCCTGCTGACGATGCTGCCTGCTCTGCCGCTGCTAGAGTCGGCAGCGCAGCCAACTGCCGACAAGAGCTATCGCCTGGTGTGGTCGGATGAATTCGAGACTGACGGGCGTCCGGATCCCGGCAAATGGCGATTTGAAAGTGGATTCGTTCGCAATCAAGAACTTCAGTATTACCAGCCGGAAAACGCCAGCTGCCGCCGGGGGTTATTGGTCATTGAAGCCAGGCGAGAGGAGGTGCCGAACGCGCGGTATGCTCGGGCATCTTCCGATTGGCGGCAGAAGCGGCGCACGGCTAGCTATACGTCGGCCTGCCTAACGACCCGTGGCATCCGTCATTGGAAGTACGCCAGAATCGAAGTCCGTGCGCGCATCGATGCTCGGGATGGACTATGGCCTGCGATTTGGACCGTCGGAGAGTCGGGGCCGTGGCCCGATTGTGGTGAGATCGACATAATGGAGTTCTATAATGGTCACATCCTCGCCAACGCGTGCTGGTCGAGCGGTGCTCCATGGAAGCCGAGATGGAGTTCGGTCCGCAAGCCGTTAGCCGATTTCGGAGGCTCGGATTGGGCGTCCCGCTTTCACACTTGGCGGATGGACTGGGACAGACAGCATGTCAGGCTGTATGTGGACGACGTGCTGCTCAACAGCATAAGCGCTGACGAGGTCGCTAAGCCTGCTGGCCAGGCGATTGGGTCATTCGATCAGCCGCATTGTCTACTGCTGAATCTAGCGGTCGGCGGAACCAACGGCGGCGATCCGAGCAACACCGCCTTTCCCGCGACATTTGAAGTCGATTTCGTTCGGGTCTTTCAGCGCTGACGGTCCGCCTGGTACCATTGCAAAGGGCCTGAAAGGCCTCGACAGCGATCCGACGTTTCGCGCAAGTCGTTGATCGCGTTGGCTTTAGGGACAGTTGCATTTTTTGTCGGAGAAACCTCGTTAGGTTTTGATGAATAGGCAACTTAAGTTGTCGGCGCGTCATGCCTTGGGGATGCACGCCGGAGTGGGCAGCTTTTCAGTGATGTCTTTTCTACTGGTAA
This sequence comes from Planctomycetota bacterium, assembly GCA_039184115.1. GTDB lineage: Bacteria > Planctomycetota > Planctomycetia > Pirellulales > Lacipirellulaceae > Bythopirellula. Next base: position 61,587 of record JBCDBK010000011.1, on the reverse strand, counting down.
CTAGCGCGGAATAAACGGGTACCATCAGATGAATGGCAAGTTTCTACAAAGTACGGCGATCGCGGTCGTCGTCGGTCTCATTTCCGCCGGCAATGTTTCGGCAGACCTGATCGTTCCAGGCAATGTTACCGACCTTTTCGGGAATGAAAGCGGAGTGGCGGACGCGGGCGATGCGTCCGGATTGCTATTCGACGAGGCCAGAACTGGCGCAGTCGACACCGCCGCAGCCACCAACTTCAATCCCTCCAGAAGTTTGGACGGAGTAGCAGGCACCAATGACAATTGGGCAACTGGGTTGTCGACAGGAACTGCGGGTACGGTGACTTTCACCGGACTCGGCTTAGTACTACGCGGCGGTACAACCGCGTCGCAAATCGACCTCAACATTGTTTACCTCGGCAACAATGGAAACTTCGGTGGAGGCGACGACGAGTTGGTTGGAACAGTCTCTGAGAGTCTGTCATTCTCTTCGACGGCAGAGTACGTATGGAAGTTTGATACGCCGCTTACGTTTAACTTCGATGGCACTGAGACCGAAAACAACTTTCGTTTCGAGCTTTCCACAGGTGGGACCGGCAATCTCCGCTTCAAGTCGCGCCCAGTCAATGAATCGCCGTCGGGCCAGGGTGGCCTGCCGCTGAGTGTCGGAGGCAGCTTTGCTCCCGTCGCGGTACCCGAGCCGTCCAGCTTCGCTTTTCTGACAATGGTTGCCTGTGGATACGGTTTGGCCACTGCGAATCGACGCGTTGTTGATCGAAGCTCGTCAATTCAGCACTAATCGCTAAATGGCCACGATGTATTCAAGCCAAAACCAATCCGACAGATTTCTCCATCGATCGACGTGCATCGTCGAGGTCTTAGAGTCTATTGCGAGAGCGTTGATCTGGAGGTTGGCGAGCGACGAGACTTGGGAACCCTCGCTGGTTCCGGTGGTGAATCGTAACTCGCAACCCAATCCGATGCATCGACCGTAGGTCAACTGCCGCGACAGTTTGAACTATTCTTTCGGAGTCGATACTCCTTCGACGGGTGAGGACTCCAAATCGTCGATTGCTGGGGCTTCAGGAGCCCGCAGACGCAGTGCGAGACTCTGCGCCTGCCGGCTGTAGTCGATCGACTCGGCAAGCACCCGAGCTGCATCTTGGGAAGCGTGGAAGCCGCGTGAGTTTTCGCTGCTGATATAGTCCAAACGCCACATAGCTTTGCGCTGCAACGTCAGCACCTCCTCCAAGGAGGATTCTTCGACGCCAGCAGCTTTCGCCTCAAGCACCGCGTCGAGCATCTCAGTCATCGCGCCGGCAGCACGATCGAGTAGTGCGAGGTTGTTTGCTTGGATCGTCTCGACGCGCTCACGCAGATCGACCTCGCTCTGGCGATGGCAGTTTTGGCACGATGCATTGATGTTCTCCATAGGACTACGGACGTGATGATTGCTCACCTTCGCAGCGCCCACGCGCTCGTAGGGCATGTGGCAATCGGAGCAGCTGACGCCGCTACGCGCGTGAATGCCCTGGCTCCAAAGCTCAAATTCCGGATGCTGCACCTTGTAGATCGGCGCGCCGGTCTCTCCATGCTTGTAGTCGAAGAAGGGAGTACCATCAGGAAATGTCGTTTCCTCCCAAGTCTTCTCCAAGTCTTCAGCTTTCAGGCCATTTTTCCAAGGAAAGGTCAGCGTCATTTTGTTAGCGCAGTAGTACTCCACGTGGCATTGGCCACAGACGAAGGAGCGCGTTTCCTGGCGCGTGGCGAGCACATTCGGATCGTAGGGCTGCTTGCGACTACCATTTCGCCAGCGCCCGATGCTTGGCAAATGAGGCACCGGTGCGTCGCCGGCAGCTAAGTCGGCGATGCCGTTGACGAAGCCTGGTCGAGTGATTCGAATCGCCATCGACTGAGGATCGTGGCAGTCGATACAGGTGACCGGATGAGCTTCGCCGACGAGAGGGTGATCTTCGGGAACTGGTTCGCCCGCAAACTCCCCTGTAAATCCGCCTGCTGGCGGAGTGGGAAACACTGGCTCGTTCTCGTCGGGTGTGCCATCGGGTGACTCGTAGAGCAGCTTCAGTACTTCCTGATAAGTCTTTGTACTAAGGTCTTCGAAGCCTCTTTGAACGGCTGTCATATTGAACTCGCTGCCGAGCGCCTCATCGTCAGACGGCTCGCCCATCGCTTCCAAGCCAACTTTGCGGTAGAGCACCGATGTCGAAGCGTGGCAGTGCAGACACGCCCCCGCTTGAGGTTTCTTAGTGATTCGTTCGGTCACGCCTTGGTCATAGAGCATGTAAGCGTGGCCACGCGCTTCGCGATAATCAATGCTGAAGGCATATCCTGCATAGAGGCGCTTGAGCCACGGGTAGATGTCGAGCTTGCTCTGGGGCAGCGCACTGCTGCCCCCGTAAAACTTGTCACCGGCACTCGATTTCCAACCATCGAAGTGATGCGGCCAGTTCAATCCCCAGGGTACCGGATCGGTCGAAATCTCATTAACTTCGGCGACACGCACAAATGGCTGACGTGCTTCTTGCTTGCGGCCAAACATTGTGACCAGTACCCACGCGACTAGCGCCGTGGCTACAGCTGCCACGACCGAGGCGAGTATCAACAGCCTTGCGCTACCACGTCTCGAGCCGTCTGCGGGGCTTGGGAAATAAGCATCTCTTGGAGTGGCACTCATGGTGCGGGTTCCTGGTTACGTCGAGGGGTCGAAGCCAGCGCGTGTCCAACGTCAGCGTGGCAATGGACACATGAAAGCATATCCCCACCCGATTGGACGGGAAGCATGTGATTGATCAGTTCTTTATGACAGTGAATGCACGCAGCTTGCACAACGCGGCTGTTGCGCGGCTTGATCTGAATCGGGTCTTTGAATTCACCCGTGGTGAATGCCAACGAGTGGAAGAACCCGTTGTCAGCTTTGGTTATCCACTTGCCGATCGGATGATGGGACAAGTGACAGTCGTTGCAAGTGGCTGTCGCGTGATGACTAGATTTCTGCCACGAGTCGTACTGAGCCTGCATGACGTGACAGTTAGCGCAGGACTCGGGGTTGTTGCTCAGATACGCGTGACCTTCGCCGTAGCCAAAGGTAAAAAACCCCAGACCTCCCAGCACGCCGAGCAATAGGGACAACGACAAGGCCGCGATGCGAGTGCGTCTGGTACTAACCGGGATCGATAGATTCACGTCGCAGAATCCTTCGCTACGAATCGCCAGTTGGTGGGGATTTAACGCACGACTTTATGCGAAAAAGTCAAGCAGCCTCACTGGTGCTCAGACGTTAAGGTATGCGCAGCATCGCGTCAACCATTTTCACGCGCGAGGCGAGCGCATGAGCTTTAGCGCAGCGCACATGCGTTCGAATTGCGAATCGCACGTCGAAGAAGGCACGCTCAGCCGGCGCGCAGAGAGAAGCACTCGATTTCCAAACGTGTGAGCTCTTCAACGACAAGGCTCGCAGAGGCTGGTCGGCGCAGCGGGTCTTTGGCAAGCAATCGATGGACGATTGACGCCACCGGTTTTGGCAGCTGTGGCGAAAGCTGTCGGACGCACGTCGGTTTCGATTCGCGATGAAGACGTACCAACTCTTCGGGGGCTGAGGCAGCAAACGGCAGCGCGCCGGTAATCATTTCATAGAGCGTGACGCCCAGACTGTACAGATCGCTCGAAATGTCCGCCGCCAACGATGATGTTACGACTTCGGGAGCGATGTAGTTGAGCGTGCCCACCACGGGTCGCGAAGACCAATGCTGCGCCTCCGTCGGCGAATGTGCAAACCCCAGATCGATGAGTGTCGCATGACCGTCGGGCGAAACGATGATGTTGCTCGGTTTGACGTCCGCGTGAATCATGTGGGTCGTTTCATGCAGCGCCCCCAGCGCTTCGGCGATTTGGCGCACGACCCAAAGTACGACCGGCACCGGCATCGAACGTTCTTGCTCGAGGACTGCGGCCAACGAGCCCCCTACGAGATGTGGCGTCACAAAGTAGAACGGCGCTTGCTGAACATTCGAGGACAGGACTGGCAACAGATGCGGATGCGTTACTTTGGTGCCGATCCATGCAGCACGGCGCTGCATCTCGATGGCCTGTGGATCACGCCACCACTCACGGCGAAGCACCTTGACGACGTAGGTGGCGGGTTGACTGTCGCTGGCGTCAGCGGGCCGAGCTAAATAGACACGAGCCAAATCGCTTTCGCTGAGTAGCCGTACGAGTTGCCATGGGCCAATACGGCCAACGGCATTGTGCGTTTGGGTCGAAGCGAAGTTGGCCCGGAGCGCGGGCGTTGGCTCAACTGTTGCCATGGCGGTCGATCGTGAGTTTGGGTCGAAGAGCTGCGGGTTTTCGTCCAGTCGGCGGGAGCGGACTATGGCTTTGATCGGCGAACCCCGCACTCGAGCTCAACGTCGAAAGTACAAGAATCGACAACCCGCACACGCGTGGTGAGGACCTAGGAAAGCCGCGTCAGGTTTGCCGTCAGCTGCCGAGGTATTTTGCTAGCACCGTCTTCGCGATACTGGGATCGTCGGTGCCGCCGACAATGGTGCGTCCATCCGCGAATACCGTCAGGAGGTATTCGCCGACATCAAGACGCAACAGAAACTTGTTGCTCGTGACCGTACCCAAGTCACCCCATCGAGTCGCTAGTTTCTCAAGATCGACCGGCTTGTCGTGGCTGGGCGCAATTTGCACCGAGTTGCGTCCGCACAGGCGGGTGATAGCACTGCCGCGTTTGCCGTCTAGCCAAACGAAGTTGCGCTGCCCGCACGTTGGACAATTGTCGGTACGTCCAGCGCTGACGCCGATCGAGCGCAGCTGGTTGCCCCAGAGATCGACCAACGACAGGTTCGGACTCACTTGATCTCGATTCCCGCTGAGTAGCTTGATTGCCTCGATCGCCTGCAGCGAGGCAATGATGTTGACGACCGGGCTGAGCACACCGGCGGTCTCGCACGTGGGCTGGGCTGCCGTCGGTGGCGGCTCGGGTATGATGCACGTCAGGCATGGCGATTCGCCGGGAACAATTACGCATGTCTGTCCTTCGGTGCCCACACAGCCTCCAAAGATCCAAGGGCGATCGTGTGCGATCGCATAGTCGTTGATCAGGTAACGCGTTTCGAAATTGTCGGTGCCGTCGACGATCAGTTCGACGTCGTCGGCGAGCCCGCGAATGTTCGAGGGATTGAGATCGGCAACGACTGGCTCGACGGCGACCTCAGAGTTGACACGTTGCAATCGACGGGAGGCGGCTACTGCCTTCGGCAACTGTGCGGCGGCATCTTGCTCGTCGAACAGTACCTGCCGATGCAAATTGTCGAACTCGACGAAATCGCGATCCACAAGCCGCACGAAGCCCACGCCCGCCCGCACCAGCGTATCTGCCACAACACAGCCGAGTGCTCCACTGCCGACGACAAGCACGCGGCTAGCGAGTAAACGTCGCTGTCCTGCTTCGCCCAAAGGCGCATAGCGTACTTGCCGCTTGTAACGATCGAGGGCGTCGCGGTCGTTCATGGGGCAACGAAGTATCCAGCGAGGTCGAACTCAGGTGCAAGCTCCGCTTGCAAGCGATCGCAGGCGGCACGAGCTGCATGCAGGTCGGCAAACTCAACGCCGCGGCGAATCGCGATGACAGGCTTGTCGATTTGTGCGAGCGACGCCGACGGTTTTTCGCCAGTTTCGAGTTCAACGATGACGACTTTGACCCAATCCTCGCTCAAAACTCCCATCGAATCGTGACCGGCAGAATTGATGGACGCGGCTAGAATTTGCGAATGCGGTAAGTAGCAGGCATCCATCGTCGGAAGCACGATTCCAACCGAAGGTTGCCATGTAAAGCTTAACAATTGATTGGTGAGATTGTCGGAGCAGTCGCGGATGTCTGCGATGATCATGACACCCTGTTCACTTGCCTCTTGCAGAAACGGTCGGCTCGGGTTGGGCACCATTACGGCAAGTTCGGCGCCGTGTGCTGCGTCCAAATCAATCTCAAGTTCCTGTCGAACGAATACACCACGCAGAACAGTTCGTTTCCGTTCGAGCAGAAAGTTTTGTCCGTCAGTTTCCCACCGTCGCAGGCCAAGCGTATGTTCAATCGACGCGGACGAACCATCAGCGTAACTTATGTCAGGCATAAACTTGTACAAAAACGGCAGACGCGGCGTCCAGTAGCACGGATCAATAAGCTGACACTGGGTGAACGTCGAAGCGCCATCTTGCGACGCTTCCGACAGCGGGATTTTCGTGGTTGACGGCAATGTCTTGGCATAGCGACAGGACGGTCCCGTTAATGTGCCGCCAAACGATTGGAACACCGTCGGGCTAGCAACCTCGTAAAGCGCGAAAGTTAGCTCCGCATCGGTGCAACGATACGAGTTCGCGTCGAGCGTTTCGATATAGTTGGCTGTCATGGGCTACTCACTCGGCGATGCGGCTGCGGTCGCACGTGCCAACTCGTCACCCAAGAACTTACCCGTCAACGACTCCTCGCATTTCACAATCTCTTCAGGTGTACCGACCGCTACGATCTGCCCGCCTTCGTCGGCAGCCTTCGGACCGAGGTCGATGATGTAGTCAGCGGCTTGCATCATCAGCGTGTTGTGCTCGACGACCACCAGCGAATGCCCCATGTCGATCAGCGAATCGAAGCAATCGAGCAGCTGCAACACGTCTGAAAAGTGGAGCCCCGTTGTTGGTTCGTCCAGCACAAACAGCGTCCGACCCCTGCGTGGTGCCGCGACGTAGGTCGCCATCTTCAGACGCTGCGCCTCGCCGCCCGACAGCGTGTTTGCCGGCTGGCCAAGCCTCAGATAATCGAGTCCCACGTCCATCAGGCACTTCAGACGGGCAAGAATCTTGCGGTGTCCGCGGAAGAACGTGAACGCCTCTCGTACCGATAGGTCGAGCACTTCGGCAATATTGCAATTGCGGTACTTTACCTCCAGGACTTCGCGGCGATAGCGCGTGCCTTGGCATTCGGCGCAGCGCATATAGACGTCGGCCATCAGTTTCATGTCGATCTGCGTGTAACCGTCACCCTGGCATGCCTCGCATCGACCGCCATCGACGTTGAAGCTGAAGTGTCCCGCTTTAAATCCGCGTGCCTGAGCCTCGTTGGATTCAGCAAATAGCGAGCGAATCGGATCAAACGCTTTGATATACGTAACCGGGTTAGACCGCGGTGTCCGACCGATCGGGCTCTGATCGATCAACACGACGTCTTCGACCTGCCCTGCACCAAACAAATCTTGGTGCGGTGCAGGCTTGTCGACGTCCATCCCCAATCGAGTCGCGACGGCCGGAAATAGCGTTTGTTCCACGAGCGTGCTTTTGCCTGCACCACTAACTCCGGTCACCACACATAGAACTCCCAGTGGAAACTCGACGCTAACGTTTTGCAGGTTGTTGCCTTGCGCGCCGTCGAGCCGCAGCCAACCTTGGTCGGTCGCGCGTCGATCGCCGCGTAGTCCCAGCGTGCGACGTCCAGTCAACCAGTCGCCCGTACGGCTATCGGCATCAAGCATGTCGTCTGGCGAGCCTTGGAAAACCACGTTGCCGCCAAACTCGCCAGCGCCAGGGCCAATCTCGACCACTTCATCGGCGGCGCGAATCAGCAGCGGGTCATGCTCGATCACAGCTACGGTATTGCCGCGATTGCGCAGGCCACGAATCGTATCGACAAGCTGCGGCATATCAGCCGGATGCAGACCCGCGCAGGGCTCATCCAATACGTACAGCATGCCCATCAAGTCAGACCCCAGCGCGGAGGTCAAAGAAACTCGCTGAGCCTCACCGCCACTCAGAGTCCGCAACGCCCGATCAAGCGATAGGTGCCCGACACCGACGCCGCTGAGATACTTCAGTCGCGATACCACTTGCTCAAGCAGCAGCCGACCCACGTCTACTTGCCACGGCGACAGATCGACCTTGGCGAACCATTCGAGGGCGTCGCTTATCTTGAGCGCTGACAAGTCTGCGATGCTGAGTCCACCAATGCGAACGGCCAGTGCTTCCGGCTTGAGCCGGGCGCCCTGGCAATCGGTGCACGGATAGTAGCTTCGCCATCGGCTAAGAAATACACGCAGATGCATCTTGTATTTACGGCGCTCTAGCCAATTGAAAAAACCATTCAGCCCGCCAAAGTCACGCTCCGGAACACCTTCTCGGACTAGTCGACGGTGCTCGTCGGTCAGCTCCGTGTAAGGAATATCAACGGGCAGATCGTAGTCTTCGGCCAAGGCCAGCAGCTCTTCTAACTCATGGGCGTAGGCAGGTGTATTCCAAGGCGCGATGGCACCGTCGCGAAGGGACTTCTCCGGGCTTGGCACGACGCGGTCCATGTCGATATCAATGACATTGCCGAATCCCTCGCACGTTGGACAAGCTCCAAGCGGGTTGTTGAAACTGAGTAGCTGTGGCTCAGGCGACGGATAGTCGATCTCGCAGGAATCGCAACGGAATGATTGGCTGAAGCGCCGCCGATACCAAGGACGACCGTCGATCTCGATCCGACCATTCATACCGCTTTCTAGCTCATGCTCAGCCCACACGACGCAAACGCCGCGTCCCGCTTCGATCGCTGCTTCCAGCGAGTCGCGAAGGCGCGGGAGCGCCTTATTCGAATAGCTCAGCCTATCGAGCACCACATCGATCTCGTCAAAGTCGCGCAGTTGCTCAACGGACGATGGGGCGAGGTCGAGGGTCTTTCCTGCGCAGATTCCACGGCGGTAGCCAAGCGAGACCAGGTCGGCAAGCCAAACGTCTTCGGTCCGTTGCATCCCGCGGCGCGACGGAAAGCCAACCATCAACCGGGTGCCTTCGGGTAGGCTTCTCGCGCAGTCGGCGGCGGATTCAGCAGAATCTTGGTGGACCTGATTACCACACTGGTAGCAGATCACCTCGCCGATTCGTGAAAACAGCAACTGCAAATGCTCGTTGATCTGCGTGGCGCTACCGACCGTCGCTCGGCTCGAGCGGCTTACCGTCTTGCGTGTCACGGCTATCGAAGGCGGAATTCCTTCGATGCTCTCCGCCGCAGGCTTGTCGAGCTGCTGGAGAAACTGACGCGTGTAAGTAGAAAAGCTCTCGATATAGCGGCGCTGTCCTTCAGCGTAGAGCGTGTCCAGCGCGAGGCTAGTTTTGCCGCTGCCGCTGACTCCGCAAAAGGCAATGAGCTGACTGTGCGGTAGGTCGAGATCGACCTCGCGTAGATTATTGACGGACACGCCCCGTAGTCGGATCGTCGAGTCGCTCTCATTGCTACTAATCAAACCAGCGTGCCCCGGCTATGTCGCGCGTCCTGTTCACAATCGGTCTATTCTAACGCACAGTTGAGGTAAGTGGCCAGTGGCAGTAGGCACGATCACAAACGCCTGTTTCGATCGTGGCTTATAACTCGTGCCCTCTCACGCGAGAGTTTCAGTCTGCTACAATCAGGCGATCGGGAAAGGCTTCGGATCGAGTGGCGACTTGAAAATGGCGAACACGAAAAAGTGGAAGAATCCGTTCTACACGCTCCTAATTCCCGCAGGAGCAGCGTTTTGCTTGACCGGCGTGGCGTTCGGAATGATGGCGTTTCAGCAGGTCAACGCGGGCCGAGCGGCCATCGAGCAGACCGCAGGTCATCCACTTTTCGCATGGCTGGAGGCTCACGGCACAACGGCGATGCTCATCGAATTGTCGGTCCTAGCCGTCCTGACAGTCGGCGCGATTGCCACCGACGATTGGTGGATGGACGAATCGGTTGAAGCTGCTAGCGAACATCCGGACAACGGTGATGCGTAACCACCGCTAGCCTAGAACGGCATTTGTTGATCTCGCATGAAGCACATCGATCCGCAGACCGAAATCCAACAGCTACGCGCAGAAATTCGCGAGCACGATCGCCGGTACTATGTGGAAGCAACTCCGACGATCTCCGACCAGGAATATGACGAGAAGCTTGCCCGATTGCGCCAGCTCGAATCTGAGCATCCCGAGCTGCTGACGCCAGACAGTCCAACGCAACGAGTTGGGGGGGAGCCCTTGGAGGGCTTTGTCACAGTTCCGCACGCGCGTCCGATGCTGTCGATCGACAATACTTATAATGTCGAAGATCTCGAAAAGTGGGCTCAGCGTTGCTGCGAGTCGCTGGGGGAAACAGCCGATGAGGTGTGTGCGATCGCCGGTGGATATCTCGTCGAGCCGAAGATCGATGGTGTGGCAATCAATCTGCGTTACGAAGACGGGCGACTCGCGTTAGCGAGTACGCGCGGTAATGGCACGCAAGGCGATGACGTAACGCAGAACGTTAGAACGATCCGTTCGGTACCGCTTTGCTTAGCGAGTGAAAATGGAGCCCCCGTACCGAGTGTGCTGGAAGTGCGCGGCGAGATCTACATGTCGGCGGCGGAATTCGACCGCATCAACGAATCGCTTAGCGCCGACGGCGAGAATACTCTAGCCAACCCGCGCAACGCCACAGCAGGAACACTCAAACAGCTAGACTCGTCGGTTGTCGCCGAGCGTCGGCTCGACTTCATTGCGCATGGTCAAGGCGAGGTTTCAACCGACGAGTTCACCTCGCAATCCGAATTTTCGCAGGCATTGATGGCCTGGGGCCTGCCAACAAATCCGCTAGCGACGACCTGCGCGACGATCCGCCAAGTTTGGCAGCAAATTGACGCGTTCGCAGCGAAAAAGAACGACTTGCCTTACGCCGTTGACGGCGTCGTCGTGAAGGTCGACCGATACGACCTGCGGCAGCAGCTAGGCAATACGAGCCGCTTCCCACGGTGGTGCATCGCCTATAAGTACCCGGCTGAGCAAGCGACGACCAAATTGCTGCAAGTTGACTGGCAGGTTGGCAAGACCGGCAAACTAACTCCGCGCGCGACGATGGAACCGATTTTTGTCGCCGGCACAACGGTGCAACATGCTACGTTGCACAACTTTGGCGAAATCGTACGCAAAGACATTCGCGTCGGCGACACGGTCGTCATTGAAAAAGCCGGTGAGATCATTCCGCAGGTCGTCCGCGTGGATCTCGGGCAGCGCCCGCCAGAGTTGCTGCCCATCGTACCACCTGATCGGTGCCCTGACTGCGGCGGCGAAGTCGAAGCTGAGCACGACGACAGTGGCAAAGAAACCGCTCGTCACTGCATGAATCCGGCGTGCCCGGCGCAGCTTCGCGAGCGGTTGATTCACTTCGCCGCTCGCGGCCAGATGGATATCGACGGACTTGGCGAAAAGATTGTCATGCAGCTGGTTGACGCCGGCCTGCTGACCTCGTTTGGCGATGTATTCGAACTGCATGCCAGACGTGACGAGATTCTCGAACTGGAACGAATGGGTGAGAAGAAGGTCGACAACCTGCTCGCAGGCATCGAAGCGGCGAAGTCGCGTGGACTCGATCGTGTGCTTTGCGGACTGGGTATTCGTCATGTCGGGTCTACCGTTGCGAAGATACTGTCGAAGCACTACCGGTCGATCGGGGCGATGCAAGCCGCGACCAAAGAAGAGATCGAATCATTTCAGGTAGACGGTAAGGAGTCAGGGATCGGCCCAGAGATCGCGGCTTCTCTGCATCACTTTTTGCAGAGCGACGCCGGCAATACCGTAGTGGAAGAACTCCTTAAGGCAGGCGTGACGCTGGAATCGACGCGGGCGGAAGGAGAAACCGCCAGTCAGAAATTCTCCGGCAAGACGTTTGTGGTCACTGGCAAGCTCGAAAGGTACAGCCGCGAACAGATCCACGCACTCGTCGAACAGCATGGCGGGAAAGCCGCTAGCAGCGTGTCGAAGAAAACCGACTACCTGGTCGCAGGCGAAAAAGCAGGAAGCAAGCTCGCCAAGGCTGAGCAAATGGGTGTCGAAGTGCTGTCGGAAGCCGACTTTGAGGCGCTCTTGGATTAGTCGACGTAACGCTGCCGCGACGGCTACTCGGCAAGAATAGCGGAGCGTACCTCCGGCGACACGTCCGTTCCTGTCTGCTCAGCTGCCAGGATGCGGCGACGCGCTTCGACGGTGTTACCGCGCTGCCACAGCAAGATTCCCAAGTTATAGTTGAGTTGGCCGGACTCTGGGTGCCGCGCCAAGCCTGCACGATAAACTTGCTCGGCAGTTTCAAAACGGCCCAATCTCGCCAATAGGCCTCCCAAATTAGCGCACAGCTCCGGATGTTGAGGGTCCAGTTCCTGGCAACGCGCAAACGCCTCCAGCGCCAGTTCATATCGGGACAGCAAATAGTACACATTCGCCAGCTGGAAGTTGGCACGGAAGTGACTAGGATCCAGCCTGATAGCGCGAATTAGTGGCGTAACCGCTTTCGAGGGCTCGCCAAGCTTGGCTTCTGCCAGTCCAATTTGATAGTGAATTTCTGCCGACTGCGGGCGCAGTCGTTTCGCGACGCGCAGTGTTCGCAGCGCCAATTCCGGCTCGCCGCTGTCGTTGTAGGCCGAACCCAGGACCTGTTGGACCCGCCAATTGTTGGGGTTGTCTATGGCAAGAAAGCTGGCCAACTCGACAGCGTCTTGGTGTTTTCCTTCTTGGCTCAGCAGCAGCACCTTGCCAAGTTCGCCGGTGAGCGATTTGGGGAACCTCTTGGCAATTTCTTCGAACGCTTCAGTTGCTTCGGCGTCTCGATTGGTTCGCAAGTAAAACTCCGCCAGTTGCTCGCGCGGCTGTCGCAGCTCGGGCGCTAGCTGGACTGCGCGTAGCAAGGCTTGTTCTGCCGACTCGTCGCGGTTTTGCGCGGCATAGATGATCCCAAGATCGGCATGGTGCTGCCATCGATTGGGGGCAATCTCGATTGCGCGCTCAATCGCCCCCCGTGCTTCGTCAAACTTGCCACTCTGAAACAACGCCAACGACAGATCGGCTTGTGCGACGTGCGATCTTGGACGAGACAGAACGGCCTTTTCCGCATGGGCAAGTGCGGCCACGGTGTCTCCACGTTCAAGTGCCGCTTCGCACAGCATCGTCTGGCACTCCGGCAGCTCGGGCGTCAGTCGCATGAGCGCCAGACGACGCTGTACTTCCCGCTCGCCGTATTCCCTAGACTGAAACCGCTCGGTGTACAGCAGGCCCGCGATGACCGCCAACAAGATTCCCCATTTGCTCGCGTGCAGCAAGGCGGGAACGTAGCGTTCACCAATCGAGCTGTGCGTGATTTCATCGACGAGGTTCTGTTGCGTTTTTTTCTCGCTGACCTTCCAGATAAACCCATCGAAGTAGAAGTGCAAGAACGACGATGTGACAAACAAAGCGATCAGCCACTGATGGGCATCTTGGTTCCCGCCCACAAAGACATAACCGTTCGCATCGACCGCAAACAGTCGAATCGAACTGTATGCCGCGATCGCAGCTAAGTAGATGCCCAACATCGTCCAACGATCGCGAAAGAGAAACCCTAGCGGTCCGAAGCGTTCGCCCGCGCGTTGGAACAGCCGCCGATTGTAAATCCAAACAATCGCGTAGTACTGGACGGCGTGGTAAATCTCGAACATCGCGATGCCAATCAACACGTTGGTCGAGAGTCTTCCGGTATACCAATAGAACCATCCTGTGGTCGCAATCAGCAGCAGCTTCACCCAGCTCTGCTGAATTCCTTGCCGACGCAGCCGAACCTGGTTGACGACGTATGCTGCCAGTGTCGCCACAGCTGCGCCGCCGACGCCGAGGCGCAACCACTCGAGCCACTGTGGCCCAAAGGTCGGCAGTCCGCACTGCCACATGGCATTGGCGATACCAAACACGCGCGCGTCGCTAAACGCAACTCCTGCAGCAAAAACGCTCAGACACAACCAGTGGTCGAGCCGCGCAGTCCAACGATCGTTCACTCCTTGGCGGATGTCGTAGATACGCATGAACCCGTACGTTTGCATCAACCCATGCCAGGTTCCCCAGATCAGCAGCACCAACTCCAGTCCGTGTAAGTGAGTCCAGGGCAGTCCGAACGCCCGCGCGAGTCCACTCGGGGGCGAGAACAACAGTGCAATTGCCAGCACCATCACTGGCACGAACAGGAATCGCAGCCGGTACCGCGCGAACAGTTCTCGGTCGCCGTAGGCCCGCATGAAACCGGGCAAGTGATGCCCCAGCGACGCGAAGGCGATGACACCAAGAGACACCTGTTCGGGCGTCAGCCAGTTCTGCGCCAAAATGAGCACGACCGGCACAATCAGCAGTGGCGTTATGACGATGTACGACAGATCCCACCATGCTGAGACGATCCAGCTGGGATTTCTTGGCAACGCTGAAGCAGCAGAAGACGACACGGCGCAGGCTGATAGAGCAAGTTTTACTGGTGAATTCTGGGTACCAAAGCCTACCATCCCAGCGGTTGGCCGGCGCTTGCTGACATTGTTCGCTGTCGGGTCTCAATTCGGCAAGCGCCGTATAGAACTGATGTTCCGCAGAATGGACACCCCTAAACCGTCGAAACACGCCGTAGAATCACTCACAAGTCGAGTTTTCCTTGGCTTTTTGTCCTGCCCAGTTTATGCTGGAAACAGCGATTAGGGCCTCTTCTTACTGCCCACCGGCTACCGGATCAGACAGACTAATTCGTTCTCTGAAGGCGACGACACACAAATGAATATCTTGAATCACAGAATTTGCCACTTTGCGCTGGGCATGCTTGCGTTTGGTTTTTTGGCTCTGCCGTCGCATGCTGCAGATGCCGAAGCGCCCGCCGTTCAGGATCACGCCGAGCGGACGGACAACGCACCTGTCGACCTGTTCGACGCTATTGACCAAGGCTTGGTTGATGCCAAGTTCGTGGCGCGCAGCGCGGCCAAAGGCCGTCTGGTGCTGACCAACCAAACCGAAGAACCCGTGAGTGTGCTGGTTCCCGAGGCATTTGCCGGCGTACCCGTGCTGCGTCAGTTTGGCGGTGGCGGCGGTGGCCTCGGTGGCGGTGGCGGTGGCCTCGGTGGCGGTGGCGGCGGTCAAGCCGTTGGAGGCGGCGGCGGTGGCGGCCGTGGCGGCGGTGGTGGTGGTCGAGGCGGCGGTGCTTTCAACATCGCTCCAGAGCGCATCGAGAGAATCGACGTGCCGCTACTTTGTTTGGATCACGGGTTGCGTGACCCCTCGTCGAGCAAGCCGTATGAGATTCGCCCGATCGAAGACGTTGTGACTAGTCCGGCGCTGATTGAGATTGTCAAAGCTTTTGCCAACGGCGAACTGCCACGTCATGCGTCGCAGGCAGCGGCCTGGCATATCAACAGCGGAGTGACTTGGAACGAACTTGCAGCGAAGCTGACCGGCACAAAGCGAAACATTAATCGTCGCGCCTACTTCAGCCAAGACGATCTGCAGGCGGCGATGGCAATTGTTGGCCGCGCAGAATCGATGACCGAAGGGACGTACGTCGAGCGACGCGATTGGAAGTCGCCTAGCATGCAAGCCGCTGAAGTCGCGACAGAAGAACCGAGCGGTGAAAGCTACGAGGACAAGCCACAGAAAATAATCGATCTCGATGCTGATGAAGCGACGGCAGACGCAGCCGAAAATCTGGAGAACGAAGCCGCGTAGCGGCACCTATGCTGCTGCGAAACGCTATTTTTGCAGTTGCTCCAGTACCGTCGCAAAGCTGACGCGCCCGCCGTGCGTTTTGCTGACTTTCGCGAATTCGACGACGTTACCCTTGCCCAATACGTACGTCGAGGGGTAGGCCGTTTCCTTGGGCGCGTCCCAGCGAAGGTTCCAAGCATTGGTGAATGCGTAGTCAGGATCAATCACCATGTGGATTGGGCCTGAAAAGGCCTTGCTGCCCACAAATTCCTTGGCGTGCGTTTCCAAGAGTTCTGCCGGACCGGGGTAGATCAGAATTACATTGACGCCCAGCGAATTGAGTTGCGTCTTGTTATCCAGAAATGCTCCAACCTGCCGACTGCAAATGGGGCACTGATATCCAGGCCAGCCCCGCAGCACGACCACCACGACGCGACCCTGCGCAGTCAGCTTGGACAGCGACCGTTTTTCGCCCTGGGCGTTCGTCCAATGCACGTCGCCAGCGATCTGGCCGACCATCGGGCCGTGTTCGCCAGGCTGGGTCAGGGCCAGGCCGCTAGTTGGCTTTCTGTTCGCCTCGACCGCGTCCACCCCGACAATCCGCCCGATCGCGTGACCGTTGCGTGGTGTCGACAGCAGTAGGGCAAAGACCATCGATGTCGCGATTGCATTTCGCATCACTGTCATGGCTGCATCCTCAAAAGTGAACGGCATCGGCCAATGGACGCCAAGGCGCTACGGTACGTCAAGTTGTAGGTGCCGACATCCAGGAAGGCAAGCCATACGCGAATAGAAGTGCGCTTCGTCGACCGAAACTTAACGAGCCGTTACGAGGAGCTGCCAGGGAGCGAATAGCTGTGGAAAAACTATGCGGCGGCAGAGTCGGCCGGTCTGCGCTGTTCTGCCAGCAGCAGCTGGATCTCGCTCTTGAGCTGCATTTGCTCGGCGCGCCACTGTTGTGCTGCCTGTTCGTAATGACGCTGCTGGGCATCAAGCTCCTTCTCGCGCGTAACGAGGCGGGCAGCCCGCTGTTCGAGATCTTGCTCGCGACGCTCCAGCCACTGTTGCAATTCGGATCGCTGATGCTGAATCTGGCGGTGTTGTTCTCCGAGTTCCAGGCGTACTTGCTCCAATTCCTGCCGGCGCGACTGGAGGTCATCGGTTGCGAGCTGAAAGTGATCAGCCAGACGCGAGCGCACTTGTGCGATCGATCGAGAGAGCGAGGCCGGTGCCAAGGCACCTTGAAGCTGTAGCCAGGTTTCCTCGGTCGCCAGTCGCATCTCCATGACTTCGCGCTGCGAGCCTCGCAGTTCTTCGCCTAACTGTTCCAAAGCTGCTTCGCGCTGTTTGAGCTCCGCATCGCGTCGTTCGAGATTCTTTTGCGTCTGCTGCATGGCGAATTCTGCCTCTGCTTGCTGTTTGGTAATAGCACGTCGCTCGCTGGCGACTTTGTTCTCAAACGCCAGCGCTTGTTGCTCGAGCTCGTGCTGTCCAGCGAGTAGCTGCGTCTGTTGCTCGGCAAGCAGCGATTCGGCGTTCGTCAGGTAGGCGTCGCGCATGTCGAATTCCTGTGCACGCTGCTCCAGCTCGACCAATTTCTGCTCTGTGATGCCTAGACGCTGAAAACGCTCGATGGCAGTTTTTATCTCTTGATCGCGGAACCGTAGATTGCGGTCCTGTTCTTCAGATTCTGCCTGTTGCTGCTGCAGCTGAGTTCGATGGCGTTCGAGCTCAGCACGCTGGAACTCCGTCTCGCTGGCTTGTTCGGCCAGACGTCGCTCCCATTCGCGTAATTCATCTTGCCGCTGCGTAAGTTGATCGTTCGCAGCGGCAATGTTTTCTCTACGCGTTGCGAGCGAGATCTCTTCGGTGGTATTTCGTTCGACGGACTTCAGTACTTCGGCTTCCCGCTGGTCGAGGTCGCGTTGCCTCTGCTCGTAAGACTCCTTCTGCGTGTCGCACTCAGCCTGCTTACTGTTGCAAAGAGCTGTTTGGATCTCGATCTCGCTGAGCTTTTCTTCTAATTGCGACTGTGCGACTTCCAGTTCCGCCTGCATTCGCGCAAGTTTGGATTCTCGCTGGTCCAAGTCATTCGATCGCTCGTTGAGCTGTTCGGCATCGAAAGCGCTGACGGGTTGCTCGGCGCGCTGGGTTATGTCGGCATCGCGCTCGTCGAGCGCTACTTCCCGGCTATCGAGTTCGTGTTCGCGCTCTTCGAGCCATAGCTTAGCGTTGCGAATGCGCGAATCGAAATCAGCCTCTTGCGAATTGAGCCGCTCGGACCGACGATCGACATCGGCGAGTTGTTTTTGCAGCTGCTGAGCTAGATCGACCGCTTGCCGCGCGAGCACTTCTGGCGAGGCACAGGCGTCGATCAGCTGGCCGAGTGTCTCTTCGGCGCTTGCGATCGCAGGATGTTGCTGCTCGGCGACGACGGCAACGAGATCGTGCTCCGGCGTGGTCGCGTCGGCGCGGCGAATCGGATGTGCCGCGTCAATGCGGATCTCGCCGGAAGGCGCGGACTTCGATTCGTTAGAGTCGTCGGTTTGCTTCGCGCTGGCCATGCTAGCACTCGCGTTACGTGGAACAGGGATTCGGAAGAGTTTGAGCAATCGGTAGAAGTTGCCCAAAATCTATATTCGGCACGTCGAACGCCGCGAGTTAAATCTTTAGAGAATTTGTCGCAGAGTGACCAATGCGCTCCGCTGCAGTCGCTGCTACGAGCCGAAGCGCGCTGTGGGCGCGATGCTAGCAAAAAAGCCGCTGCCACCCAAAGGGCAGCAACGGCTTTGACTTCCGAACTGGTAAAGCCTGAAAATGGCTAAGCTTTTGCGGCGTCGATCGCCTCTTGCAGGCGAGCCTTTGGCTGGACGCCTACGAAACGGTCGACAACCTCGCCACCTTTGAAGACCATGATCGTTGGAATACTGCTGACGCCATAGCTTTGGGCTGACTGGGGAGCATCGTCCACATTCAGCTTCGTGACTTTGGCTGTGCCTTCGTTCTCGCCAGCCAGCTCTTCGACCATTGGTGCGATCTGACGGCACGGTCCGCACCACGGTGCCCAAAAGTCGACGAGGACTGGCTCAGTAGATTGCAAAACTTCCGCTTCAAAATCGCCATCGTTGATTTCTTGAATACCCATGATTCTGTCCTAATGTATTGTTCTGTTGCCAGATGACAAAGTTGACTTATCTGTCTTGCATTGGCCGATTTCTGCCTGAACGGCCCTTCGCCGTTAAAGCCAGATTATTGGTCATTGCCCAACGACTGTCAACGAATACTCCGGCAAGTTATCGTACTGGATTGATGAATAAAGTCGGATAGACTACTGTTGCTCGTGAAGCGACGGTCGTCGATTTAACATCCTGCTCCGTCTCCGGTGCGGCCACCGAAATTCCGTGGCGCGGGTGGAGACACGTCTCGAGGAGTTTGAATAAATATGGTTCGTACGCCAAGCACAATGCTCCCCCTGGGGACCTCCGCCCCCGATTTCTCGTTAGTGAACGTGGATGGTCAAACGGTGTCGCTCGGCGACTTTGCCGAGGCGCCAGCGCTGCTGGTGGTGTTTATGTGCAACCATTGTCCATACGTCATTCATGTCGCTGATCATCTCGCCCAGCTTACGCACGAGTACATCCATCAGGGCGTTGCCGTGGTGGGAATCAGCTCCAACGATGTGGCCAACTACCCGGCAGACTCTCCCGAGCAGATGGTCGCAGAGGCCGAAGCCCGCGGCTACGCTTTTCCGTATCTGTATGATGAGACGCAGGAAGTGGCCCAGTCTTACCACGCCGCCTGCACGCCTGATTTTTTTGTGTTCGACGCAGGCCAGAAGCTAGTTTATCGCGGTCAAATGGACTCGAGTCGACCCGACAGCGGGATTCCGGTCACCGGCGAAGACCTGCGGGCGGCGCTCGATGCAGTGCTGGCAGGTTCGCCAGTCGCCGAAGCTCAGACGCCCAGTCTGGGCTGCAACATCAAGTGGAAACCGGGCAACGAGCCCGATTACTTTGGATAGTTGTTTTGCCTAAGAACCCGCCGCGGGCGAGATGCGCGAGACCGCGGTCAGCTGCCGGACGATTTCTTCGGCACTGCCGGTTTCGGCTAAAATCGAAAGCTGCCGATCCGCCCAGCTGGGCGACGCTGCGATGTGACGACAGTGTTCTAGGTGATGCTCGCAGCCCAGGTTCGCGGCAACCGGTGTGAGCTTGTCGACGAGGTCATCGACGGCTTGCGAGACAGTGACCACTTGGTACGTGTAGGAATCTACCAACTGGGCACCCGTCCCGAAACGCGTGGCGCGCCATTTGTTTTGGCGTACCATCATCGGATGGCAGTCGTGCTGGTACGTGCCGCTATCGATTTCGTCGGACAGCGCTTTGACGAGGCACTGGATCAGCGCGGCAATCGCCAGCGTATCTTCCAGATTGCCTGGCATGTCGCAGACGCGCACTTCGACGGTGCCGAAGTTGTGATGCGGGCGCACATCCCACCAGATTTCGCGAATCGTGTTGATAAAGCCGGTGTCGACCATATGATTGACGAGCCAGACGTATTCGCTCCAATTGCGCATGAGCGTCGGCATGCCGGCCGTTGGCAGTCCTTCCATCACCTTCGAGCGATGCGACTGCAGACCGGTCTTTCGGCCCTCCCAAAACGGACTACTACTTGTAAGCGCGAGCAATGTCGGCAGATGACGCAAGATGCGATCGCAAATCATCACGGCCTTATCGCCCGAGTCGACGCCGACGTGCACGTGCAGTCCAAATGTCACTAGCCGGCGAGCCAATTCCTGCAGGAGTTCTACGAGCTGGTGATAGCGCTCGTCGGGCGTGACCTGCTGTTCGCGCCAAGGCGAAAACGGATGCGTCGCCCCCCACCAAAGCCTCAGTCCGCAGGCATCGGCCGCAGCTTCGACCGCGGTGATTTTCTGCCTGAGGTCGGCTTGAGCGTCGTCAACCGTCTCGCAGACGCCGGTGATGACCTCGACGACGCATTGCATCAACTCGGGCTTGTACTGCGACGCTTCGGCGGCGGGTAGGTTCGCTGCGAGTTTCGCAAACGAACTCGACAACGCCATCGTCCGATCGTCGACGATGCCCAATTCGACTTCGATGCCGAGGGTAGGACGATCGTTGGAGTTGAAATGGATGGTGCCCATTGATCACAGATCTTACACAAAAAGTGCGAACGAAAAGACGACTTCTGCGAACATCTTGGCCGAATTGCCGTGTTCCGGCAAGAGAGACGGCCACGACTTTGAGACAGCCAACCAGCCAGATTTCACGAGTCTCGCCTCGCGTGTTCAGAACACTTGCAACGCACGAGCTACTTACGTCAAATTGTTGGTAGGACAAGAACCCGCGCCACGTGCGGGAAAGACTGCTGATATTGCTTTCAGCGCAGCTCTTTGAGGTTGATTGTGCCCAAGATCATTCAGGACATTGGCGAGCGGCCACTCGTGCTTCACTCAGAAGTGCGAGATCCGCTGGCCGACGCTAGCGAATTGCAGCGTGCGCTGGTATTTGCCGAGCTATCGATGATTTCCTACAACGACCAGGAGGAAGCGAATCGGGCTGCCAACGCCATTGGTTTCTCCCAAGCCGAACTGCTCGAGCACGATGGCGCACAGGCAATACGCTTTGCGAACGAACACGATTGCGTCATCGCCTGTCGGGGAACGGAGCCCAACGAATGGAACGACGTGCAGGCAGATGCCAAGGCCTCGTTGGCAGTGGTAGGCACCATCGGAAAAGTGCACACCGGTTTTAATCAGGAGGTGGAAGACCTCTGGCCGCTGCTGGAGAAAGTACTGCGGCAGAACAAGCACACGCTCTGGTTCTGTGGACATTCATTGGGTGGGGCGATAGCCACGATCTGCGCGATTCGATGCGAGCTGGACTCGTCGTTGCCCAGTCCTCAGGAGCTGCACACCTTTGGCAGCCCACGCGTCGGTTGCCGACGCTACGTCGAAAACATCAAAGTGAAACACCGCCGCTGGGTCCACAACAACGACATCGTCACGCGTGTGCCGCCGGTGTGGATGGGCTTCCGTCACTGCGGCGACGAAATCTATCTCGATCGCTTCGGCAAGATTCGCGATATCAGCGGCGTCTTTCGCAGCCGGGATCGCTGGCGCGGGTTGCTCCAAGGACTGCTCAACTGGAAGCTCGATTTTCTCAGCGACCACAGCATCCACGCCTACGCAGGCCACATCGCCAAAGCCGCCGACGCGGAGAAGTCGGGCGAGTCGGTAGCCGCGGATGATCTCGAAAACCGCCTCGGTCGATGAAGCTGACGTAGGTTAGACTCTTAACGTAGATGCACAGGAGGGTCACTCATTTGTACTTAGCGGACGGCGCAGAATTCTGCGTCCAACGACGAATCCGATTTGGGATTTGGGACATTGGCACCACGCCGAAAGCAGATGCCTCTGCTGGATTTACGTCGCCTTCCTATCCCGACTTTTTTGTGGATAAGCCCCGCATAGTGCACAAGTTACTGTGTCCAATAACACGTTATTCCCCTGAGACAATCGCATGAAGATCAACCTCAAAGAAGACGCAAAGACGATCTACGGCTATGTCAAACAGCGAATCGCTGACTATCCGATCTATATCAACGCGGGTCCCGGCGAAGATGATGACCCGATTTCTCAGATCACGCTTGGATTCCAGGTGTCCCAAGCTGGGTGGGTAGCCCTTGTCTTTGATACACGCCCGAATGGATCGCCGGATGGGGAATGGCAATCGCACATTGAGGAAAACTGGCTTGAATTCCCCGGCTGGCTGAAGGCTGTTGACGCACTTTGGGACAACGGTGAATCAATTGAGTTGACTCAGCCGAACGGAAAGAAAAAGAAGCTAGGCGAAGACGATGACCTTGCAGAACCGGTCGGTGTGATGCTTAAGGGCATCCTGCTGCAAGCCCGCAAAGACAATTGCTTCAAAGACCTGCCGCTGGCCAAGAAGAGTAGCATGGGTGTCGAGGATCACGATGGCGTATACAGCTGGCCGGACTACAACAAACGATACAAAGATGGTCACGTGGCCTGACTGTTCAATCGCGGAATAACAATGTCATGAACGCTGAGCCGTCGGTCGCGCGCTCTATATGTAGGCATCAACCACGACGGTCCGAATATGCTAGACGTAATCTGCAATCGCTAACCTGCAAAGGTGGCGTCGACCTTTGCCACAAACCACTATTCGCCTAATCTGCACATGCGTGAAACGCCTGCCCGCATTGCTGGAGCGTCGGCATTAGCGACCCCCCAGCTACCGTTACTGCCGCGCCGCTTCGATCACACTGCGAGCGAGCACCTTCACGCCGATTTCCAGGGCGGATTCGTCGATGTCGAATTTGGGGGTGTGCAGGGCGGTCGTTGCTGAGAGGTCGGCGGCGCTGCCGAGACGGAACATGACGCCTGGGATGTGCTGAAGATAGCAGGCGAAGTCCTCGCTACCCATGCTGGGGCGCGCGATGAGTTTGACATTGTCGGTGCCGAGCACCGCTTCGGCCTGACGCCAAACCAGGCCACTCAATTCGGCATCGTTGTAGACCGAGGGAATGTTAGTTGGGTACTCGACGTCGATCGACGTGTCGGTGATTTCGCCAACGCCACGGGCGACCTGACGGATTTGCTCGACCGTACGCGTGCGGACTGCGGCATCCAGGGTGCGCAAGGTGCCGGACAGATTGACCGTGTCGGGAATAACGTTGGGGTTTTCGCCGCCCTCGACTTGCCCTATGGTTAGCACAACCGCGTCGTGCGTGTCGGTCGCCCGCGGTACGAATTGGTAGAGCGTGCTGATGAGTTGGGCGGCGGCCGCGATCGGGTCTTTGGATTCGTGAGGTCGTGCAGCGTGACCCCCTTCGCCGCGGACGGTCATGCGGAGCAGATCACAATGTGCGGTTAGCGCACCGGATCGCAGTCCGACCTCGCCCGTCCGCCGCGCTGGATCGACGTGCAGCGCGAAAATCTGGCGCACGTCGCGAAGCACGTCGGTCTCAATCATGCGCGCCGCACCGGTGGCGGTCTCCTCGGCGGGTTGGAAAATCGCCCGCCATGCGACCGGCCAGGGCAGAGCACCGAGACGATTCAGCTGCTCAAGCGCCAGTGTGACGCCGAAGGTGATTGCCGCGTGAGCGTCGTGGCCGCACGCGTGCATCACGCCGTCGTGCGTGCTGCGGTAGGAGACGTCTTTCTCGTCTTGGATGCTGAGGGCGTCGATATCGCCACGGAAAGCGATTCGCGGCGAGTCCAACTCGTTTTCCGCGACGACTCCGCAGCCGTCGGGGCCCATGCGGACGACGAGATCGAGTTTATCGAGCAACTGATAAAGGTGCAGGCTCGTCTCGAGTTCGGCACCACTGAGCTCGGGATGCGCGTGCAGGTGACGCCGCAGCGCGACGACCTTGCCGGCGTTGTCTGCGACGACCGCGTCGAGCTTGGTGTTCCAGTCAGTGGTCATCGTCGTGTTCGCTGTCGTGCGTCATACCAGATTGGGAGTACGCACAATGTACTACAATTCGACGAGCACCATAACTGCCAAGATGTTGGCTAAAGCTCGACGAATTCGGGCACTATTAGCTCGGGCAGAATGCCTTGCTCGTGGCCCATTTTCAAGAACAACGCGACCGCTTCGCGACCCTGCGGCCCAAAGTCGAGCGTCAGGTCGTTTACATACATGCCGACGAACTTATCTGCCTTCGCGTTGTCGAGGTCGCGACCATACTGCAACGCATAGTCGAGTGCCTCTTGCCGGTTGTCGAGGCCGTACTTGATGCTGGCGTGAAGTAGCGTTTGCACTTCGTTGATGGTTTTCTCGCCGAGGTCTTTTCGAATCGCGTTCGCACCCAATGGCAGCGGCAGCCCGTCGGTCAGTTCTTGCCACCAGACGCCGAGATCAACAACGAGTTGTAGGTCGTTCTCGCCATAGGTTAGTTGACCCTCGTGAATGATCAGCCCTGCGTCGACCTGCTCGCCGTTGTACTCGCCTGCAACGACCGCGGGAATGATCTCGTCAAATGGCACCAAGACATATTCGAAGTCTTGACCCAAGCACAGACGCAAGCCGAGAAACGCACTCGTGAGCTTGCCCGGCACGGCGATTTTCTTGGTCTTCAGATCCTCGATAGTACCCGCTTCGCGAGCGACGACCATCGGTCCATAGCCCTCGCCCATGCTCGCCCCGCAGCTGCAGAGCGCGTACTTGTCATGCAAAAACGCATAGGCGTGAATGCTAATCGCGGTTAGCTCGAGCTCGCCACTGAATGCACGCTGGTTCAGCGTCTCGATGTCGACCAACTCGTGTGTGAATTGGTATCCTCCAGTGTCGAGATGCTCGTTCGCCAACGCGTGGAACATAAACGCATCGTCGGGGTCGGGGCTGTGGCCCACTCGAATTAGCTGCTTGGTTTCGGCTACAGACACGTCAAGACACTCCGGTTAGCAGTGACCAGTTGGGGTAGGAATCCACCGATGATAGACGTGGCTGCGCCAGTTCGTCAATTACCGTTGGATCTCTTCCCGAGGCTAACCGCAGGACGTGCCGCCCATTCACCGCTCAGCGCGTCAAGCTTCGAATGAGAAGCCGCTAGGCGTCTGCGCCGTGTCGATGCTGACGTGCGGCATGGTTGGCACGGGGGTGCTGTGTTCCGTATCGACGCGTTCGACGGCAAGCTTCCAAGTTTCGCGCTGATAGGCGAGCAGATTCAGACAGCTGTCCAGCTTGCTGGCATCCTGATTGACCCGGCAGGCCGAGAGCTCGCGGTACACGAAAGCGTATTGTTCGGCCAATTGGTCCGAGGTCTCACCTTCTCCTGAGGCCAGCCCTTGAAGCAACTCTTCGACAATGTCGAACATCCGCTCGAGCGACTGGTCGCCCAGAGCGGTGCCAGATTCATTTGCCCACGCTTCTTTGGCTTGCTTGCCAAATCGAATTGCTCCGTCCAGCAGCATCATGTGAAGTTGCGGCTGCGAAGCGGTGAATACTTTGCTTTCGAGATACTGATCGCGAGAAGGTTGCGACATCGGTTTACCTTGGGGTGGGGAGTTTGTGAAATCTCTAGGCCTAGCTGCTGGTGCTCGTCAATGCTGGAATCCCTTGAATCGAATTGACGGCCTCTTGGCTGGTTTGCAGGTTGGAAATTAGGAGTTCAAGGTTGAAGAACTCCAATTCCAGACGGGTGCGTTCGCGTTCCAGCGATTCGTTGAAGCGTTCGATGCGAGCATTGTTCAGGTCGATCGTGGCTTGCAGTGACTCGTCACGATTGGTGAGCAGTCCCGTCTCGGCATCTGTTAATCGATCGATCGCATTGTTAAAGCGATCGACGACGCCGGACTCTTCTGAGGTGAACAGCCTCTGGAGGCTTTGCGAGTCTGTGTCAAACGCCTCTCTCAGCGCCGACTGATCGAGGGACAACTTGCCGGTGTCGTCGATGCTTATGCCGATATCCTGGAGCGTGTCGAATTCGCCAAGGCCAGAATAGCGTTCGGTGACCAGACGCGACAAGCTGACGTCGACGCGAAGTGCTTCGTTGGTGCCAAACAGCAACCCCGTCGAGAGGTCGTCCTCGTTGAACGACGTCAATTCACCCAAGTCGTCGCGCAACGTGTTGTAGGACTCGACGAATGACTGCACGAGATCGACGATCTCTTGATCGGACTCGCTAATCGTCACGTCGACTGCCGTCTCGCTCGTCGCGGTTGCCGTCAAATCGACGCCGTCAATCACTTGCTTGAACTCGTTCGTGGACGAGCTGACCAATACTCCCGATCCGGCAACGCTACCACCACCAACGATCAGCAAGGCATCCTGGGCAGAGCTTGTTTCCGTCAAGTTGAAGCCTGAGTCGCCTGCGTCGAAGAGGATTTCGTTGGCCGAACCGGTGTCGTCGACGACGATCTGCAAGCGAAAACCCTGGCCATCGTTGAGTACCGACGCCGTCACACCGGACTCGAGGTTATTAATTTGTGTGGCCACATTGTTAAGTGCGCCCTGACTGTCGGACAGCGACGTGAACAGTCCGTTGCTTGTGATCGATGTGGTTGTGTTGTCGGTACTCAGAATATTTAGGTCGGCCGCTGTGGTCCCGTTGACGTCTTCGACAATAAGGTTGCCTGGGCCATTGGCGTTGTCGGTGAGCTGAATCCCCGTGCCTGATTCGGTGAGACTCGCCGTCACATCGGCATTGCCTGCGTTGATCGCATCGATCAGTTGTTCCACCGTGGTAATGGCTGAGTCAAGTCCGTTCAGATCGAGTGCCGTTTTCTTACCGTTGGAGTCCGTAATGATGACGTCGCCACGGCCTATGCCTGTACCGTCGTTGAGTGAGTCCAAAGAGATCGAAGTACTCGATGTGCTGATCGTAGATAAGTCGACACTGTAGCTGGTGGTCCCGTCGATCACTTGCGCATTGTCGACCGTTTGACTTGCGCCGGTGAGATTTAGGTCATCTCCTAACGTGCCGTTGACGTCCTCGATTCGTAGTGTGCCGCTGCCGGAACCGTTGTCCGTGATGAGGATGCCGTCACCCTTCGCGTTGATCGATGCGGTCACGTCAGCGGACGAGGCGTTAATCGCATCGATCACATCGCCAATGGTCGTGGCCGTATTGTCGCTCGCGTTCAGGTCGATGCGGGCGCCATTGGAAGTGTCTCTCTGGCTGCTATCGAAAATGCGTATGTCGCTAGCGGTAATGCCCTCGCCACCGTTGAGTGACGACAACAGAGTCGCACGGCTCAAAGTTTGCCGGTCCAGCGAGCCACTGTCGACTGAAGACTGCTCGGCGTCGATGGCGATACCGAGTGTCGTCGCGGTCGTGAGTCCGTCGAGGTCGTCGTCAGCAATGATCAAGTTACCGGTCCCGCCGCTGGCATCTTGGATCACAATTCCGGATCGTGCTTCATTAACAGATGCCGCGACATTGGCCGTCGAAGCATTGATTAGGTCAACAATTTCATCGAGCGTCGTGGCAGTAGAAAGATCGACCTCGTCGAACGTTCCGTTGCGATCTGTGATCTCGATCGTACCCAGATCACCGAGGCCCTGTCCTCCATTGAGGCTCGACGTGAGCGTGTCTCGCAATCCGGAGATCAGTCGTTCGCCGGTAATCGTATCGCCCGCGGCGGCGATTTTGAGTCCGAGGTCCTCAGCGGCCGTTCCGGTGGTTCCGTTATCGACGGTGAACGAACCACCACCGTCGCTGGTCAGGTCTTGGAGTTGCAGCCGGTTGCCATCACTAGAAATGCTAGCCGAGACACGTGCCGAGAGGTCTGCATCGTTGTTAATCGCATCGACCACGTCGCCGACCGTGGTAGCGCCAGTGAGGTCGACGCCAAATTTGTTTCCTTCGGAGTCGAGGCTATCGTCGCGGAACGTAAACACCAAGTCGTCGATCGGAAATTCTTCGCCGCTTACCGTTTCGACATCGTCGGTGAAGTACACGCCGTTGCCATCGTTGAGTGCAGTCAACTTTGTACCGGAGTGCAGTCCGAACACGTCAGCGCCTGACACTTCGTCATTGAGAGTTGAAGTCGTGATGAGAGTCAGCCCTAGATCAGCAGCCGTGGTGCCGCCCTTCACGTCCTGCACGCTCACCGTTCCTGAGCCACCAATCGTGTCCACGAGCGTAAAGCTATCGCCATCAGCAGATGCCGTGACGTTGACGGTCGTGTCGTTGTTAATTGCCTGGATCACATCGTCGACCGAGCGGGCAAGCGAGAGATCGACGATGGACGAATTGCCAGCGAGGTCGGTGATCTTGATTTCGCCTCGCGCAACGCCCTCGCCGCTGTTGAGTTCGTCCAGCGAGATGCCCTTGTCGACAAAGCCCCCAAACCCAAAAGAAAACACGCCCGCATTTTGGATGTCGTCGACCGATTCGAATCGCTGGCTTATCAACTGCTGCGAACTGGCGAGCTGTGCAGGCTGCAACGCGAAGCTACCCAGTTGCGGCTGACTATCGCCACTCAAGACGGCCGACAGAATATCTGGCTGCGATGAGGTCACGGCGCGTGCTTGAAAGGGATCAGAAACCTTAAGTCGGTCGAGATCGAACTTTAGGCTCAACACGCGGCTGGACAGCGTGTTGATGGCGACCTGTTCCTGTTGCAGCCCCTGCGTACGCGCGGTCAGCTGATCGCGTGGCTGTGCAGACACATTCAGCAACTGTTCGATCGTATCCGTGATCGGGATACCCGTGATCAAGCCAACGTTGGATTGTATTCTGCCCATGGGACTGCGAGCTGCGAGCGATGAGCCGCCAGCTGTTAGCGTTTTCGGTGGAATTGCGTTTCTGAAATATAGATCGCTAGCGCACCGCTAGCGCAATCTATTGTGTCTATCGACGATTCTTACCTAGCCGCTAAAGTCTCTCTTACCGGAACCGGTGCTAGCAGTTGGAGCATGGGCTGCCGGCAGTGAGCACTAAGCACTAAGCACTAAGTACTGGGCGGTGGGCTTTGGGCGGTGGGCTTTGAGCGCTGGACGTTGAGCTCAGAGATGACGGTCGGGCCTATGGCCCAAGGCTTACCGCCCATAGCCAAAAAAACCGGTCCGGCCCACTTGGGGCCGAACCGGTTTGTTATTGTTGCCGAGATCGTTTGGCTTATTGGAGCGAAGTTTATCGCAACAGTGCCAAGACGTTCTGCGGGTTCTGGTTGGCGATCGAGAGCACGTTCGTACCAGACTGAACCAGAATCTGAGCACGTGTGAGTGCAGCAGACTCAGCGGCGAAGTCAGCGTCACGAATCGAGCTTACGGCCTCGGTGAGGTTCGACAGCGTGTCGTTCAACGCGTTACGGTTCGTTTCCAGCGTCGTTCGTTGGAAAGCACCGAGACGACCACGAAGCGAGGTGACCTGGTCAATCGCCGATTCGACGATCTCAGCGGCCGTCGAGGGGTCGGACGTCAGATCAGCGGTGCCACCTGTGCCCAGCTGATACAGCAGGCCAGAGTTGCCACCCAGCGCGGCGGTGTTGACACTGTTGATGCCGAGTCGTGCTTGCTGGTTGCTAACCACGTCTGGACCAAGTTGGAACAACGCTCCGCCACCAGTGATGGTGAACGTGGTTGAGCCAACAAAGTCAGCTGTCAGCGTCGCCGACAAGTCAAGTGTCGCGGTGTTGATCGACAGGTTGTTGCCGTCGCCGGTAGCGGTGATACCGTTAACCGTGGCGGTCACGTCCGCACCCGTTGAACGAGCACCTTCGCCGACTGCGTCGGTGAAGGCACCTGCTGGAGTGTTTCCGTTACCTTCATCGATGATCTGGATGTCGACGAAGGCATCAGTACCGTATCCGCTAGAGGAAAACTCGATGCCAGTTGCGGCATCATCGAGAGCGGCTGTGACGCCGGTCGCATCGCTCACGGCGTTAATACCAGCCAGCAGTTGCGAAACGGTCGTGCCACCCTCGAAACTCAGCACTTCCGAGCCGGTTTCGCCAGCAAGTTCAAACACCAGATTAGCGTCGACACCTGTCGTCTCGCTACCCGCACCAGCACCAACGACGTTGAGTGTGGCTGGGACCGTGTCGCCGTTGGCCGTGTTGAACGTGTTGCTGCCCGTGGTGTTTTGACCAAGTGCGGCGGCACCGATCTCGTCGACCTGAGCGACGATGGCGGCACGAATGTCTTCGATCGTGGTAGCCGTCGTGCTGTCAACATTGACGGTGTAGCCGGTGGCCTCACTGCCGGTCACGATAACGGCACCAGACGTATTGGTGGTGGCGTCAAGCGTGATGTCGAAGTTCCCGGTATAGCCAATCGCCGTGGTTAGGTTGATTGTCTGCGTGGTCCGAGTCGCGTCGTCACCATTGGCCAGCGACACAGTAGCCGGAGCGGCGTCCGGAGTCACACCACCGACGTCAATCGCGTTGAATGTCGAAGTACCCGGCGTGCCGTTGAAGACGGCGGTGTCAACTTCAGAAATCGAAGCGATTGCCGTTCGGATGTCGTCAATCGAGACACCAGCACCAATGTCAGTGTTGATCTGCACGGTGTAGCCAGCGGTCGCGTTGCCGATGACGTTTGTCGTCGGGCTGCCGCCGCCAAGGGCTGCCTCGGCAAAGCCGATGGCAATGTTGCCATCTTCGCCAGCGGCGAGCGTGCCTGTGATGTCAATCGTCTCGGTGGTGGTTATCTCGGCAGCACCGTCACCGTCAGCGGTAACAACGTCGACGGCCGAAAACGCGTCCGAGCCAGTACCAGATGCAAGCGTGGCGTCGAGGTCACCACCCGCGTCGATCGCGGCGACCACGTTGGCAAGGGTCGCTGTACCTGACGCCTGCGTGACGCTAACGGCCAGCGTTGTGCCGTCGAAAGTCGCACCAGCGGCACCAGCGCCGTAAGTGACCGTCACGTTAGTCAGGCCGTTGATTGCCGTACCGTCGGCGGTGCCGTCTTCGATGGCAGTCAAGTCGATGCCGCCGCCACCAACGAGGTCGCCCAGGGTAGCTGCGGTGACGTCACCATTGGTGGTTTCGTCGAAGGTGGTCGTCGCCGTGCTGCCAGTCGCTAGAGCAGCCGAGAAGCCGATGCTACTTGCGTTGATGGCATCGATAACTTCTTGGATATCAGCAGTACCTTCGGCACTTGCCACATCGATCTGCAATGCGCCACCGCCGGTGTCCGTGGCGTCGATACTACCGCCGTTTCCGAAGGTGACCGCCAGAGCGGTGATGTCCAGGTTGCCGCCGGTTCCACCCGCGTCGGCCGTAAGTTCAATCGTTTCGCCATTGATGACGAGCGAACCAGCAGCGGTGGTCGTAAAGTCACCGTTGCCTTGGGTTGTGTCTTGGGTGACGATGCTAAAGCTCACACTGCCATTCGAAGCCGTTGCCGCTTGGGTTTCTACTTCGATCTCAAGTGCCGTCGTCGTCGTCGGCGTAACATCCGGCAAGTTGGCAATTGCGACCGATGCTTGGGTCGCGGCCGAAGTCACGTTGACATCGACGGCGACTTGGCCAGTCGCGCCCAAGTTCGCCTGGTCGATCTGGATGTTTGAAATATTCGTGCTGTTTGCACCAGCAGTCGTCAGGAAGTCGAGCGAACCATCCAACAACCGACGGCCTTGGAAGGTCGTGGTTTGAGCGATTCGGTTGAGTGCTTCCAGCGACGAGTCGACCTGTAGCTGATTAGCGTCGATCTGCTCTTGCGAGAGAGCACCCGAGTTGGCCGATTCGGTGACCAAGCCACGAATGTCGTTCAGCAGCGAGCTCACCTGACCCAAAGCCGAGTCAGCAGTGGCGATCACTTGCGTCGCGCGGTCGGTATTGCCGATGGCACGGCGAATGGCGGTGATGTCGGATCGCAGATTCTCGCTAGCGATCAAACCAGCAGGATCGTCCTTACCGGTGTTGATGCGAAGACCAGTGCTCAACCGAGTCAGGGCTTGGTTAAGGTCGGCATTCGACTGGCCCAACTGATTCTGGCCGATGAGTGAGGCCACATTTGTATTAATACGAGTCATTGTTCAAACACCCCTTCAAAAAGTAAACCAGTAGTTCTTAGTTGACCGGATTCCTGGGGAGTCAGACGACTCCGGCCTCACATGTCTCTTTACACGGCGCCGAGGACACTTACCTCGCAGTAAATTCACCGTTCCTGCAGTCCGTTTCCGACGGTCCTCGGCATCCTTCTGTTGTCTTGTGGGCTGCCATTCCACGCTTGCTAGCGTGTTCATGGCAACTGTAGGACAAAAACCGTGCAGAGTGCGTAATTGCAGTGCTTGCCCGGCTAGCGGATCGTCTACGTGTGAGTATCGACCTGGAAATTTAGGTGCTTTACCGGCAATGAAAGAATTTGGGCCGTTTTTCTTTGCCTGTTCGTAAAAGAAACATCCAATCGTTGCGACCGGCAGAGATGGCAGACTGACTTGCCTTAGCAAGTGGGTGTCCGCAGAAGTCTGCGAGCAATCAAGCAGAGCGCAGAAAGAGCACTCGGAGTTTGAGTTCTGCGGGCAGTAGCGGGAATCGAGGCTACTTTTGCTCAGCAGCACCCGAATTGGGGCCTAGCAGTTTTGAATCGTCGGGCTTGAGCAGTGCTGCCTGACGGTTTTCGCGTTGAATCGCTTCGTAGACTTCGCGCCGATGGACAGAGATTTCTTTCGGAGCGTCGATGCCGAGTTTCACCTTGTCGCCGCGTACGTCGACCACAGTGATGACCACATTGTCACCGATGATAATGCTCTCGTCGCGTTGTCTCGACAGGACTAGCATCTCGAACTCCTAATCGGGTGGGGCAGTCCACCGTTGGCTACTGCGGTCGTCCGAGTGCTCGATGGCCGGGACTCCGCCTTACTTTTTCTACAATGTGGGTATCGCCTAGGCACTGCTTGCATCTGTAGCGAGCGTAGCGCTATGCGGTACGTTTCAATGGTGTGGTTGTTGACGATGGTTGCGTTGGAACCGATAAGGGGAATTGCACTGGCAAATCGTCCTTGGAAATCACCTGGCAGCCGCGTCTCTGTTCGACGTTGATCACTAGCGGCGCACGCAAGTTGAGCGTGAGCGCTCCAGCCTCTGGTCCACTGACTTGGCGGCTCGCAATCACGACAACTTCGGCATCACGCGCTGTGGCCAGCTCCAGCGTCTCAAGTTCAACGCGATCGACGCGCAACTGATAGTCGGCAACAAAGCGCCGCGGGCTGACAACGCCGAGTGCGATGTGTGGCTCTTCGATACTCTGCAGCCAGCCTAGGGCGGCGTTTGAAGTGTCGCTAAGCACGACCCAGCGCCGACATTGCTCCAAGCCAATGAGACCGGATTCAAAAATCAGCTCGTCTTGCGGCGCGACCGCTAGACGGCCGAAACGTGTTGTACGTACATCCATGGTTTTCTCCGAATGGCCGCCTCGCCGCTCAATCTGAGGACGGGTCAGTCCATCCACCTTCCGTGATGGACAAGATTCACGTGCGTCACCGTGAATCGAAATTCGCAGCTCGCGCGCACCAGCGGCGCTGGCGCACCTCGAACCAGTTCCTACTTCAGATATCGACGCTGGATGGTTAGGTAAGCCAGAAAAAATGGCTAAAACAGATTTGGGCGGCTAGTCAGCCGCCTAGATGAAGTTCAGCAGCGATAACTGCAAGATGTTGGCTGTTGCGCGAAGCGAGGCTTCCAGCGATGTTTGGCGCGCCGTCAGGTCTGAGATCGCCTGCACGAGATCGACATCAATCTCCTCGGACAAGGCTGACCGAATCTGAATCTGCTCTTCCTGTAGATTGAATTTCGAGAGTTCCAAGTTTTGGAACCGATTGCCCACGTCGGCTTGGGCGAAGGTGACTCGCTCGATGTCGTCGTCGAGCTTCGCGGCTGCGCGTTCGATGGCGGGCAGGTCATTGGCATCCAGCGCATCGCGCAGGCGGATCAGTGTGTTGAAGACACTGTCGTTTTCTACCGAATTGCGATCGGTGCCGGTGAGCGTGCCGGTTGTGGAAGTCACCGTTGTTTCGTCCGCGCCAACGATTCCCAGGTATTCGGCGGCTTGGCTGCCGGGGCGCGCTGTCACTGTCAGGGCACCGATACCGGTGTTGTCGATGAGTTCGATACCATTGCCTTCGGCGGCGAGTTGTGCATCGACCGCGCCGCCTGTGGCTGCATTGATCGCATCGATGACATCGCCTACCGTCTGTGCCGCACTCACATCGACGGCAAACGTTTGTCCGTCGTTGGACGTGATCGTAAAGTCGGTATACTCCGAATCTTCACCAGTGATCGTTGTGCCGGTGCTGACTTGTACTGGCGAACTGCCGTCGGGGACCAGTCCCAAGTACTGCGCCGCCAGGCTACCATCGCCGCCGGTGATCGTCAGTTGTTCGAGCCCGCCTCCCGCGTCAGAGAGTTCAACGACCGTCACGTTGCCGGTCGATACCGCGGTGGCCGTGACATCGGCGAGCGCTGCAGTGCTTGCGGTGTTGATTTCATTGACGATCTGAGTAATTGCATCAGTCGCCGAGAGATCCGTGAAGTCGATGCCGCTGAGATCGACGTCGAACGCTACTCCATTGGAATCGGTGATTGAAAAGTCGACTCCGTCAGCGACGGGAATGTCGAAGCCATCCGCGGTTGGGACGCCGACACCGTAGTTGAATCCGTTCAGTTGCGAATCTCGGTCCAACGTGCGAATGCCCAACTGCGTCGCCGTCGATCCACCTAACTCGCCGATCTGAAAGTCACCCCCACTGAGCCTGGAACGGATCACCAGCCCATCGCCTGCATCGTTGATAGAGGCTTCCAAGCCAGCTTCGGAACGATTCAGACGATTGAGCAAGTCCTCGACGGTCGTGTCTGAGGAGAATTCAAAGTCGAACGTCTCGCCGCCATTGACCACACGGATTCCCGAGGCGAGATCGAGGTTGGAACCACCACCGCCGGCTGTCGTCGCACCGCTGAAAGTCGTACCGATTGGCACCTCACCCGTCCCTGCGTCGCCGGGCGAGGAAGCGTCGCCTACGTCGATCGACGCGGTGAAATCCAGAGCCGCGTCGGCGTTGATGGCGTCGACGATATTCGCTGCGGTGGTCTCGCCACTGTCGTCGACATAGATTTCTAGTGTATTCGTACCTGCGTTGAACACCACGTTGGCCGTCGAACCAATGTCGCCGCCGTTGAACACCTCGAAGCCAACGCCATTGAAGGCTGTGCCGTTGAGTTTGGACTCGATGAGAATATCGTTCCCTTCTCCGACCGACTCTAGACGAGCCGTTGCTTTTGTGCCGAGCAAATTGTCGAGCCGCGTCGTTCGGAGGAACTGAGGATCGAGATCTTCACCGGTAATCGTCTGCAAGTCGCCAGGCGTCTGATCGTTGAGCAATCCCAGTTCGCGAGCCGTTGTGCCGGTACCGACTTCCTGGATCACCAAGTTGCCCCCCGGAATGTTGACTTGAATTCCATCGCCGGTGATCGTCACGTTGACCGTCGAACCCGGCGGCGGGTTATCTTCGATCAGCCTTGCAATGTCGCCGAGCGTAGTCGCAGCGCTCAGATCGACGATCGAGCTTTCGTTGGTTGTGCTGTCGCCGATCAGTAGCGAGCCATTGGGGTTAATTCCGCGGCCACCACGCAGCGTGCTGAGTAGCGTGTCGGCGGTGGTCTGTGGATTAAGGTCCACACTGCCAACGACGGCTTCGGAGATACCCCCGAACACTTCCTGCCCAGAAATGCTCGAGGAAAACAACACCCCGATATCCGAGTAGTTCTGAATCTCCCGCTCATCGCCTTGATAGCTGACGGTACCGTCCTCAAAGATGTACGGTTGGACGTTGGATTGCGAGCCGGAAAACAGATAACGCCCATTGAATTGCCGATTGGCCAGCGTCACCAGCGACTCGAGTGCGCCATTAATCTCTGCAATAGCAGCCTGTCGCTGCTCGTCTGTGGCGACTGTGCCAACAACACCCAATGTATCGGCCTTGATTTGACTCAACACGCCAGCCACACCGTCTGCGCCACCGAGAGTCGCGTCAGTGCTACCTAAAAATAGCAGGCCGCTGTCGATGTTATCCCCGAGTTGATCCTTGCGATCCAGCAGCCTCTGAAAGCTAATCGCCCGCAGGGCTGCCGGCGCGTCTTCGCTCGGCAGGTTGATGCGCAGCCCCGTACTGATCTGTTCCTGCAAGCGAAACAGATCAAGCTGGTCCGCCTGATATTGCTGCGTCAGGCGTTGCTGGGCTAGCAGCCCGGGGATACGCGACGTCGGTACAGGTGGTATTCGAGACATGAGAGCGGACTTACGAGTCAGTTGCTGGGCGAGTACGCAGCGGTGTTCTGCTTTCTAAATTCAATCGTCATAGATTTACCAGGATGTCCAACAACTCGCTGAGAGTGCTGATATAACGGGCGGAGGCCTGATAAGCCCGTTGGAGCTGGATTAGGTCAATCGCTTCTTCGTCGAGGTTAACTCCACTGACCGATGCGGCGGCTGCCTCGAGCGTTCCTTCGAAAGTGCGTAGCCCGTCAGCAATCGAAGCAGTTGTCGTTGCTCCCTGCGTCGTCGCGTCAATCAGCTCCTGATAAACGCCGCCGATCGACTTGCCATCCTGGTCGCTGAGTTGTTTGTCTTGGAGATCGACCAGTCGTAGCGCATTGGCTCCGCCAATCGGTCCTCCTGTCTGGCTGTCGCGTAAGTCGTTGGCGAACTTGGCTCCGGCCGATATGCCAGTGGTCAGCTCTGCGTTGACGCCGATATTACCTGCATCTGCGCCGGTGAAGAACGTATTAATGCCCAGCGCCGCTAACACGCCGCTGGTATCTTCTTCAAATGTGAATTCGATATCTGCCGGCGATTCGGAGTTGATTACCAGTTCGTTATCAATGGAAACCGAGGCGGTAATACCACTGACCGCGTCGAGTTGCTCGGCCAGCGAGGTGAGCGTGGTCGGACTTCCATCATCGCCGATAAGATCGATCTGTATCGTACTTGTGTCGGGACTGACGCGCGCGTCGAGGTTCTTGTTGCGCACAAGGATGTTGAACTCACCGTTGTCCGGCGTAAAGTCGAGACCTGCCTGGTCGAGTGCCGCATTCGCATCGTCTGCGCGATAAGTGCCGGTGACCGAGGTGAATCCTTCGGTACCTTGGCCCTGGGAGTAGACCTTATTGAATTCAAACGCCAAAGCGCCCGCGAACTCGTCGAGACCTGACAAGAAGTCGTCCAGGATCGTATCACGTGACTCGTAGATGCCACCCAGCTCGCCGCCTGTGGCCGGAAGTTCGGCGCTGTCGGTTGAAAACACGATGCGGTTGCTTACGGTGCCATCGGTCGACGTCTGCTGCGATTCGACCTCTCGGCGCGTTCCTTCGAATACCAAGAACTGTCCGTTGACCGAAATGTTCACCACCCCGGTATCCGATTCATTCGCTTCGAGGTCAACAATCTCGGCCAACCGCTTTAATGCGACACCACGCTGACTGCGTAGTCCACCGGCATCGCTCCCCGATGCACCACCGCCTTCGATGTTGACGATTCGCAAGTTGAGCTGTCGAATCTCTTCGGCCAGCGTGTTGATCTCATCTGCCAATTGATCAACTCGTGTGTTGAGATCGTCGCGAAGGACGTTGACTTCGCGATCGAGAGTCGTGATCGACTGCGTGAGCTGCTCGCCTGCGCTGATCGCTAGATTGATCTTAGCGATGTCACTTGTATTCCCATTGTTGATCTCGGACAGGCTGTTGAAGAAACCGGCTAGCTGCGCCGAAACATTGGATTCTCCCAGTGAATTGAGCAGCACCTCAAGATCGCGATAGGTTGACTCAGCCAGTTCGGCACTAGCACGATCGCCGCCAGCATCACGCAATCGTTCTTCGGCAAATTTATCGATGTTTTGGACAATGCCCGTAACCTCGACACCCAGCCCGAGCGTTAGCGTGCCAACCTCTTGGACCGGCGCAGGCGCGAACACAGCACGTTCGCGGACGTAGCCCGGTGTGTTTGCATTAGCAATATTATTGCCGACAACGTGCAGGCCGATTTGCATCGCCTGTAGCGTGTTGCCCGCCATCTGTAAGGAGCTAAAGAGCGACATAGGCGCGTTGCGAGTTGTGAGTGACGAGTTGCGAGTTTAGGAATGCTTACTCGCACTGCGTGACCCGAAAATCGCGTCTCTTTCCTAAACTGCCTGGTCCATCAGTGAGCCGCTGTTTTTCGGTGGTTCACCTTTTCCATATGTCGGCTGTAGTTGGCCGCCAGTCGCAATAATCTCAAGCATCTGCGAAAGATGGAGCACGGTCCGCTGGACGACGACCCATTGCGCAATGCTCTGATGCTGAAGCAACTTCGTCCGACGCTTCGACTCACCGATCGGCTGACGCAAGTTTTCAGCGGTCTGTTCCGGAAGAGCAACCGAAAGTTCCTGGATGCTATCAGCTGGCAAGCCTGCTGCTGCTGCCCTTGAAAGCAGTTCCTGACGATGAACATGACATGCCTGGAGTTCCGAGCAGAGCTCTGCTTCCTGCGGTCCGAGCGCCGAGAGCGCTTGGTGATCGCGTTGAATCAGGAGGTCGTGCTTTTGCTTGAGCAGTCCCAGTAGTGCTTGCTGTGCCGCCGACAAACGATCAAGAAGTGCCGCGATTTCCGATTCCCAATTGGTTTCCATAGTCGGTTTTCTCTTTGTGTTGATCCTTGGTCAAGTGGCGCGGGCTAGCGACGTCTTAGCTGTTGTAGGTCGGCGAAAGCGTCTTCGCTTTGTTCTGCGTGCTGTTGGAGTATTGCGGCTTCGGCTGGAAACTGCTGGCGAAACATTGGATCGGCGATTTTGTCGGCGCTGCTAGCCGTCATCTCTTGGGCAAGCGTCTGGTCGAGTTGACTTTGAAAAACTTCCTCTGCGTGCCCACCGTGAAAGTAGGCAGGTTTTCCCTGCGTGCTACGCATCGATTTCATCAGCTGACCGAAGAACGATTCGCCGACGAACTTGCGAAACGTCTCTTGCACTTCCTTAGCTTTCGCCAGTTGTTGCTCAGACGAATTCGGTTCTGGGTGCAGCGGCTTGAGTTGGCCGTGTTGGGAAAGATCGATTTTCATAGTGAGCTGGGTGGACGGAGATTGTGGCTAGTAGACAATCAGTTTGCCGTGCAGTTTGCCCGCACGATCGATGTCTTTGATGATTTCAATCGCATCGGAGTTTGGCACTTTCAACGCATTGAGAGCGTCGACCAGCGATTTGAGTTTCGGGACAGTCTCTTGTTCGAGCTTCAGTTCGTTGAACCGCGGAGTCTGTTCGGTCGCCTCGACAACGATGTTTCGATGAGAGATGGCCACGTTGCCGATCTGGACCTCACCATGAATCACGATGCTACCCGTGCGTTCGTTAATGACGACGCGTGCTTCGGGCTCTGGATTGTAGATCCGCACTTCTAGCAGCTCGGCGAGGAAGCCAACCTCATCGCGTTCGTCCCGATAAACCTGTGGTACGGTCACGACGATATTCGCCGCGTTGATGGCCTGCACTTTGTCGTAGTTTTGCTGGAAGAAGGTCTGCCGAATCATGCTCGCGACTTCGTCAGCAGTCTGAAAATCGGCGTGGTTCTGGTCGAGCACCAATGTGATCCGTCCCTGCTCAACGAACGGCGTGAAGACGTCTTCTTCCATCTGGCAGCCGTTGTGGATTCGACCGGCCAAGGGACGATCGAGCGAGTCGAGATGGATCGGACCTTCGGCCAATGCATAAACCCGTGGGTCATTGACGTTTGGTCCTTGCAGAGCGGCGAATGCGAGTTGGCCACCTTCCAGGCTCTTTCCATTGATCGCGCTGACGGTACAGTCAAGTTGGTCGCCGCGGCGCGCGCCCGTGGCTGGCACTTTAGCACTCACCCAGACCAATGCTGCGTTTTTGATCCGTCGTAGCTCCTGCAGATTCTGCGTGCCAGGCATTCCCGCCTGAGGTGACGCACTGCCCATAATCTCCAGCGATCGTGCCAAGGCACGCATCGTCGCGGGATCGTTGGCCTCGCCAGAACCATTGAGTCCGACAACCAGGCCAAGACCGCGCAAGACGTTTTCTTCCTGACCTTTAACGCGACAAATATTGCGGATCATCGTATTTGCCGAGGCTGAAGATGCGAATGCGATCAGCATTACAAGCGAGGCAAAAGTCAGTGGTAGGAAGTGGCGTTTCAGCACGGTTGACTCCGGAGGTTGCGGCAGTGTGTGGCGGCTGGTTCGCATTTGGCTAAAAGGGTTTGAAGCGATCGTACCACTTCGCCAGCCAGCCACGGGCGTAGCCATCGCGAACCTGGCCGAGTTCTTCTTTGTCGACATCGAAGTCGTAAATCGAATCGCTACTGACCGTCCGATCTGCTTGAATCGCCTCGCGCCGCACGACGCCCGTCAGAGAGATACGCCAGCGTTCTTCGTTATTGCGAATGGTTTGATGGCCTTCGATCACCAAGTTGCCGTTAGGACGAATGTCGACAATTTTGGCTGCCATACGAAACGACAGCGAGTCGCGGAGTTCGACGTCCGACTCGGCTCGATACTGACTGTTCAAGGTTCCCGACACGGTCGGGTCTCCGTCAGACTGCGAAGCTGGCTTGAGCGCGCCCCCTTCGAGTTGGATCCAGTCGGCGAGCACTGCCGTGAGACTTGCCGTTTTCCGATTCTCCGCGTCGCCTTCGCTCAGGAACCGAGACCGAAAATCGACAACAACCGTGATAATGTCGTTTTCTTCCAGCT
This sequence comes from Planctomycetota bacterium, assembly GCA_039184115.1. Classification (GTDB taxonomy): domain Bacteria; phylum Planctomycetota; class Planctomycetia; order Pirellulales; family Lacipirellulaceae; genus Bythopirellula. The sequence goes on along the minus strand of JBCDBK010000011.1, from coordinate 20,917 downwards.
CGCGAGGCCGAGCTTCGGGTGGCAATTCCTGATAGATGAACGAACTGTTGCTCAGCGTGAGCGTCTGTGGTGTCTGGGCGGGCTTGAGAAACAGGCTTCCGTCTTGCGCGGTCGAGACATGATAGTTGGCTAAGCCAATAGCCAGTGTCAATGAGATCGTCAGTTCGCGATGCATGGGAGTTACTCGTTTCGTCGACTACTTGTAAATAACGCTGTGGTGTGGAGCGACGCGGCTAACGGCGCCGAGTGTCGTCGCGGCTGAGCGAAGCGTAGTCGATGGCGCTTCCTCCAGTCGCGTACACGGTGACTTCGTTGGGACCGCTGACGGTAACGTCGAGTCGCTGTTTGTCGGACAGCGTCTCGACGGCGATCAGATCGCCCATCGCGCCGTTTTGCTTGGCGATCGCACGTGACCGCACGACGATGTTGCCGGTGCGGACAAAGGCGTTAACGGTCTCGCCTCGACGCACTTGCCAAGGTGCCCGGAGCGATGTTTTTCGAATGACGTCGTCTGCTTTGAAGCCCCGTTCGGCTACCTGACCGATCACCATTTGAGCGTCCGAAAAAAAGCCTACCGGCAAGTTGCCTTCCAGTTCTCTCTCCTCGACGTCGACAGCACGTACGAGCTGTCCACGCTCAATCGGTTGTTTTGCCACCACGACCGAGCGGATCTGCACGAGATCTGCAGCGATGGTCCAGTTCTGTTGTCCGTCGCTGAGTTCAAAACGAACTCTGCCTGTACGCGGTATCTGCAATTCGTGAGCCGTTACCTCGGCAGGGAGCGACTGCAGGTGTTTGATCTGCATCTGCGTTAGCGAGACGTCCACTCGCCAACGCCCGGACTCGTCCATCTCTCGCAGTCTTCGCTCGATTGCCTGTTTAGCAACGAGTTCGACGTCGAGCGTTTGCGGCATCGACTCTTCCAGCTTCACGATGACGCTGGTCGTTGCCGCTGCTTCGCCAACGCGGACGACGATCGCACCGCCAATAGTGAGCCCGCTGGCGTCAATGCCGCGGGCCCCAAGCAAGTCCCGCAGTTTTTCGACAGTCAGAAAGAACTCGGTACCCTTTGCAGGCGAAGGCATCAACGGCGTTGTCGCCAGGCGGCGAACGTCCGCCGACGCGGATGCCGAGATATCCGCGACATCGCCCAGCCGCACAATCGGGCCCTGCTGCGTTGCTTCTGGACGTAGCATCAGCTCGGCGGCGCTGCCCAACGCCGGCGTCAGCAACGCAACAACGGTAGCGAATGCGTAAGTTGGTGATCTCATCGAAGTGAATGCCTGCAAGTGTTTCTTTATTGGGAGAATACGAGGGAAGTCACGGCCCTCAAGAGTGCGTTACTTAACCACGACGAAGGTTAGCGGCGATTTGCATAATCTGATCGCCCGCTTGCACCACTTGCGAATTTAGTTCAAACGCCCGCTGGGTCGTGATCAGGTCAATCAGTTCCTGCACGGGTTCGACGTTCGATGCTTCGAGAGCGCCTTGAGCGATGACTCCAATGCCCGGATTGCCTGGGTTGTCGAGATTCGCATTACCCGACGCGTCGGTTGCTTGATAGAGATTATCACCCAGTTTGAGCAAGCCATCTGGATTGATGAATGTTGCAAGTTGGATCTGACCGGCTTGTTGCAACTGGTCTTGCCCAGACGTGCTGAATTGGACAACGCCATCCGATCCGATGACGACGCCAGTTGCTTCCTGTGGAATATTGATCGTCGGATCGAGCAGCCAGCCTCGATGGGCCGAGCCGAGCACGAGGTTGCCGTCGGCGTTGATGCCAAAGTTGCCCGCCCGAGAGAAGAACTGACCGGTGCCCGTGGTCACCTGAAAGAACCCTTCGCCTTCGATCGCGATGTCGAGCGGATTGTCCGTCGCCTGGATAGCACCTTGCGTGTGATTACTCTGAGTGCTCGACACACGCGTGCCAAGTCCCACTTCGACACCGGTCGAACTGAGATTGCCGTCCGCGTCGATGGCACCCGGCAGTCGCTGCTGGCGATAGAACAAGTCCTCGAAGTTTGCACGATCTTTTTTGAAGCCCGTCGTATTGATATTCGCCATATTATTGGCAATCACGTCGAGCTTCGTTTCCAAGGCTTCCATGCCAGTGGCGGCCGTGTAAAGTGTCTGAACGCTCATGATTGAGTTCCTGGTCGCTTGGCGCTAGTTGTTAGTTGTTCAACGAGGTAACGGTAACTTGTTGGTAGTCGGTAACCAGATCTTTTTTAACTTCGTAGCACTCGTCCGAGCAGCTGGCTTAACATTCCGTCTTGGTGTTGAATGAGTTTCGTATTGGCTTCAAACGCTCGCGACGTTTCGATCATGGCCATCATCGACTCGGTCGAAGTGACGCCGGACTGCTCAAGGAAACCTTGTCGAATGTCCCGCTCTGCGGTTGGCACTTGCGACACTTCGCCGAGAGCTCGAAATGCGTTGTTGCCGACCTTGACCAGATCGCCGAGTGACGCTGGCTGTTCGAGACCGATCGCCACTTGCGAACCGTCCTGATCGAGGATGCCGCCGGGCAAAAAACGCCACGGTTGTTCGGGGTCGAGTTGGATCGGTCCGCCACCGTCGTCCAACACTTGGTACCGACCGGTTTGCGTTAACAGACGCCCTTGGTTGTCGATGTTGAAGTCGCCCGCACGGGTCAGCAATCGCTCGCCTGAGGCGGTCTGGACTTGAAAGAATCCGTCACCGTTTACGGCGAAGTCAGTATCGATGCCTGTTGAACGTAGCGTCGTGCCCGAAAAGTCGGTCTCGACTTCAATCATCTTGACGCCTCCGCCGACATCATTCAGCGACTTGCTGCCCGGGTAGGCTTGTCCGCGCTGGATCGCTTCGGCGAATCGCGCCTGAAACGTAGGGACGTCGCGTTTGAATCCTGGCGTTTCCAGGTTGGCCAGGTTGTTGGCGATAAACTCTAGTCGCTGAGACTGAACTTTGGCGCCTTCGGCCGAGAGGTACATTCCGTACGACATGTCGATTGCACTTGATAGCAGGTACGCCCCCCTGCTTTTGCGAAGTCATACAGGCATGTCGTGTGCCAAAACTGCGCGGCACAGTGTTAGCAGCGAGTTGGCGCTTTGCTAGTCGAGTCAACTTCTTCTGCGCGCTTCGAAGAGAAAGGTGCCGCACGTGGCGACATCGGCAGGATTCGCCCGGCTGGCAACTTCCGGGCAGGCAGAATTTGCCGCTAGCAGCAGATTGCTAACTTCGAGTGGCAGCGATAATGGCTGCGGCCCCTTGCTCGAGCAGGTCGTCGGCGACTTGCTTGCCCAGCTCGGTAGCTTCGGCTACCGGCGCACTGCCGGACGCCCGCAAGACTTGCGTGCCGTCTGCATTTGCGACCAGTGATTCCAGCCGCAATAACTGGCCTTCGACTCTCCCCCACGCGCCCACAGGCACTGAGCAACCACCGTGCAGCAGCGCTAGCATGGCACGCTCGGCCGTCGCGGCCGCGCGCGTTTCGCCGTGGTCGAGGCTGCTCAGCAGAGACAGCGTGGATTCGTCGTCTGCGCGACATTCGATGCCCAGCGCGCCTTGCCCGACTGCCGGCAGCATTCTTGGTGGTTCCAACTGCTCGACGATTCGATCTTCGAGGCCTAGTCGTCGCAAACCGGCGGCTGCTAGCACAATTGCGTCGAACTCGCCGTCGTCGAGCTTTCTCAGCCGCGTGTCGACGTTGCCGCGAATACCGGCGACATGTATGTCGGGGCGAAGATGCATCAGCTGTGCCTGTCGCCGCAGGCTGCCGGTGCCGACTTTCGCTCGACGAGGTAGCTCCGTAAGTGACTTTGCCTGGTTACTTACCAATGCGTCTGCAATGACTTCGCGCCTCGGGATCGCGCCTAGTACCAGACCTGCTTCTTGCTCGGTTGGCAAGTCCTTCAAGCTATGCACGGCGATGTCTGCAGCTTCACCGAGTACCGCGGCCTGGACTTCTTTGGTGAAGACGCCTTGCTGGCCGACTGAGGCGATTGGACCACTCTGTTGGACGTCGCCTTTGGTAGTGATCTCCACGAGTTCAACGGCGGCACCATAGCTACGCAGTTGGTTGGCGACCCAGTTCGACTGCCAGAGCGCCAATTTACTCGCTCGCGTGGCGATGCGAAGTTGGGGAGTCGACATGCTCGTATCGTTTCGTGCCTATTCGTCGGCAGGTAGCGGCAAGCCGCGAGAGGAATCGCCCAACGTTGCGTCGCTGGGATGAATCTGTTGGGCCGGGGCAACCACGCCACAACTAACGATGAATTGGAATGCTTGATCGATCGTAATGTTCAGATCGATCGTCTCACTCTTCTTAACGGTCACGGTAAAGCCTGTGAACGGCATCGGTGACGTCGGGATCAGCACCGACAAGACTGGTTCGTTAGCGGCGCTACGAATATCGAGCAAGCTCTCGCCAGTGACCATCGCGACGGTCCACACGCCTTTGCGTGGATACTCGACCGCCACGACGCGCGTGTACTCGATTTCGCGCTCGCTGAACATAAAGTCGGTCACTTGTTTGACCGACGAGTACACGTTGCGAATGACCGGTAGCCGATTAATGATCCGTTCGAACTGCATCCAGAAGAATCGCCCGACACCTGCGGCCAAGAACTTGCCGAGCAAATAAAGCATCAGCAAAAAGACGCACAGGAAAAATGGTATCACCACGTACCATTGGAGAAACTTGCGTTCGACGTACAAGCGGTAGAATTCGTTCGCCGTCTGCCGAGGCGGCGCGTAGCCGAGGTCTTGCGCTAAGAAATCGTAGTCGTCGGTCAGCACGAATCGCCCATCGTCCAGCTGCGTATAGCGCACGCCGTTTCGCGTAGCACGACCATCTTGGATGTCACCAGCGGCAATCTGGTCCGCTGACAAAATGTTCTGCTCGTAGTGCCCGACCAGCAATCGACGCGCTCCCGATTCCATCGGTGCCAGCAGATAATCGGTGACGGTGTTCCAAACCCACAGGAAAATGACGATCGTTAGCAGTGGCGGCAGCAAGACGGCCAAACCGCGGAGCACGGCACGACGGAACGGGTCCAGCGGTCCGGCCTTCTTTCCAGGTGTAATATCAGAGATGTCCATGTGCCACTATTGTTTGCATCGGCAGCTTCCTGACAAGACAGGCTCAGCCAGCTTTTCCGTCTCGACGGGCTCGACCTTGCGGTCGCACCAGTCCGCTATACGGTGTGGTCAGTAGCTTTCCGTCCTGGCAGCCACGACAGCCGTGACCTGCGCCGCCCCTGCCCGCTTAAGTGCCCGCGCGGCTTCGCTACACGTGGCACCGGTTGTTAGGATATCGTCGACCAGCAGGATGCGCGGACCGTCGTCGAAACGATAGCTGGGGCCGACTTGCAACTCGCCCCGCACGTTCCGAAATCGAGCCGGATTCGAAAGCCCGATTTGAGGCCGTGTGTTCCGCGCTCGGATCAGCAGATGAGAGTAAACAGGCAGTTTGAGAGCTGCGCCTATCGCCGTCGCTACGGCAGCCGGGGGATTCGTTCCGCGCGCCAGTCTTCGCCAGGTATGCATGGGCACGGGAACGATGCCGTCTGCGTCGGCTTCGCGCAACTCGTGGCCCAGACGAGTGACGATGAGACGACCCAATGCGCCGGCGATTCGCTCGCTGCGATCAGTTTTCATTCTCAGGCACTGCTCACGCAACAATCCATCGTAGTCGCCGAGTGCCAGTGCCTGATCGAATCGCAGATTCAGACTTTGACAGTGAGCGCAGGTGGTGACCGCACCAGGTAGTTTCGGCACGCGCGACGCACAATGGCGACAAACTGGCCAATCGCCACGTTGCATTTCGTGACAGCAAGATTCACAGAAGCCGATCCGAGTGTGCCGGTCGCACAGGTCGCCGTTGCAGGCCAGACAACAAGCTGGAAAGAGCAAGTCGGTAGCGCCGCGGGCAAGGCGTCGCAAAGTTGGCAATCTATGTTCTTGCATTCGAATCCCAGGCAAACAGGTGAACGCTGAGTATATCCGGCGATAGCACTGCTACCAAGGTTTGGCCGCCAGGCTTTTGTCTTGACGCTAGCTGTTGCCCCTTTTATGCTCTCGCTCCCGTTTCCCTGCACGCATGCGATGATTCATGAAGCTTCTTGACCGTTACTTGCTGCGCCAGTTTGTACAGATCTTTGTGATCTGTTTCCTAAGCCTCATGGGCCTGTATTTGGTGATCGATCTGTTCGGTCATCTCGACAACTTCTCTGAGCAGGCGAAGCGTGAAGGTAGCTTGCTGAAGGTGATCGCAAAGTACTACGGATATCAATCGCTGGGTTTCTTTGATCGTACCAGCGGCATCCTGGCGATGATCGCCGCCATGTTTACGGTAACCTGGCTGCAGCGGCACCAGGAGATGACCGCGATGCTCGCTGCCGGAATCTCGAAGTTCCGCATCGTCCGTCCGTTGGTGATTGCTGCGGTGGTGGTCAGTCTGATCAGCATGGCAAGCCGCGAGTTTCTGTTACCTCAAATACGCGAAGAACTGACACGTACGACCAAAGACCTCGGTGGCACCGAAGCACGTGCCTTGGAAGCACGATTCGATGGGCAAACCGATATTTTGATTGGCGGCGAACAGACTATCGCACTGCAGCGCAAAATTGTGAAGCCAACATTCGTTATGCCGCGTGCATTGAAGCAGTACGGCAACCAACTCGTCGCGCGGGAGGCGGTTTACCTCGATGCCACCGATCAGCACCCCGCCGGCTACCTGATGAACGACGTGACCGCGCCGACTCGCATTGATCAACGCAATTCCCTGCGGCTCAGAGATCGTGAAGTTGTCATGACTGCCCGCGAGCAAGCATGGCTGCAACCTGGGCAGGTATTTGTGGTTTCGCAGCTGCCGTTTGAGCTGCTGGCGAGTGGCGCCGCCTGGCGGAATTACGCATCGACGCGTGAGCTGATCGAAGAACTCAACAGTCCTAGTACCGATCTCGGCGCTGACGTGCGCGTGGCGGTCCATACGCGGATGGTGCAGCCTGTGATCGATACAACGCTGCTGATGCTGGGATTGCCACTGATGTTCTCGCGTCGGCAGCGCAATGTCTTTCTCTCGATCGGCATTTGTCTTTCTGTAGCGATCGCGTTCGCGCTAGCGACGATCGTCTGCCAGTCGCTCGGCGGAGTGAGCCTGCTCCGTCCTACGCTCGCGGCGTGGCTTCCGATTATGGTCTTCCTGCCAATCGCAGTCGGCATGAGTCATACGCTGCGTACCTAGCAGATTCATGTTCCGCTTTGCATTTCCCTGGCCCCAAGCCTCAGGGGCTTGCACAACCGATCGGCGACTGCGATCTTATGGTCTTGTTCGTCAGGCGGAACGAAGCTACTTCGTCTGCAATTCCTTCAGCTCTCGAACTTGAAAGTACGATCATGAAAGTCGCCACGATGACCACCAACAAAGGCGAAATCCGCTTGGAATTGTTCGCCGACAAGACGCCTAAGACCGTGGCGAATTTTGAGAAACTGGCGGGCGAAGGATTTTACGACGGCTTGAGTTTTCATCGCGTGATCGACGACTTTATGATTCAAGGCGGTTGCCCGAATGGTACTGGGACTGGCGGACCTGGCTACAAGTTTGAAGATGAATTTCATCCCGAGCTAAAGCACGACTCACCGGGCATCCTCTCGATGGCCAACGCAGGTCCCAACACCAATGGATCCCAGTTTTTCATTACGCACGTGCCCACCCCACACTTGGATGGGGCTCATTCGGTCTTCGGCAAGGTCTTGGATGGTGGGCAAGAAGTGGTCAATGCCATCGTCCAGGGAGACAAGATCGAAAAGCTCGTCGTCGCCGACGAGTAGTCCAGGCTAACCGCGGAGCGGCCATGCCCACAGACAAAAGAATCGACTACGTTGAGTTTCCGGCAAGTGACTTGTACGCGTTCGAGTCGTTTTACGCTGCCGTGTTTGGTTGGAAGTTTACGGATTATGGGCCAGACTATCGCGCTTTCAATGACGGGCAGCTTGATGGTGGAATCTACAAGTCGGAGAAGCGGTCGAACACCGAGACCGGAGCCGCGTTGGTGATTCTCTATGCTGACGATCTCGAGGCGACTCTCGAACGCGTGACAGCCCACGGCGGCACAACATCCAAAGAGATTTTCTCGTTTCCCGGCGGACGACGATTCCAATTCTTCGATCCGCACGGCAACGAGCTCGCCGTATGGTCGGACAAGTAGCGGCATCGCCTTAGTTCATCGAGACGGATAGTGCTTGCGGAAGCATTCGGCGCCTCGATCTGATACGATAGGTCGATCTCACGCCAGCCCGCCCCAGATACCGCAGCCAGCCGATGTCGCTCATCCAACTTCACGAGTTAAGCATTGGCTTTCGTGGCCCCTTGCTGCTCGACAAGGTGAGCTGTCAGATCGAAGCCGGTGGAAGGATCGGCCTACTAGGGCGAAATGGCGCGGGCAAGACGACTCTGATGCGCATTATCAGTCGCCAAGTGCAACCAGACGAGGGTACGTGTACGATCGCACCGAAAACCAAGGTGTCGCTGCTGCCGCAAGACGTACCTGACCACTTGCAGGGGCGTGTCGAACACGTAGTGCGTCAAGGGTTGCCGGCGGACCAGCAGGCACACGATCGCGAATGGCAGTCCGATCGAGTGGTTGATCGTCTGCTGAAGAAAATGCATCTCGACGCCGATGCCGAAGTGCAGAGCCTGTCGTCTGGTTGGAAGCGTCGGGTGTTGTTGGCGCAGACGCTCGTCGCCGAGCCCGACGTACTGCTGCTCGACGAACCGACCAACCATCTTGATATCGATGCGATCGCCTGGCTCGAAGAGTTTCTGCTGCGCTGGCCGGCCACGCTGATGTTCGTCACGCACGACCGTCAGTTTCTGCGCAACATTGCAACGCGGATCTTAGAAATCGATCGCGGCCGGATCTTCGATTGGTCGTGCGATTACGATACCTTTCTGAACCGCAAAGAAGCCGCACTGGCCGCCGAAGAAAAGCAGAATGCCCTGTTCGACAAAAAGCTCGCGCAGGAAGAAGCCTGGATCCGCCAGGGCATCAAGGCCCGACGTACCCGCAACGAAGGTCGCGTCCGTGCACTCAAAGCGATGCGAGACCAGCGCAGCCAGCGCCGTGATAAGTTGGGCACTGCCAAATTGCAAATCCAGGAAGGCGGTCGCAGTGGCATGCTCGTCGCCGATGTCAAGAAGATTAGTTTTTCCTACGACGAAGCAGACGACAGCCATTCGATCGTCGACGATTTCTCGACCACCGTGATGCGTGGCGACAAAATTGGCATCATCGGGCCCAACGGTGCAGGCAAAACCACGTTGCTACGATTGTTGCTCGGGCAGCTCCAGCCGCAGTCGGGCACCGTCAGGCTGGGCACCAACCTCGAACTCGCCTACTTCGATCAGCTGCGTGCCCAGCTGGACGAAGAGGAAACCGTGCAAGAGAGTCTCGGCGAGGGCTCCGACACGATCTTGATCAATGGCCAACGTAAGCATGTAATTGGCTATCTGCAAGATTTCTTGTTCGCACCCGAGCGTGCGCGAATGCAAATCAAGTTTCTTTCCGGTGGCGAACGAAATCGCGTGTTGTTGGCCAAGTTGTTCGCGAAGCCAGCCAACGTGATTGTCCTCGACGAGCCGACTAACGACCTCGACACCGAAACGCTCGAGCTGCTTGAAGAGCGCCTCATCGACTTCCAAGGCACCATTTTGATGGTTAGCCACGATCGGGCCTTTCTGAATAACGTCGTCACCAGTACGATCGCCTTCGAGCCAGGTGGCGCACGCGAGTATGTCGGCGGCTACGACGACTGGGTTCGTCAGCGCATGCAACTAGATCAGCCGGCGGAAGTAAACGCCAAGCCAGAAGTCGTTGAGAAGCCCGTGGAGTCGCCAACCGCTGAGTCCACCAAACCACGTAAACTCACCTACAAAGATCAGCGAGAACTCGACCAGTTGCCTGCGAAGATCGAAACACTCGAAGCCGCCGCCGCTCAGCTGCATACCGTGATGGCAGAGCCCGAATTTTACAAGCAGCCGTCTGATGAAATTGCTGCCAGGCAGGCAGAACTCAAAGATATCGAGCAGCAACTTGGCACTGCCTACGCGCGTTGGGAAGAACTTGAAGCCTGACCCATGACGAAGGCCGGAAACCACCAGCCAATACGGCGAGTGATCGCCAACAATTAGCTCATTCGCACCGATTCGCATCATTCGCTTGCCACTTTTCCCCGCGACCTAGACCACGCAACACATCGTGACCAGCATCAACGAAATTCTGCGGAATACGTTTGGCTACGATTCGTTCCGTGGCCAGCAACGAGCCATCATCGAGCATGTGCGGGCAGGCGATCACGCGCTCGTAATTATGCCGACGGGAATGGGCAAGTCGATGTGCTTTCAGATACCCGCGCTACTGTATAGCGAGCGAGACGCTGTCTGCAAACCGTTGACGCTCGTGATTTCGCCGCTGATCGCGCTGATGAAGGACCAGGTCGAGGCGCTAGTTGCCAAGGGAGTCGACGCAGCGTTTATCAATTCGTCGCTCACGCGCGCCGAGCGCGAGGCTCGTTATCAGTCGGTTGCCGACGGTGAGTTTAAGCTGCTGTACGTCACGCCCGAGCGTTTTCGCAAACCAGAGTTCCTCGAGGTCATCAATCAACGACAAGTCCCGCTGCTCGCCATCGACGAGGCACACTGCGTGAGCGAGTGGGGCCACGATTTCAGACCCGATTATACGCGCCTCGATGAGTTTCGTACGCTGCTCGGCCATCCGACGACGATTGCCTTAACGGCTACCGCGACGCCCGAAGTCCAGACCGACATCGTGCGGCAGCTTGGTCTCTCGGCGGACGAAGTACGGCTATTTCACGAAGGCATCGATCGTCCCAATCTGCTGCTCTTGGTCCAGGAAGTGTGGGGCGAAGACGAGAAGGTCGAACGCATCGCTCGCGCTGCACAACGCGAATTGGCCGACGGTAGCGGTATTGTCTATTTTACGCTGATCAAAACGCTCGCACACTTTAGCGACCGCCTACGGCGCGAGGGGGTCGACCATGTTTGTTATCACGGCGACCTTTCTCGCGACGACCGCCGCCGCCTTCAAGAAGCCTTCATGCGTGGCGACACACCGCTCGTGCTGGCCACCAACGCTTTCGGTATGGGCGTAGACAAGCCCGACATTCGTTTTGTGATACACGCCGACGTGCCTGGATCGTTGGAATCCTACTACCAAGAAATCGGTCGCGCCGGCCGCGACGGACTACCAGCGCAGTGCATCCTGCTCTACGACGAAAACGACCTACTCGCGCAGATGCAATTTATCGCCGGCAGCAACCCCGACGCGGACTTCTATCAGCAAGTGTACGATTTGCTGACGGAGAACAGCGAGCAAGTTGGTGCGTTCGGTCTAGAGTGGGTGGAGCAGAAGATCTATGGTCGCCGCGCTACCGACAGCCGCCTCGAAACAGCGCTGGCGATGCTGCAACGCTACGGTTGTCTCGATCGCGGACCCGATGATCAACAACTTGCGGTTGTCAACGAAATCGCAACCGCCTTAGTCGACCGGCAGCAGCTCGAAGCCAAACTCCAGCGTGACCAGCAGAAACTCTACACGATGGTGGAATTTGCTCGTCACGAAGGTGATCGCAAGGCGTTTATACACAACTATTTCGGATTACCATACCAGTAGTCGCACCGGCACACGGCTCTCGCTAAACAACTGCCGGTATGTTCGGCTCTTTCAAGATCGTGACCAGGCGCCAGATCAACTTCCACTTGTCAGCAAAGTCAAACTCTGCATCGACAAAGCTGCTAAACCCTTCGCCTGGGTAGGTTGCCGAGACACGGTCATTTTCTTCGTCCAAAACATAGTACTGCCAGGCCTGCACCGCCGGCGGATTGGACCGATCTTCTCGCAGCTCGTAGATGCCCGCCATGCGGACGTAGCCGCTGCGCGTGACTCCGCCTGGAAAGTTGTGCCGGATCACGCTCATCGGATTGGTGCGACCGTCGGTCATGTAATCGAGTCCACCTACCGTAGCCGAGCTGCCATACTGACTGATGGTCAGATCCATAATGTCCTTAACAGTCCGTTTCTTGCGACTCTTTGGAAGTTCGACTTCTTTGCGAAAATAGATACCAACCACCTCTACCGTTACTTCATCCATTTCGGGTGCCCTTTGCTGGTTGACTGCGAGGAATCCAGTGACTCGCAGCGAACGTAGCGGATTGCGTTTTCGCTGGCAAATAATTTCTTCGAGATCTGGTGCCTTGCCCCTAAACGTAGGTGGATCATCGAATGTCGCTGCGTGAATGCGAATCGCATTGGGTGACTCTTCCCAAGATGGCCGCTGACAAGCCAAGCTCAGAACGGCGCAGGCAATCATCCGACGGAGTCGCCAACCCGGCATCGCGGTGCCATGGTAGTTTTGGAGACAGACAAGCTACTGCAGAGTTGCGATCCGAGATCGGTATGCACTGGTATTGAGGCCCTGTGCGAGACAACGGCGGTCATTGATGCGCCGCACCGGCATCGTTCCACAATAATCAGCCGGTTCTGGCCGCCGCAGGTGCCGCAAGAGGAATCACTAAGGCTCTAACCGGCTAAAACTTGCTGGTGATACCTCACCCAGTCCAGGATAGAATGGAAATGCGAGAGCGTTTGCAGGGACAGCTCCCCGCATGTTGGATAAAGATTACTGTGCCCATGGGTCGCTAACAGTTGCACAACCTTAACGCTTGCGGGAACTGGGTTTGTGCCCAATGCGTTTAGTCAAATGCAGAAGTTTTGAAACGGTTTGAGAACGCAAAATTGCAAAATTCGGGCAAGTAGCGATAGAGCGTAAATCCTAACCCGAAGCTGCCAAGGAATTTACGCCTGGCACTCAGTCTTCGGTCGGCGGAGTTATGAAAAAAGAATTTAGATTCGTTTCAAAATCGGACGTTACACAATGGCTTAGCGAAGAGAAGGGAACGTGTAGGCGATGAGCGATCAATGGTATTTCGACATTGGCGACGGTCAGACCTACGGTCCCTATACGATGGAGAAGCTCCAGCGTTGGGCCGAGTCGGGCAATCTGATGCCAACGCATCGCGTCCGTCGTGCTGACTCCGAAGAGTGGACTATTGCCGCCTACGTGCCTGGGTTGGAAATGACCAAGGCCGCTCCTACCAAAGCACCCGTTATCGAGGAAGAGGAGCAAACCACGGCCCTCGGTCGATTGGTGGGCGGACTGGGCAAAAAGCTGCAAGGGACCAAAGGCGACGGTCAGGTCGAGGCGGCGCTCGAAGACGCCATCGCGCTCTGTAACGAGCTGCTCGAAATCGCCTTTCGCCGTCGAGCCTCCGACTTGCACATCGATCCGGAAGAGAATATCGTCCTCATTCAAATTCGCGTGGACGGTCAGCTCGAAACGGTTCGCAAGCTACCCAAGTCGTTCCATCCAGCGGTGATCGGTCGCTTCAAGATACTCGCAAAGATGGACATCAGCGAGCGGCGTATGCCACAGGACGGGCAGTTCGTCTGTGAACTTGGGCCCGATAGTCAAGTCGTCAGTCTGCGTGCTGCCTGTTTGCCGACGACGCACGGCGAACGACTTACTCTACGTTTGCTCGCCCTGGAGACCGAACTGCTGACACTCAACAAGCTTGGTATGTCGGAGCAGAATCTGCGTCTGTTTACGGACATTACCAACCAGAAACAGGGAATGGTCCTGCTGACCGGGCCGACGGGCAGTGGTAAGTCGACAACGCTCTACGCAGCGATCCGCCATCGACTTGCACATCAACCGGGCCGTATTATCACCGTGGAGGATCCCGTCGAGTTTGATATCGTCGGCGTCGCCCAAGCCGAAGTCGACTCGTCCGACAAGCTGAGTTTTCACACGGCGTTACGGAACATTCTGCGAAGCGATCCTGATGTGATCATGATCGGAGAGATTCGCGACGAAGATTCCGCTGATATTGCCATGAAGGCTGCACTGACTGGGCACATGGTGTTCACTTCGTTGCATACCAATTCTGCTGTTGGCGTCATCACACGGTTGGTGGACATGGGCATCCAGCCGTTTCTTGTCGCGGCTACTTTGCGGTTGTGTGTAGCGCAGCGCTTGCTGCGACGACTCTGTCCAGCGTGCCGTCAGGGCCGTACGCTGACAGAAATCGAGGCTTCGAACCTAGGGCGACCAGACATCGCCGGCGCTACTGTGTACGAAGCGCGCGCGTGTGAAAAGTGCGGCAAACGTGGCTTCCGAGGACGTATCGGTCTGTTCGAAATGCTACCGATTGATACGAATATCGAACGCCTAATCGTCGAAGGCGCCAACGAAGTCGAACTCGTCGAACATGCGCGTGATCAGCAAATTCCGTCGCTGGCGGACGATGGAATCGAAAAGCTGCTCGCGGGCTCAATTTGCCTTAGCGACTTGATCGAAGCGACCAAGGTCTAGGAAGCACCAATGGCGGGACTGCAATGCCGTCGCATGCCCGCTGAGGAGGCGCACACGCCCGAGTCAGCGAACTCGACGACCAAGGGCAATTCCCGCCAGTCCTAGCAGCGCCAAACCAAGGGAGGCTGGCTCGGGGATCAGCGTGACCGAAGGATTGTAGATGAAACCGTGCAGTTCGATGATGTTGGGTGCGACGGACAAGGCGCCGATGCCGATCGGTCGGTTGAGACTATCGCCGAAGGTAGTCTTCGAAATGGGTTCGGAGACCGAGTTGCCATCGACCGTCAGTATGGCGACCCCTGGCAGGCTGCCATCGCCTTGCACTCCGGCTGTGGGGCTGAACACGGCAGACACATCGTACCATTGGTTGGCAACAATCGTAGTCGTCGGACCCTCGACGGCATCGTTAAAGAGGAATCGCAATGTGGCCGTGCCACTGGTCAGGTTGATGTCTTCGATCTGCAACGATTCGGTGCCGGCGTAATCGATGATTTTTTGAATGAGGATTGGACTTCCTGTATCGTTCGTGCCATCCCACAAGAATTGAGTAGCGAAGCGAAAGCCGCCGGCTGCCTCGATCGCAGCATTTTCTAACAAGTCCGTAGCTTGCGTCACTGCGCCGCCGTCAATGGTGCTGAGCGATTCGGTTCCGATCGGTGCACCCGGCGGAATCATCGCGGACGTGGTGGCGTTGCCAGGAGTGGCGTTGTTTCCGGCAGGGCTCAGGTCGACGATCGACGGAGTAAGCCCAGATGCGGGCCAAGAGTACTCAAAAATGGAAGTAGCCTGAGCACCATTAGCGCACCAGGCGACCACACAGAGGAGGGACAAAACGGATTGGCTGAACTTCATTAGACTATTCTCCCCAGTCGTAAATTGCGACCAAAATACTTCGTCAGTTAGCCGCCCATTGCCACACGATTTTCGGCAACCGTAATCTCACATCAGTTTGGAGCGTCGGTGGCCCGGATGCAAGTAATTTTTTGCGCACCGAGCTCACGGTTCCGCGAAGAGGGGAGGTGCTTACGTGCGGAGAGCTTTCGTCTTCTGTCGTCTGCAGATTTACGCGGTTTGGTGCCGAATACCGCACTAGGCGGTGAAATCGTAGGGAAAATTGAAAGATCTGCGGGTCCATTTATCTACGGCTGACCGAAGTCCGCGGCTCAATTGAGCCCTAGTGGCTACGAATCACTGAGCGGATCGCGGTATCCGCTAGACGAAACGCGGTCAAAGTAATTGCCGGAACCGAGCCTTGGTCGAGGTGTTGTATTGCTGGGGGGCTGGTAATCATCAGACTCAAGCTTATCCGACCGGAGGGGATCTAATGAGGCACACAATTGGTGGCGTGCTCTGCGCGCTGATCGCGACTTCTGTTACTTTAAATGCTGGCCACAGCTGGGCCGAAACCTTGGGTGGCAGTGTGACGGGAGGCACGACGACTGGCGATTTCGAGCTGTTGGCGTCCGCACCCGCCTTGGCCGGGCCTGACGCGTTCGATTCGCCAAACTTAGTGGCCTTCGACGAGCAGCAAGACGTCGAACTAGTATCGACACTTGCCATTGGACCTGGAATCAGCATTCCCGCAGGCGTGGTGGTTTCGAGCCATTACGTTGCCTTCGACCCAGGCGTGCCATCATCTGTCGAGGGCTTTATCGACTTTGACGAGCCCATTCTAGCGGTGGTCGGACTGCCGCAATCGCTTGCCGCCACGGAGTCGCTGTTTGCCTCAGGCAGCACCAATTACAGTGTCGGACCAGCAGTGGGACCAGAATTCCAGAACATGGACCAGGTGTTTGTTTCGCCCAACGATCGGGCTCGGCTGGTGTTTCGGGCTGCGGGCAATTCCCCTGGCGATCAAGTACGGGTGCTGACGGGAATTATTCCCGAGCCTGCCTCGATCGTGTTACTGATCGTCGCGATTGGTGTAAGCGCGTTGGGGCAGCCGCGGGCCGCAGCCGTTAACCGATGATCACGGAGACGAACCATCCGATGATTGGTATGGCAACTGCTACGCCGGCAATCACGGCTGGTGATACATTAATCAGACGTTCGAGCTTAGTACGGCTTTGCTGAAAGGACCCTTTTTCACGGGCAATTTCCTTCCACTTGGCACTGTACTTTTCGAACTCACGCCCAGAACGCTTGAGCGCGGCTTTGCCAACCATTGCCAGCGAGTCGAGATGCCTGGCACCAATGAGGATCTTTCTGGCTTGCGAGATCTTGAAACGTTGCGTGGCGGCCTGGTTGGCGCGATCGAGATCGGCGGCCGTCACGCCGTGTTCGGGTTTGAACTCGAACCGCTGCTCGATCAGCTCACGCCACTGCAACATTTCTAAAGCGACCTCGGGGCTCAGATTGGGAACGCCATAAACGCCGAGCTTGTGAACGTCGAGGGCTGTTTCGACTCCATATGATTCGAGCATCGGGATCATCGACACCTTGAGCCCGGGAATATCATCCAAATAGTCGCGGACGTGGTGGCCGCGGAGATAGTCATTCTTATGATCGCCAGTCTGCTGCTTTAGCAAGTCCTTCAGCTGGTCGCCTTCGGAGCAATAACGCTGGACAGTTTTGCGTAGCTCGGTCATGTTCGCATCGAATTGCTTTTTCCGCTGCTGATGCTTGAGGCTAGTTTTTTGGCCCATTTGCAGCATACGGGCGCGCAATTGGCTAAGCTTTTTGTCGTAGTCAACGAGCTTCTGTCGACGTGCTTTGCCGGCCGCGCCGAACATGAGAAAACCGCTGCCAGCCAGCGCCATCAGACTGCCGATGCCGTAGGGAATCCACGACGCGATGCCCCCGAGGCACACCAACGCGCCGACGATTTGCGCCAAGACAGCATAGTCGGGCGATTCCAAGCGAATCTTCTCGCCGGTCTCTTTCAGTGCGACTTTTTCTGGAGGCTTGAGCTGGCTCGGCGGCAGGTCGGGGAACGCGATTGGGCGGAGGGCATTGATCTTCGCGTCGAGCATCTCGAGACGCCCATCCGACACAAACGATGAGCCACTGTCTTTGACGAAGAATGAAGGGCCGCCTTCTTCTTCGATCCGACACCACGGGCAAGCCTTGAGCCCGCTATAGAAAATATGCAGATCGTCGAGATCGCAGACGGCGCGATGCGACATGAGCGCGTCGAGTTCTTTAACCCAATCTTCGGGCTTGGGACGCGGAGTGCCGTTGACACCGCCAACCCGAAATGCTTTTTCGAACAGGTTGCCGAAACCACGCGGAAGGTCGTCCAGCTGCAAGCAGTAGGGCGGAGGCTCGACCATGGTGGCATCTTTGTCGTGAGAGAACGCAAAGCGGCGTTCGGCGATGGCCTCTTCGATAAGTAGGTCGCCCTCGCCGCGAAACCTTCCTGCAAAAGGGTGACGCCCCACAAAAACGAGGTGAAAGATCAGGACCGCCAGGCCAAACGCATCGTGGTCCGTGGTTCGTGTGATGCCAGCCAGCTTTTGAGACTGCAACTCGGGTGGCGTGAAGTGCGGCGTGCCGACCGGGCAGTAGAAGACTCTCTCGCCGTCGACAACCTGAAACGAATCGCAATCGATGAAGCGGACGTTGTAGTTCTGGTTGACCATCAAGTTGCCCTGATTGACGTCCCCAACAACGATTCCTTGCTCATGGAGTGTGTGAAATGCGGCTGCCAGGTTTCGTGCGGCCAACAGTAGGTGATGCCACCGCACTTCAGGAAAGTGCAACCGCCGATTTGTTGTGCCATAGAGTTCGTGCAGCTGGCGAGCTTTGTCGACCTTCGGCATCAGAATGCCAACCGGTTCGTTGCCAGCGCGGTTTCGCAGCACAGACTCCGGCCAAGCGGCGATCTTGCTAAGCGAGCTGGTACGTTTGCCAACCATCCAATCGAGTTTGCAGAACTGGTCCTCGCTGAGGGGCGTGTTGTGGTAGACCTTAGCCACCATCGACGAATCGCCGAGCACGTCGTAGACGTTGCCTTCGCCGCCTTTTCCGATCAGGTTGCCCAACTCGACTGCTTCGCCCAGAGAGTTAGTCAGCTGCATCTTGGCCTCCAACTGACGGATCGGTGAGCTGGGTTGCGAGCACAAGCGTCTTGTCATCATCGGAGCGGTTTTTCACCGAATCCGACTGAAGGAACTGCGCCAGGTCATCGCTCAGGCTGCCTCCAGCCTTCGAGTTTCTGACGGCCTGAAACAAGGGATGGAAGAAGGGAAGATGCGGCGTCTGCGTCTCGAAGTCGAGTGCCAATCGCTCGATACCGTCAGTAAACATGGCCAGGTCTGAAAATTTTCTAGTCGTCGCCTGGAACTCGATGTGGTCCTGATAATTGTCGGAGGTCATGAAGTTCGTGACATTGGCGTACTCTCCGGATTGCGGCCAAAAGACGACACCGTAAATGCCGTCATTGCCGACCGTAATTGCACCGTCGCCAATCTGAAAAAAGATGGAGCTTGCTGGGGAGAGAATTGCGACGCATAGCGTCGTTGCCAAATCGCGCAGCTTGCAGTTGTTAGATTCGGCAGTTTGGCGCAGTCGATCGCGCGTGGTTTCGCACCAATCAATCACTTTTTCGAGCTGCAATTGGTCGAAGTTCTTGTACGACTCGAAATAGCGTGCCGCACAGTCAGCGATAGTTTCACAAGCAACCGCGGATCCCAGGTCGCTTCGCTTGGCGCTGCCGGCACCATCGGCGACGCAGGCAATGATGGTTCTTGCGGGTTTATTACCGACGAACCGCACGAGATGGCTGTCTTGACAAGCGGAGCCATCGGCAGCGTGCGAAGGCCCTTGCAGACTCTGTGCAACGTGTCTCCACACGGTCGATGAGCCCACCTATACCTGTGCCCAGCCGAGCGGACCCGAAGTTGGATCGGCAAGCGGCACTTCTTCGCCTGGCGTAGACCGTGATACCATCTGTTGCGAGTTGGAAAGCCAGCTGAATAGTTCAGCAAACTTGAGTCCCTGCAGCCAAAGTGGCTTGCGAACGCTCAGTTCTTCGAGGACTTCCATATTGGCGCCTTCGACACCGACAGCGAAAAAGCAAAAGGACTTATCCTTCTCACCTGCGCTGACTCGCGATGCGACCGGTTTCCAATGATCGTTTGGTTCGCCATCAGTAATTAGGAACGCCCAAGGTCTGTAGTAGGCGATACCGTGCTCACGATAGCTGTTCTTGCGTTCTTCGATCATGTCGAGTGCCTCGGACACCGCACCGCCCATCGGCGTGCCGCCAATGACTTGCAACTTCGGCGGTTGGAATTCGGTAGCCGATACAAAGTCGACCAGGCGTGTGACGCGACCACCGAAGGTGACGATGGCGACCTCGACACGTTTCGCGGCTAACGCATCGCCCATCAATTCGCGCTGGTAGATCTGCAGCCCTTTGTTGAGTTCGTCGATTCGTGGACCATGCATTGACGTCGACGTGTCGACGATTAGCACGCAGGGTACCCGCGGTTCAGGGTTCTCGGCGAATTCTACTGAGCTGAAAGCGTTTTCTGGTGAAAGTTGATCCATGGTCTCCCATCTCACGACATATCGGGTTGGCAACTGCCAATCGAGAACCCACTGCTACTTGAACACCCGCCCGAAGCGGCAAGAGCTGACTGTGGTCTTGCCTCCCCATCTTCGAAACCTTGAATCGCGCCGTCAGAGCGACCGCACGCCAAAACTAGAGTCCAGAAAATGTTGTCTGCCCTCGCGCGGCCATGTCTGGAAGTGTTCGCGTGTATCGTATCTGCACCGACTAATGCTTTATAACTCGCTTGGAGTCCGATTGCAACTTGGTCAACAGCACACTAGGTGTTCGCCAGCAGGGCGAAAATCTTAGCTAATCGGCAGATATTGTTGGGATTCTTGACCCCGTTGAAACCCTTAGTTGGATTCGCGTTGGACGATATCGCCGGGCTCGGTCGGCTGTCCAAACACCAGCAGGACGGCGATCAGCCCGAAAAACTGCAATGAAAGTAATACCCAGACAGAAACACCCCAAGCGAGCGGCAACGTCCCAGCGACAATGCCAACAGCTGCCACCGTTAAGGCGTACGGTAGCTGAGTGATCACATGCGCGATGTGGTCGCAGCCGCAGGACTGCGACGACAGGATTGTCGTATCAGATATAGGGGAACAGTGATCGCCGAAGATTGCCCCTGCCAACACGCTGCCAACACAAGCGAGCAGAATCGGATCTTGGGCAGCGACCGTCCCGTTTTGGGCAAGCAGGGCGGAATGCGCCAACGTCACGACCATGGGCATAAGTATACCCATCGTTCCGAAGCTGGTCCCCGTGGAAAACGAAAGCACGGCGGCAAGCAGAAATACCGCAGTGGGCAGCAGCTTGACGGTAGTCGCGAGCCCACCATCGTCTACCGACTCGCTGTTGGATGGTTCGGGAAGAAACGCTTGTTGCAGATAATCGCCTGTGTAGAGCCGGTGATCCTGAAAAGGGTAATCGGACTCAGCAATCGGTGCCGCGGTCGGCGCGTAAGGCTTGCTGCTTGTCATC
>JBCDBK010000010.1:0-84818 GCA_039184115.1 Planctomycetota bacterium | reverse complement strand
GTGACCGGGACGTACACGTCGCGAGAGTAGTCTTCCGCCGCAAGTGAGCCGCCGATGCCGGCCGACGGTGCGCGAGACTTCATCACACCAATGACGAGGTAGAATTCGGCGTCGACCATGACCTTCTTGCCGAGTGCATCGCCAGACGGGAACAGGCGGGTGGCCGTTTCGGCGGCCAGCACGCAATGATTGCTCTCATGATCCAAATCGGCGTCGGTGAGAAATCTTCCTTGGTCCAATTTCAGGTGCGTGACCACCGCGTAGTCGGGCGTGCAGCCGATCAGCCGACCTTCGAAGTTGCGTGTGCGATAGCGAAATTCGCGCACCAAGACTCGGATCGGCAGCGCCTTCTCGATAGTCGGCACAGTGGCGACCAGGCGCACATAGTCGTCGCGCGTAAGTCCGTAGGCGCCGTCTCCCACATCGTCGATGGGTGGCTTCACCGTGCGTACGAGAATGTTGCGTGCACCTAAACTGGCAATCTGTTCTTGTGCCGCTCGACCAATGCCTTCGCCGATCGCAAGTAGCCAAATCACACTTGCAACGCCAATGAAGATGCCAAGCACGGTGAGCGCCGAACGCAACGGGTGCAGCAAGACACCTTTGACACTGAGCTTGATCGTACGGATCCAAGTGGCCACGTTCAAAGCCTTTCGTCAGAAAGGACCAGGCCGTCGCGGAGCACGAGCGTGCGTTTGGTGCGCTCGGCGACATCTGGCTCATGCGTCACCATGATAATCGTACGACCCTCATCGTTGAGCCGCTTGAGCAGATCAAGAATCTCTTCCGTCGTGGCCGTGTCGAGATTGCCGGTCGGTTCGTCTGCCAAGATGAAGCGGGGGTCGTTGACCAAACTGCGGGCGATTGCGACGCGCTGCTGCTGGCCGCCCGACAGTTGGGCCGGTCGATGGCCGAGTCGGCTATCGAGGCCTACAAGTTTGGCAAGGTCGTGACAGCGTTGGCGTGACTCTGAAGTCAGTTGGCCGCTGTAGTACAGCGGTACTTGAATGTTCTCGACCACTGACAGCGCTGGCAGTAGGTTGTATGACTGAAAGACGAAGCCGAGTCGTTGGGCGCGCGTCTCGGCAAGTTGATCGTCTGACATGTGGGCGACATCGTTACCGCCGAGCAGATACTGGCCACTCGTCGGACGGTCGAGGCAGCCGAGCAGATTGAGTAGCGTGCTCTTGCCCGATCCCGAAGCGCCCATAATCGAGATGTAGTCACCCATAGGCACATCGAAACTCACGCCTCGCAGCGCGTGTACGGTCTCGCCGCTCAGCACGTAGTCTTTACGCAAGTCGGCAACGCTGGCTGCGAGCGAAGTAGGAATAGTAGCGCTCACAAGGCCTCACCTGGCACACCAAGAACAGAACAGATCACGCGCATCAGCCACCTGTGGTCGTCGAGCTTGTAGCCTTTTTATCGTCCGACTGCTTGGCTATCGTCTTATTTGCTGGCTTCGGTTGCGGAACGGCACGTTGCTGCTGTTCGGGGGCGAGTTCAGGCAGCTCGACCACGCTCAGCAAACGGCGCGGGTTGAGTGCTACCCGGTCTTGTTCTTGCAGGCCACCTTCGATCACATAGAACTTATCATTGGTCGGACCGCAGAGGACTTCTTGAGCCTTCCAGTCGCCACCGTCGCGGAGCATACAGTAGAACTTGTCGCCGTGAGCATAGACCGCTTGCACCGGTACTTTAATTGCATCTTTCACTGACGCACACTCGATCGTGACGGATGCCGTCAAACCGCTGCGGAGGGACAAGGGAGCATCTTCGATGGCTACATACGCTTTGTATTCTTTGACATTTGCCTTGCGCCAGCCAGTTGGTTCTGCGAACTGATTCACGCGATCGACTTTGCCACTCAATGTCATGTCACCCATGCCAACGGGCGTGACGCTGACAGGCAAGCCTTTTTCAACGAACTGAATGAGGGACTCGTTGATGGTAATTTCCACCTGCATTGCCGACGAGTCGGGAATCTTGAAGATCGCTTGACGCTCGCGGATGATAGCGCCCTCTTCGACGATAAAGTCGTTATTGCCGCGATGATCACGTTCGTGCGCGTAGATCACTGTACCGTCTCGCGGAGCGACAATCGTACACTTGGCAATCTGATCTTCGATATCTTTCAGTTTATCGAGTTCTAGCTGGTAGCTGCTTTTGTTGGCTTCCCACTTCGCTTTGGCGATTAGGATGTCACTCTCCAGTTGTTTAACCGTTTTGGCGCGCGTGAACTCGTCGAGCACTTTGAGTTTGGTATTCGCCGCTTCAAGCTCTTTGCGGTACTTTTCGACGGCAAACTTGTCGGCCTCGAGCTGCAAGTCGTTGACAAAATCCTTGACGGCCAGCTTCTTGCTATATTCATAGTATTCTTGGGCTCGGCTAAGGTTTTCTTCCGCCACGAACACTTCGCTTTCGATGGTCTGTCGCTCGTTGACGTACGTGCCTTCGATGTACTCCTGCTTGGAGATCACTGCAGTTTCGTAGACGTTGCTGGCTTCGATGACCAAAGCTTGCGCGGCATTGCACAGAATTTGCTGCGAGGTACGTTCTGCTTCGAGCGCTGAAGAGTCGAGTTCGACGAGGAAGTCACCCTTTCTGATCTTCGAACCCTCCGGAATAATGCGCAAGATCGCAACGCCAGGCGTGTTCTTGGTTTTGACCGCGGAACGGATCTCAGTCACACCAGCAGAGTTGATTTCGCCCCGCTCGGTTACCGCAAGCACGAAGTCGGACCGTTGCACTTCGTGAACGATGGCATCAACCTGTTTTGAATCGTTGCTGTTAGCTACCACATACCGATTGGCAATCCAGTAAGCTGTTGCGCCAATTGCTGCCACGCTAAGCAGCGCGATTAGCTTACTGGAACCCTGTCGGAGCGGATGGCTAACGTAACACTCAGTGGAGGTAGCAGTTTGCATTCGGTCACCTGGCTGGCATTCGTATGGTCGGGATCGCTCGACCCATCGGAAATACTAAGTATACGCGTGGGGAATTTGCTTGTCAGGTCAGACTCGCTGGATGTTGATTCGCGTCGGCAGCTCCCCACGGCTAATCGATCGGCGGCAGCGGAGTTGGGATCTCTGGCGCCGGCGACACGTTGGCCCACGGTAGTTCGGCACTAATGAGTTGGATTGCTGAAGTATCGCCGGGGGGAAGGATTGCCCCATCGGCGGGTGGGGGCAGCGTGGTGTCGTTCGGTCGTCGTGAGTCGGGGGCTGACGACTCGGGCACAACGCTGTCAGGGTGAATCAGCTCGATCGGCTGGCTTTGCAGCTCGTGTGTGACGAACGGTCCCAGGTCGCTTGAATTGATCGGTAGGCCGGCGAGGTAGGTTTCCAACGGCATGTTGTTTTCTAAACGCTGGCCTGTGGGAGTAAGTTCCATAACGCCCAAATCGATTTCTAGGTTCAGTTTTTGCACTTCGTGATTTACCCAGACGCTGAGGAAATCGTTCTGCACGTTGAGCAGGTCGGACAGCGCCTGAACAAGGTCGCGTGCCGTCGTGCTTCCAAACTGCGTGGTCTCGCCAGGCTTGGGAGGCTCGGAGAGCCGAAGTTGTGTGAGATCGACCTGAGAGATGGCCACTTGCACTGCGGCACGTCGTAGCTCGAAGTTGATCTCATTGAGTCGAATCTGACGCAGGGTATTTCGTAAGCCTTGATACAGTCGATCGCGGAACTGGTAGTAACTACGTCGGGCCTGCTGGTATTCGATCAACGACTGCCGATACACATTCCGCTCGGCCAGACGGGTGAGTGGGGCATCGAATTCCAAACCGACACGCAATCGTCCGTTGGTGTCGCGGAATCGAAACGGATTGTCTCCCACGTTGCCCAAGTCTCCGCTAAACACAAGATCGAGGTCGCTCTGCAGGTCGTTGGCATTGAAGTAGATCAATCTCCAGGCGTCGACCAAATTGGCGCGAGCATTCATCCAATCGCGACGGTAGTTGCTGGCAATCGCCAGTGCCTGCTCCGAGGTCAGATCGACGGGCGAAAAATTGATCGCTTCGAGCCTGGCACTCGCCTGTGCGAGTGTTAGCTCCAACAGTTGGCCCGACATGGCACTCATGCTGTCAATGAGTTCGTCTAGCGTTTGCTCTGCCGTCAGTGCCGCGTTGTTAGCAAGCTGGTCGAGCGAATCGAGTGTCCGCTGCAGCTGTCGCTCGATCGCCATCAGCTCGGTGCGCCGTTTGTCGACCCGTTGAGTTAGCGCCAAAGGGTCGAAGAGGATTGGATCGATATTCGCTTCGATCAGCTCAGGGCGATTCGCCAGTCGCTCGAGTGTCCGACGACGTTCCGGCAGCCCGGACTCGAGGGTCTCGAAGTCGGCTTTGACCGCTTGCAAACGCTCCGTCGCTGTCGCTTTCATCTCTGCCGCAGCCGCAAGGTAGCCTACCAATTGTTCGCTCAAGGGTGTTGCGAGGACTTCCTCTTCCGCGACCGGCAAGTTCGGCACGACCAACTCTTGGTCCGCGGGTAAATCGGCCTGTGGCTGACGTTCTTCACGTAGCTGTCGTAGTTCTGCAAGTGTGTCGGCAACGCGCTTCTGCAACGCGTCCAAATCCGGATCGAGCAAGTTCAGCCGATCGAGCATCGGATCGCTGACACGGAGCGGCAACTCAGGCGGCAGTCCGATAGTGACTTTGAAGTTTTCCAAGCTCGTTTGAAACTGGTTCTCGGAACTGAGCAGTTGGCTCTGCGCGTTGAACAGTGCCTGTCGCGCGAGATCGACTTGGAATCGATCGATACGCCCCGCGTCGTTGGAGGCTTCGAGCTGAAGCACGCTGTCGCGGAGTGCAGCCACGTTGGCACGTTGATTACGTAGCACTTGTGCAGTCTGAAGTAGTCCTAGGTAGCCACCGGCACCTTGCGCGCCGGCACCGCCAGTATTGCCGTTGAAACCAAAATTGCCGCCGTTGCCGCCCCCACCAACACGTCCGAATCCGCCACCACCGACGCCGGAGAATCCGTCCAAGCCACTCCCACCAAAGAACCCACCGCGTCGCGATGGGCCCTGGCCCGGATCGTCACCAGAGAAGACGCTGAAGTAGAAGTTGCGTCGGAATCGTTCCATCTGTCGAACATTTGCCAGCAGCGTTCGCTCGGAGATAGTCAGTCGCTCCAGCACACGCCCGCGGCCGCTAGCGCGTAGTAGCGGCTGAACGAGCGAGAAGTCGAGTAGCGATGTGCCGGAATAGTCGTCGGGTCCCGCAAACTGCCAGACGAGCGAGTTTGCCAAGCCGACCGCGAGTTCGCCACCGGTCGCGGTCAGCTTGGAGACACGCAATGTGCTGTTAGGATTAGACGGACTGACGTCGAGTTCGCTGGACGGCGCGCCGGTGCCACTGCGGACTTCTCCGTCCGCAGTGAAGAAAATGCTCGAACCGCCAAAGAACTGGCAGTCGAAGCGAAATCGCTCGAATGTCACGTCGAGCGCCGAAAGATAAAGTTCTTCGAGCTGCGATTGATATCGCGGCGATTCACGTCGGGCGAGCTGCACGGCGGCTTGCAGGTCGAGGACCACTTCGCCTCGCTCGTCAAAAGGTAGGTGTTCGTACCAACCAGGATTCTCGACAAACGGTGTGCGAGGCAAGCATTTCCAGCATTTTTCGCCTTTCTTGCAATCGACACACTGCATCAGTTGGTTTGACGTCGGATCGTCAGGCGGCATCGGCTCGCAGTCAGGATTGTTGGGATCATACATCCGCGAGCGTGGATCGATATCAATGCGGTACTCGCCCGGCGCGACGCCTGCCGCAGCCGACTTCTGATCGACCATGCAATTCGCGTCACGATCGGCTTGCCGGCGATAGAACGACGGTTTGCGGCAGCCGCACGGGAGGCTTAGCAGTAGCAGCCCTATCAACAGCTTGCTAATCGCAAATCTCGTGTCGAGTCGAATGATCACGCGGCGTCTCCTACGCCCGGTGCGCGATCAGAGTCGTTGGATTCCAAATCAAGCCAAGCTTCAGCTGGCCGTGCTATCCCTAAAGCAATGCCAGCCACTCGCCGAGAGCCGCCAGCCGTCAGCGCCCAGCGCTGGCGTCGGCGATCCTGTCTGCAGGGGACGTTAGCAATCAAACTGAGCGAACGCAGTCGCTCGACGACCGCGCTAATCTGTCCTGCTGAAACGCCCAGGTCAGCCGGCAATTGTCGCTGTTCGATCTCTGCCGATTGCGTCGCCGTGCCTCGCTTGTCGAGAAGCCAAAGCAGGCGAAACTCAGTTTCGCTCAGTCCGTGCTCGCGCAGAGCGACCGCCAGCTGGCGTGCCAAGCGTTTGCCAGCTGCGATACGATCGCACAGGCTAGCCAAAGACCGCAAATCGTCGGAATGAACCATTAAGTGGAGAACAGCGGAGACAAGAGTCGATTTGCCACGCAAGCAGCTTCAACTTTGAATAGTTCGGAACCGAACGGTTCAGACTTGAATGAAAGCGCGTGCTAGCACGTGTTGCTAGGCTGAGGCCAGCTCAAGCAGTGCTATCTCTGGAGGGCAGTTCCAACGCAACGGTGTCTTGCCCGTGACGCCACGTGTGACGTGCATAACGGTCTGATCTTGGCGGAATACGCCGCAAGCGAAACGAGTGCCGTATCGGCTTGGGCTGATGATTGGTCCTAGTACCGGAAAGCGAAGCTGTCCGCCATGAGTATGCCCTGCCAAGGCAAGGTTGACATTGTGACCGCGTGCCCAGGCGAGTTGATCGGGAGAGTGAAGCATCGCGAGCCGAAATAGCGACTCTTGCTGGCTGGCGTCCGGGGCACCGGCAAAGTCTGCTGCTCTTGAGGACCAGGGGAGCTCGTTGCCACCGATCTGCACAGGTACGCCTCGCCATTCCGCACTCATCCATCGCTCGCTTAGGCAGATCAGACTCAGTTCTTCCAGCAGTTGCTTCGTGCGTTCTGTATCGATGTAGTAGTCGTGGTTGCCGAGAATAAAGTACACGCCGAGCGGGGCGCGCAGCGTGCCGATGCTATCCGCTAGCCAGGGCCAACAGGATTCCTTCTCAACGATATCGCCGGTAATAAAGATCGCGTCTGCATTCAGCTTGTTGACTTGCTGCGAAACGAATTCAAACCACGGCAAGGCGATTCTTCCGGTCATATGCAGATCGCTGATGTGGGCGAGCTTGAGGCCTTCGAGTCGATGGTCTAGGCCTGGGATCGCCAGACGTTTGCGATCGACGCGGAGTCGAAGGATCTCATTGTATGGCACCAGCGAAAGCCATCTCGGCAGTCCTTCGCGGAAGAGTGTGGCGGGTTCTTCGCAGTGAAACTCAACAGGCTCCCGCTGCCAGCTCGTCAGCACCTGTGGATTGTCGGTGACGCGCTCGTAGACAAAGTTGCGCACCAGGCATGCGAATCCCCATACGCTACACAGAAACGGGTATGTCTGAAGGAACCACGGTTGCGGCTGGCCCTCGGAAGTGCTGAATAGGCTAAGCGGACTACGCTGCGCGAGGATGGCTAGCGGTAGAACTAGGAACGCCAAAAAGCACGCCATCGTCAGTGCGTCGATAAGCTTGCGCGGTGCCGACCAGGCGTGCATGCGGTTGACAAGGTCAGTCCAGAAGTAGCCGTGCCCGAGCACTGCAAGAACGAGTAAGCAAATCGATAGGGCAAGCGGCACGGTCGTTTCTCGAAATCACTGCGGTGGAGAACGTTACAGGCTACTTCGCCGGATGAACCGAGAGTTCAGAGCAATTCTCGGTTGTAGGATTACTCGTCGAGTTGTGGCGAGGGAGATTGTTTAGCAACGACGTTTTCGACGGAACTTACTAGCTGATCCAAACGGAACGGCTTGTACAGCACCGCTCGTAGGCCTTCCTGCCGCGCCTTGACAATCGAATGTCCGGGGTCGTAGCCGAAACCGGTCATCAGAATGAGTGGCACGTCTGCCGAGATTTCTTTGAGCTTGCACAGCAGTTCGTAGCCGTTCATCTCTGGCAGCTTGATGTCGGCGATGATCACATCGTAGCATGTGTCGGTACCGAGATTGCGTACGAGTGAGCATGCCGTGTTGGCGTCGTCGGCGGTTTCGACGATGCAGTGGTAACGTTCAAGCAACTCGTGCGCTGCCGACCTCACCGATTCATCGGTGTCGACCACCAGAATTCGTTTGCCGGCAAGCGTGGGACGCGCGTCGGTCTCGTCGAGATTGGGGCTAGCGACGGTTGGCGCCATGCTTTGGCCGACCTTTTGAATGACCCGTTTGATGTCGCGGGCGTTGGTCAGAATGCATTGTAGTCGTTGGACAACATCGGGATCGTGTCCGATGTAGCGCTCCATGACCTTGACGGCGTTGTTCAAAATCTCGTCGACTGGCATCGCGACGGCGCTGTGAATTGCTTCGACGCTGGCGGCTGCGGTGCTTGCTTTTTCGGCAACAAGAAGCTCTAGCGTGTTCAGCGCAACCGCCACATTACGGGCAAAAATCTCGAGGAACTGCAGGTCGCTTTCCGAGAACGCATTGACCTCGGGGCTTTCGACATTGAAAGTGCCAATGACTTGCTCATGCAACATCAGCGGTACCGTCAGCGAGCTGCGTGCGCCTTCGGAGCCTTCGATGTACAACGGATCGTCCGTCGTGTGCTCGCAAACATAGCTTTTGCCAGTGGCAGCGACAAAACCGGTGACACCGTTGCCCTCGGTTTCTGCGTACAGTTTGCGCGTGGCAGCAAGCGGCACAAACCCGACGCTCATGATGGGAATCAGCTCACGGGTTTCTTGCTGCAGCATCCGTATCTCAAGCACATCGAGTTGCAAGACGTCTTGCGTGCATTGCAAGATGTTTGACTTCAGCAATTCGATCCGTTCATCAATGGATAGATTCGCCACCTCGTCGGTGGTGAGATCTGCTAATTCGACGCCGGCTTGATGAATAGCGGCAAGTTTTTGCTGTTGTAGAACCTCCGCACTGACATCATGAACGGTGACGACGAGGTTTTGCGGTTTTGGTTGACCAATTTCGATGATTGGCGCCGCATGAATACGGAAGTAGCGATTGTCGACACTGCGTAGGGTCGAAGCGCTGACCTGACAGGTTGACAGTGCCGTGTGTAGCGGACAAAAGTCGGGCCCCAGTATTTCGGGGCTGCCGAGTACCTGGTAGAAGTTCTGCCCCACAATCTCGTCGAGCGAAAACCAGGCACGAAGCCGTCCGTTACTCCATAAGATGGTGTTCTCGTTGTCGAGCAAGACGACGCCATCGGGCATGACTTGCAGTAGTCGATCGTTGCGAATTAGCTGAGCGACGTCTGCCGCACCAACGAAGTGGTCTGAGTCACAATAGACCGCTGCGTACTCGTCTCGTGATAATTCAGACACCACGCGTACTGGCGATCGTACTTCGATGACTTCGACGTCTTCTCCCAGATGCCCACGCAAGTCGATCAGACTATCATGCGTGCCGCCAAGGTAGAGAACCTTCGGCCGATGTGAAGAAATCTCGGCTTCGCTGGGAATGGCGTTAGGCGACACGATCGATTTTGACACTGTGGTTGCTTTTGAGTGTCATCTAGGAGGTGGATTCGCTGTGGTTGGAGACGCTCGCGGTATTTAGGGCAAGTTGATTCACTACAAGTATACGTGCCGACTCACGGGCCAACAAGTTTGCGTAATGCTACTACTAGCTTCGGACTATCAGCCAGGCCACGGTGAGCCTTGTCGGCGCGAAAAGTCGCCGCATCAGCCAAATGTCAACGCCGCGGTCCGCAATTCCAGCAAAACATTCACGATGCGCGCCTAAAATGAGGTGCCCTAGGTCTGGTCGGAAGGCTACAATAGCTCGCTCGCCTGCCTTCCCCAGCAGCCCGCCTTTGCGACATTTTGTCGATACCGTCCTTGATCTTGTGCTCTTAACTTGAGCCCACCAGCAAATTGCCCCGAGCCGCGTCGATGGAAGTAGCTAGACCACCAATCTCAACAGCACATATTCGCAACGTCGCGATCATCGCCCATGTTGATCATGGGAAGACTACCTTGGTCGACCAGTTGTTGTACCAGTCGGGGCAGTTTCGTGATGCCGAACTCGACAAGCTTGCAGGTGGGCAGCATGGTCTGATCTTCGATTCCAACGATTTAGAACGCGAACGCGGCATTACCATCTTCAGCAAGAATTGCGCAGTTCGATATACGGGTGAGTCTGGCGTGGATTACCGCATCAACCTCATCGACACCCCGGGGCACGCCGATTTTGGCGGCGAAGTCGAGCGCGTGCTGGGCATGGCCAGCGGAACGATTTTGATGGTCGATGCCCACGAAGGCCCGATGCCGCAGACGCGTTTTGTGTTGGAGAAGTCCCTGAAGTACGGATTGCGACCGATCATTGTCGTCAATAAGGTCGATCGCTCCGACGCGCGACCTCTCGAGGTCGTCGACGAGGTTTTTGACCTGTTAGTCGAACTCGATGCACCTGACGAAGTGCTGGAGTTTCCGACCATCTTCGCATCGGCGAAAGAAGGATGGGGCACGCTCGATCTCGATAAGCCAAGCAAGACGCTTCAGCCGCTGTACGAGACGATCCTGCACTACGTGCCTTCGCCGCCAGTTGGTCTTGAGAAGAAGCCACTGCGATTGCAGATCACCACGCTGGACTATTCGGACTACGTGGGACGAATCGCCATCGGTCGGATTGAAGAAGGGGCGGTCACCAAAAGGCAGAGCGTCGCGGTGATCGACCATGACGGACAGGTTTCGCAGCGTCAGGTAGGGCAGGTACTTGCGTTTGACGGACTTAGCCGTGTCGAGGTCGACCGAATTGAGGCTGGTGACCTTTGCGCACTGGTCGGACTCGAACCGATCGAAATTGGCGATAGCGTGACCGATCCTAGTCACCCCGAGCCGTTGCCGACCGTGACGATCGACGAGCCCACGCTGCATATGACATTTCGCGTCAGCGATGGACCTTTTTCAGGCCGCGAGGGCAAGTTCGTCACGAGTCGACAGATTTCTGAGCGACTGCAGAAGGAACTGCGCTCGAATGTGGCACTGCGTGTGTCCTCGGGCGAAACGCAAGAACAGTTTCGCGTCTCTGGCCGCGGTCTGATGCACTTAGGGATTTTGATCGAGAACATGCGCCGTGAAGGCTTTGAACTATGCGTTGGCAAACCGCAAGTCATTTATCGAGAAGTCGACGGCGAGAAATGCGAACCAATCGAGCAACTCGTCATCGATTGCCCCGAAGCGTGTCAAAGCTCAGTGATGGCACTGCTAGGAGATCGACGGGCGAGCATGACCAAGCTCACGCAGCGTCAGTCGGTCGGCGGCGCGGGCGGAGGTTTCGTACATATGGAATTCACGATTCCGGCGCGGTCGCTGATGGGCTTGCGCAGTCGGATGCTGAATGCCACGCAAGGGCAGGCGATCATGCATCATACGCTGATCGCCTACGAGCCACTTCGAGGCAATGTGCCAAGCCGAACTGCCGGTGTGTTGATTGCCCACGAGACAGGTATGGCGACCGCCTATGCGTTGGACGCTCTATACGATCGCGGCGAGTTTTTCATTCGTCCTGGCGAGCAGGTCTACGAAGGGCAGGTCGTCGGCGAGAACTGTCGGGCTGGTGATTTGGTCGTGAACGTCGTGCGCGGTAAAAAGCTGACCAATATGCGGGCTGCCGGCAAGGATGACAATTGCCAAGTCCGCCCGGTGCGCGACATGTCGCTAGAAGCCTGCCTGGAATACATCGAAGACGACGAGTTGGTCGAAATCACGCCGACGACTGTCAGGATTCGAAAAACTCTCCTCAGTGAATCTGATCGCCGCCGCGCGTCGCGAAGGGCGAACAATTCTTAGAATCGTCGCAATCGGCAGGATGCGTTTCGAGTTGGGGTAGGCTGCCCTAGGTGCGTATGCGCTCTCCAAGGCGGTATCGATGTTGCCACGAAAACGCGAGCTATGGTTTGTATAGGCACTGTTATCGACGTGCCTGGATTCGACGACCGATCCGTTCGCATATTAGTTTCGATTCATTTGGGGGCCCCGATGTACTCTGAAGCAACCGTTAGCCGTTTCAGTCGCGGCTCAAAAAGAGGCATCTCGCTGGTCGAATTTGTTGGCTGCATGGCAGCACTCGGCGGCGGAGTGGTGTTGGGGTCGATGTACCTTGGCGTCGATGTCAAAGCGGCGGCCGTCGGCTTACTCGAAAAAGCAGATATCGAAGTGCCCGCGATGCTTGCCGATGCGTCAAGCAACGACGCTCCATCGTCAGAAACAGAATCCACGCCGGCAGAACCGAACGCAGACGTCGCAAGCGCCGAGGGTCCCTCGCTGACCGAAAGCGATGTGGCAGTAGATACTGACGATGCCCCGGTGGATCAGAATGCCGATGTTAGCGCTCCACGGCCGACACCACCAGTCCTTTCGGAAGCGGAGCAGCTTGTCGCTACAAAAAACTGTTGGCTCGCGTTGAGTGAGGCAATGAAGGTAGAGTCAACCAATCGCGCCAAGTCGATTCGTGATCCTGGTAACTGGCAACTGTTCGATTACCTTCTACATCGACAACGCGGTCACAGCAAAGTTGTCGCGGCAATCGAAGCGATTGACCTCAACGGCGTCGATCCACGGCTCAAAGCCCACGTGGCGCAAGTGCTCGTCTGGCATCGAGCCGGCGCAGATCTATTCGAGCGGGCCACGCAGCTGCTTACGGACGCACCCGCTGGGAAGCTTTCCGGGCCATTTGCTCAGAGTTGGCAGAGCGCCTCCACGCAGCATCGGATGGAGGAGAAGCTGATTCTCAACAAGCACAGATCCGTTGCCAGCTATCTTGAGCATGCTCACAAGGTCCCCGCCACTTAGTGCCGTCTTCGGCTAGCACCGCGATAGCTTGCTGCCGACTTATTTGGCCGTCTGAGATCAGAGTGTTGCTTCTGCACTTCCATGCAACTAGCATGGAAGTTTGATCTCTGTTGGGGCGATGGTTGTAGCAGGTGCAGCATGTGGATGAAAGTTTCTCAGTATGCGTTGGTGGCGATACTAGTTTCGAGTTTGGCTGTCGATTGTGCGCTGGCACGCCGACTGCTTAAGCGACGTTCGTGTCGAGCAAAGTGTACAAACAGTTGCCCCACGCCCTGTCCGGCTCCGTGCGAGACGCTGGTCGAGCCGACAGCAGCGTGTTCGGCGAGCAGTGAGTGTGGGTGCCAGACGTCCGAAGTCGTCATGTCCGAGCCGAGTTGCTCGGCATGCGAAGGTGACATGACGGCCGTCGCGCAACCGACAGAGTCTCCGATCTACCAACGACCGGTCGAAGCACCTGCTGCCGTTGTTGAATCGCCGACGCCGATCGTGGTGCCGAGCAATCAAGCGGAGATCTTGCGGCCCACATCGGAGGAACCGGGTGCGCCTGCAGCCGACCAGCAGGGATTACCACCAGCGCCATTGGCGATTCCAGAGGCCGAGGATAGTGCCGCCGAGAGCGAGCCTGCCATCGAGCCGCTTCCTATCGCGCCTGCCGTTGACGATCGCTATTCGGGCTTTAGCGAGCCGACCGATTCGGACCAGACTAATGAGTTGTTGCTGCCTGATCGCGACTCCGAAATAGCGGACTCAGCGGACGATATTTTTTTAGAACCGCCAACGACGACGGCCGACGAAGGCACTGCGGATCCGGCACTACCTGCCCCAGTTACGCAGCCAGAAGTAACACCCGAAGCCCCAACGGACTCGGACTTTGACGAGTTGTTTGGAACGCCGTCTGAGGAGGAAGAAGAAGAGCCAGCAAGCGTGTCCGCTTCCGAACCTGCCGAATTGCTAAAGCAACCCGAACCAGCGACTCCCAAACCTGCCACGCCAGAGTCGGTCGATCCAGAACCAGTCGATCCGGTCCAGCAGCCTAGCGAGTCTGAGCCCGAGGAGGAAAAACCGTTCGACCCATTTTACGAAGATACACTAGGGTTGAGCGGCCAGCTGGACATCCTATCGTCAGCGGGTGGGCTACGCGGCGACGGATTTCGCACTTGGACTGACAACACCGGGAGTTTCCGCTGTCGAGCGAAGCTGCTGCGCGTGACGACGAAAGGCGTCACGCTAGGTCGACCGACAGGCAAGCCGATCGCCGTCCCGCTGACGCGACTCGCGGAAGGCGATCTGCGGTTTGTGCGTGACCAGATCGTCGCCCTGCGGATTGTTCGAGCCAACGACCAAGCCGCCGACAAACTGGCAGCAGCCTGGAGCCGCTAGTCTGCGCTGGTTGGCGTACGCAGCGTTAGAGTCTAAAACTCTCAGCGATACTCTTCGCGGCCAATTCACCGCTCCTAACGCACTGAGGAATGCCGACGCCGTGATAGGCGTTGCCAGCCAGCGCCAGTCGGCGGTGGGTAGCGACCAGTTGTTCAATGCGATCGACCAGCTGCAGATGGCCGACGTGGTACTGCGGCATTTTTTCTTGCCAGCGGACGAGCTCACGACGCACCGGGCCGCCGGTAATGCGTAGAATTTGTCCGACCTCGCTATGTGCTAAATCGAGCAGTTGTTCGTCGGTATGATCCAGGAGTTCCGATTGCAACGCTCCACCCACAAACACACGCAGCAGCACGTGCCCGTCGGGTACGCGGTTGGGGAACTTAATGCTGGAGTAACTAGCGGCCACTATCTTTCTGCCTTCTACCGATGGCACTACCATGCCAAAGCCATCAAGCTCGTCGGCGATCTGATCACGGCGATATACCAGCGCTGCGACAGCGCTGCTCGCGTACGGAATCTCAAATAGCGCGGACGAAAGCGCCTGGTTAGTTGGCGCCAGTAGCTGTGCGGCCCGAGGCGCCGGCAGTGCAACGACAATCGCATCGAATTGATGATCCGTCGAACCCGCTCCAACCGACCAGCGATCATCAGTCGTCAACCTGATCCGGTCGACTGGCGTCTCGAGGTGGAATGTCGCATCGGTCAGGTGATCGGCCAGTGACCGAACCAGCTGGTCCAGTCCGCTTCGCAGCGTAACGAAGCTCGCGTAGCGCGCGCCACTAGCTTTCGAGGCGGCCTGCTGGTTGCGTCTTGCGTTGAGCGTCGCCGCGCGTAGGCTACCGTGCTGTCGTTCGGCGTCGATCGCGGTGACCATTGTCGCTGCGGTGCTGAGTTTCTCCGCATCGGCTGTGTAGATACCGGCAAGCAGCGGTTGGACGAGACGCTCAAACACTTCACGTCCCAGACGACGTGACGCGAAGGAAGCCACACTCTCATCGTAGTTTTCAGTTTCGACCATTGGCGACTTGGCAATCCACCGTTCGGCCAACAGTCGGAGTTTCCCTCGCCAGCTAAGGATCGGCGAGCGTAACATTGGCAAGTACTCCTCGGCACGCATTTGCACAAAGCCCGAAGGCACCCGATGCAGGCTGCCGTCATACAACACGAGCGCCCGCCGTGGATACTCGTTAGTAGGAATAATCTCATCGGCCAGGCCAAGCTCGTGACAAAGTTCGACGGCAGCCGGCAACTTGTCGATAAAGCTGTCGGCACCGAATTCGATAAGGTAGCCGTCGTCGCAGCGTGTGTGCAGTACTCCGCCTAAACGCTCGCTGGCTTCGAACAGTTCGATCCGCGCATCAGGCAGCAAGCGACTCAAACGATATGCAGCCGTCAGTCCAGAGATGCCTCCACCGACCACGGCAATGCACGGCCTTGCGGTCGGGTTTGCGGTACTAGTGTCCAAGCTTCTTCTTCTGTCCAAGTGGTGGGCGATTGATTGCGCTACTGAGTTGCGCCGGCGGACGGCACGAACTTGAGTCACTGGTTATCGCCCGAAGCTAACTCTGATTGCAAGTGCTCGGCTGGATCAGTCGGAGAACTCGCGAGCAACTAATCAACGTCATCGCGTGGAGCGAGGAGCCGGCAATCGACTTTCATCCGAACGCCCACCAGCGAGCTTTAAGTGCCAGCTGGAATGTAGCCGCTGTCGAAAATGAACTTACAGTAAAAGCCTATGGATTCAGCCTTTGCGGGCGTTTCAGTCGACTTTTTCCGGGTGTGTCTTTGAATCGGCGGGTCAACTGCTGTGGGCGACCGCAAATCGATGGTTTTGCGAACAAGGTGGTGCCGATCCAAACCTATTCTTTCTGAGCTGGAATCCGAAGCAAAAGGTGGACAATGATGAACGTGCAAAGCGATGACGACCAACTCTATCGTGTCCTGCTGGTCGAAGATGACGTGCTGGATGTGGAGATTGTTCGTCGACATTTGGGTCAGGTGCGGCGTCCGCGTTACGAGATCGTCGTGGCGAAGTATTTGAGCGAGGCACTTCGCCTGTTGGCAAGCGAGGAGTTTAAGGCCGTGCTCCTGGATCTCAACCTGCCCGACTGTTGCTCCATGGAGTCGGTCGACCAGCTGAAGGAAGCGTGGACGGCAGGTCCTATCATCGTACTGACGGGCCTCGACGAAGAGTGTCACGGTGTCGATGCCATTCGCCACGGCGCTTCCGACTACCTCGCCAAAGACGGTTTGTCAGCCACGCTATTGTCGCGAACCATCAGTCATTCGGTGGAGCGGCATCGCATGGCCTACTGGATCAAGGCCACCGGCGAATCAAAGGACGATTATCTGGAAGAAGTTTGCAATGGACTTCGCGAAACGCTGTCGGACCTGCTGTTGGCAACCAGCGACCTGGTTGGCAACGACGAAGCACTCGACGATCGCGAATACCAGCAAGTCCAGAAAATTATCGGATACGGCAAGCGTATGTCGGAGCTGATCGACGACGCGGCTCCGGGTTCTTCGTCGCGTCAGGCTGCGGCTAAGGCCTGAAATTCTAAAGCAAGTTCGGTAGACAACGCATAATCATGGGGCATTTTCGATTATGGAAAGCAAAAAGATATTGGCGGTAGACGACTCGAACCTTTCGCGTCGTCGGTTCGTCGCCCAGCCTCTGAGAGAGGCAGGTTTCGAGGTCGTGGAAGCGGTAGACGGCGAAGATGGGCTCAACGCCGTCGAAGAGCACGATCCTGACATCATTGTCTCGGATTTGTTAATGCCGGTGATGGACGGTTTTGAATTCATCGCCGCGTTGCGTGAGCGAGGCGTGGCGACACCGGTGATCGTTGCCAGTGCCGACATCCAAGAATCGACTCGGCAAAAACTGGAAGAACTTGGGACATTTGCATTCATGAACAAGCCGTTTAAGTCGACGGAGCTGGTCGCGACCGTGGAGCAGGCGATTGATTCACTAGTGGCTGAGGTATCGAAATGAAGTTGAGTGAAGGCGACATTGACGCGCTCGGCGAGATCGTAAACATCGGCGTAGGTCGAGCGGCATGCTCGCTGAGCGAACTCATCGGCACGCGCATCGATCTCCGCGTACCTGTCGTGCGTACCGTGGACTGTCAACTGGCGGACCAGCAGACAGAAGCTGGCATGTCGATTATGCAGTCGTTTGAAGGCGAAGTGTCAGGAAACGCACTGTTGGTTTTTCCGACAGAGTCTGGGAAAAAGCTTGCCGGACTGCTCGCTGGATACAACTCTTCAGAAGAGATTCCTGAGTTGGAGATCTCCGGCATCTTGTCGGAGGTTGGCAACATCGTGCTTAATGGCGTGTTGGGTTCGTTAGCCAATGTGATCGAGTCGGATTTGACCTACACAGTGCCAGACTTCTACGTGCAGGAAACCATTACGAGCCTGATGAACAAACGAAACGACCAGTCGGCCGATACGACCAGTAGCATTCTGATAGCCGACACCGAGTTTTGCGTCGAGTCGCAAGATATTCGCGGTTCGGTCGTCGTGGCTTTCCATCTCGGTTCTTTTGTCAGCTTGCTCGAACGCTTGGCCGTCCTGCAAAATTAGGGCCGCGCAGCCAGGAGAATTCGCGGTGACGACGGCATCATTGGATCTCTCGCAACGGACAGGACACTTTCTGGACCTGCTTCCGACTGGGGCGCTGATCATCGATCGCGATCTGGTGATCGTCGAGTGGAACCGCACGCTTGTTGAGTGGACGGAGATTCCAAAAGAGATCGCCATCGGCGAGACGCTCACCGAGCTTTTTCCCAATCTGCGGGACCAACGCTATCTGGAACGTTTGACACAGGTTTTCGATTCCGGTTTTCCGGCGACCTACTCTGCGGCATTTCACAAGCACTTCCTGCCGGCTCCCGCTCGTCATGGTTTGGAGTGCTTAATGATGATTCAGCAAACTGAGGTCCGACGTTTGCCCGAGTCGACCGACCATGCGTTGATTACGATTCAAGATGTGTCGTTCCAATACCTGCAACTCATGCAGCTCAAGCAAGAACGTTCGGAGCTGGTGCGAACTCAGGAAGAAATTGCCAAGATCAATCAGGAGCTCATGGCACGGAATCAGGAACTTGACGACTTCACGAGAATTGCCAGCCACGATCTCAAAGCACCACTTCGCAAGATAACCACATTTGGCGAGATGTTCATTGAGAATCTCGCCACAGAACTCGATGAAGATAGCGGTCAGTATCTCGAGTACATGATGGACGCGGCCGCGAGTATGAAGGTGCTTATCGAAGACCTGATGAAGCTATCGCGTAGTACGCTGGGTGAATTGGAACTCGTCGATATCGACCTGGACCAGGTCGTGAGTCACGTGCGTAGCTTACTTGATGTCGCGCTCGCCGAGAAGCAAGTCGAATTTGAAATCGAGGAGCTTCCTGTGATCCGCGGCGACCTAAGGCTGATTACGCAGCTGTTTCAAAACCTAGTCGGCAACGCCATAAAGTTTTCTTCCGACCGCGACCCGCACATCAGAATTACCGCTGCGTGCCAAGAGGACTGCTGGCTGATCAGCGTGGAAGATAACGGCATAGGTATCAAGGAAGGCCATTGCCAGCGAATATTCGAGCCGTTTGTGCGGCTACACTCTCAAGACGACTACGAAGGCACCGGTTTTGGTCTCTCGATCTGTAAGAAGGCGGTGACCAAGCATGGCGGCACGATCTGGGTCGACTCGGCGCCTGGCGAAGGTGCGAAGTTTCGATTTAATCTGCCACGCAAATCCGAAGAGAACGCTGATTCGCAACCATAGATTGGTCTTAGACGGCTCCGCTTCGTTAGGCCGTCGCCATACATGCCGCGCAGGCAGCGTGATCTTCGGGCGTAATGCGGTGAGTCTCGGTGGCCAACAGAGCGTTGAGCTTCGCCTCCGGCGGAAGATCGAGATAGACCTGATCGTGCTCGACCTTCACGGGGAATACCTTCACCGAGAAATCTTCGCCCGAAATGCACTCGCCTGTTTGCAGTGAGAATGGTTTCTTGTGCAGTGGGCAGGCGACTTTGGGCGTCTCGCCAGCGCTGCCGAGGATGCCGCGTGATAGAACAAACGCATTCTTGTGCGGACACATGTTTTGACAGGCATACCATTCGCCGCGACTTGAGAAATTGAATACGGCGATCTGCACGTCGCCGTATTTGATCGCTGCGCCGCCGTCTTGCGGGAAATCGGCTACGGAGCCGACCGCGACCCAATTGGCAGTCTGCTCAGTCGCAGCGCTGCCATTCGCCGCAGTTTCGCCAAGCTTGGACCCATCGGGCATTTTGATGTCAGCCAGTGCGACGCCGTCTTTGGGCCAGTCTGCTGGGCGAGTTTGCCCGCGCTCGTCGATGAATTCGATACTAGGCTCGTTTTCGTCGGTGTTGACGAATTGGCGGTAGAGTTTGCGCTTTTCTGGATCGTCGACGACTGCTTTCCACTCACATTGATACGTATCGACGAGATGCTGCATGCGCTGTTCCAACTCGTCGCAGAGGCCCAGTCTGTCGTCGATGACGACTTCTTTCAGATGATCCAAACCACCTTCGAGGTTTTCGAGCCAGACACTTGTTCTGGTCAACTTGTCGGCCGTAAAGATATAGTACATCATCACACGGTCGATATACTTGATCGCGGTTTCTTCATCGAGATCAGAGGCAAACAAGTCTGCATGTCGAGGCTTTGCGCCACCATTGCCGCAGACATAGAGGTTGTAGCCGCTTTCGGTGGCGATCAGTCCGAAATCCTTGCCTTGTGCCTCTGCGCACTCACGTACACAGCCAGAGACCGCAAACTTCATCTTGTGCGGTGCACGGATACCGCGATAGCGTTCCTCAAGGCGAATCGCAAAGCCAACGCTGTCTTGGACTCCATATCGGCACCAGGTTGTACCAACGCAACTCTTTACTGTTCGCAGTGCCTTGCCATAGGCGTGACCGCTTTCGAATCCTGCGTCCACCAGTTCCTCCCAGATGTCGGGGAGTTGATGGAGTTGAGCGCCGAAGAGATCGATGCGCTGCCCGCCAGTAATCTTGGTGTACAGCCCGTACTTTTTGGCGACTTGGCCGAGTACGATTAGCTTCTCAGGCGTTATCTCACCGCCTGGTACGCGTGGAATCACCGAGTACAGACCGCCCCGTTGCATGTTGGCGAGGAAGCGGTCGTTGGTGTCCTGCAAAGTTTGGTGGTCGGGATCGACGATAACCTCGTTCCAAAGCGACGCGAGTATCGAAGCGACCGCCGGTTTGCAGATTTCGCATCCGTCGCCTTGTCCGACTTCTGCGAGTAGCTGGTCGTAGGTACGGATCTGTTTCACCTTTACGATCGTGAACAGCTCTTGTCGCGAAAAGGCGAAGTGTTCGCAGAGGTTGTTGTTGACTTCGACGCCGGCTTTCTTGAGCTCAGCTTTGAACAGATCGGTTACGAGCGGCATACAGCCACCACATCCCGTGCCGGCAGACGTGCACGACTTGACGTCGGCTACTGACGTAAGGTTGCCTTCGCTAATCGCCGTGCAAATGTCACCTTTACTGACGTTGTTGCACGAACAGATCTGTGCATCGTCGGGCATGGCGTCGACGCCTCCGAGCGCGGCCGCAGCGCCCCCGCCAGAACCGCCGAGCAGATCGCCAGCGGGGCATGGCAGTGCCTCGCCCCTTTTGGCCAAAATCGACAGCGTGCCATAGTCGGACGTGTCGCCCACGAGAATGCCGCCAAGTAGATGCGTCCCTTCATGGTCGAAAAATAGCTGCTTGTAGACGCCGCCGAATGGGTCATCGTAGGTTAGCGGAATGGCTTCGCCAGGCTTGGGTTCGTTATTGCCAAAGCTGGCTACATCGACTCCCATGAGTTTCAGCTTCGTCGACATGTCGGCACCCGTGAAGTATGCCTCGCTGCCGGTGAAATTCATGGCTAAGATCTCCGCCATCTCGTAGCCGGGCGCAACCAGCCCGTAGATCATGCCGGAATGAAGTGCGACCTCACCCACTGCATAGATATCTGAATCGGAAGTCTGCAGCAGATCGTTGACGATCACACCGCCGCGCTCGTGGACGTCAAGGCCACATTCGCGGGCGACCTCGTCGCGTGGGCGGATGCCGCACGAGACGATAATCATGTCGACGTCGAGGACTTCGCCGTTGGTGAACTCCATCTGCTGAACAGCGCCATCACCATGCACGGCCTTGGTGGCGTAGCCCAAATGAACCTTTACGCCGAGGTCTTCGATCTTTTTGACGAGCATCTCGGACCCAGCGTCATCCAGCTGTCGAGGCATGAGCTTGGGGCTGAACTCGATAACGTGCGTTTCGAGCCCCATGTCGTAGGCAGCTTTGGCCGCTTCGAGTCCAAGCAACCCGCCACCGATCACTGCGCAGCGTTTCGAATTCTGGCCATAGTCGATCATTCGTTCGAGATCTTCGATCGTACGATAAACGAACACTCCGCGACGCTGTATGCCGTCCACAGGTGGTACAAACGGATACGAACCCGTCGCCAGAACAATTCGGTCGTACTGAATCTCCACACCTTTCTCAGAGTGGACCGTCCGGTTTTCGCGATCGATCTTGTTGGCACGATCACCGATGTGTAGCTCGACACCGTTCTCTTCGTACCAGTCCAGCCGAGCGATCATCAGCTTTTCGGCGTCGCGATGCGCGAAGAAGGCGCTCAGACCCACGCGGTCGTAGGCGGCCCTAGGTTCCTCACAGAACGTGACAATTTTATATTTCTTCTCGGAATCGTAGTCGATCAGTTTCTCGACGAACCGATGTCCGACCATACCGTTACCAATGACGACGACTGTTTCTTGTTGCTGCATGTTTTCTGGGCGAATCGTTTACTAGCGTGAGATTTGAGAAGTGATCACTCCACCGCTGGACTAATGCGAACGGCGCAGTTTTTGTACGAAGGTTGGCGCGAGTACGGATCGAAGTGCGCCAGCGTAAGCTGGTTTGTGGCTCGATAGTGCATCGGCACGAAGATTTGCCCCAGCGGCGCGGTTTGGGTTAGCTGCGCTCGAGCGTCGATCTTACCGCGTGGCGACTGAATAGTTACCTGACTATCGGGCAGAATGCCTTCCCGTTTCGCATCCTGCGGGTTGATTTCCACATAGATCTCTTGCGGATAGAGATTGCGAAGCACCGCCGATTTGCCAGTGCGTGTTTGTGTGTGCCACTGAGACGCGGTGCCACGGCCTGTGTTGAGTAGGTAGGGGAATTGTTCATTTGGCAACTCGGGCATCGGCTTAGGTGCTTCAAACAAGAATTTCGCACGTTCGTCAGCGTGGTAGAATTTGCCATCGGCGAATAGCCGACGTTGTTGCGAATCGTCGGAACATTCCGCCGAATAGGGCCACTGGATGCCGCCCCGTTCGTCAATCATCTGGTAATCGCGAATTCCGCTAATGTCACAGGGTTGATGACGCGACAGTTTTTGCATCGTGCGAAACACATCTTCCGGCTGCTTCCAGTCGGCGAACATCTCTTCGCAGCCCCAGTAATGGGCGATGAGTCGGAAGATCGAGAAATCGGCGAGAGCCTGTCCCGGTGCACGCGAGACTTTCTTGAGCAGACCGATGCGTCTTTCTGAGTTAATGAACGTCCCATCTTTTTCACCCCAGCCAGCGGCAGGCAAGACGAGGTCCGCCAGTTCGCCCGTTTCGGTCGTGTGGTACATATCCTGCACGACGAGAAAGTCGAGTCGATCCAGAATCTCTCGGCATTCGTTCTGGTTGATCCAAGAGTGCGCGGGATTGGTGCAGATTACCCATAAGCCTTTGATTTCGTCGCGTAGGATTCCGTCGATGATGCGATCGTACGACCAGCTGTTCTGGGTTGGAATACGCTCGACGTCGATGCCGAGAATATCTGCTACTTTGCCGCGATCGGCGGAGTTTTCGAAATCGTGTCCGCCGAGGAGGTTCGTTGTGTTGCTGAAGAGGCGCGAACCCATCGCGTTGCATTGACCAGTGATCGAATTCGCACCGGTCCCAGGTCGCCCGATGTTGCCCGTCATCAGCGCGAGATTAATGAGGCTCTGCGCTGTCCGCACTCCCTGGTAGCTTTGGTTCACTCCCATCGTCCACCAGAACGATACTCGTTTGCCGTTGTGAATCGTGCGAGCAATGTGACGCAGTTGTTCGGTAGGAATACCCGATTCGGCTTGGACTCGCTCGGGCGTAAACTCAGCGACAAAGCTTCGGAACTCGTCGAAGCCCGTCGTGTGGGCGGTGATGA
Source organism: Planctomycetota bacterium (assembly GCA_039184115.1). Taxonomy (GTDB): domain Bacteria; phylum Planctomycetota; class Planctomycetia; order Pirellulales; family Lacipirellulaceae; genus Bythopirellula. The sequence goes on along the minus strand of JBCDBK010000010.1, from coordinate 61,375 downwards.
AGGCGTCATCAATCCAACCTTCGCTGATGAGGAGGTTGGCAAGCCCGTAGAAAAGCGCGAGATCTGACTTGGGCTCCAACGGCACGTGCTGTGTCGCGGCCATCGCCGTCTCGGTCATTCGAGGGTCGATGACGATGATTTCTGGATTGTGCGGATTGCGGCACACTCGCTGCCACATAATCGGATGTGCGATGCAAAGGTTAGAACCGACCAGCACGATGACGTCTGAATCCTCGAAGTCTTGGTAGGTGTAGGGTGGCGCGTCGAAGCCGAACGACTGTTTGTAGGCAACCACTGCGGTGGCCATGCACTGGCGCGTGTTGCCGTCGCCGTGTCGGACACCCATGCCGAACTTAGCAAGACTGCCGAGGAACGCCATTTCTTCTGTCGGCATCTGCCCTGTGCTCAAGAATGCGACCGACTCCGGTCCGTGCTGGGATTGGATCGACTTGAATCGATCGCAAAACGCCTGCATGGCGGTATTCCAGTCGACAGGTTGTAACCGCCCGCGTTTGTCGCGCAGCAGAGGAGTCGTCGCGCGGTCGGTCGAATCCAGGACGCTGAGCGCTTCCCAGCCTTTCGGACAGGCCATACCGACGTTGACTGGGTAATCGACTGTTGGCGTTAGGTTCACCGCTTGGCCTTCGCGGAGATGGACGTTCAGGCCGCAGCCCGTGGAGCAGAAGCCGCACGTCATCGTCGTCGTCGCGTCGGGCGCTTGCAGAATCGGCACCTGTCCCAGCCCAAACTTGGAAGGCGCGCGGAGCAGTTCTTCGGTCAATGGACCGGTGCTTTGATGCATGAGGTCGGCGAGCGCGCCGAGCTTGGACGGACGTTGATCGGAAACCGGAGAAGTCACTTGGCGGCAGCTCCCGGCATCTTTGGTGCGACCGATGCGGCGAAGAATAGATATCGCTCAATAATCTCGCCCACCAGCAGCATCCCGAAGCTGAGCGTGACGATCGTGCCGAGTCCCCAAGAACTCAACCAGTTTTCCGCAGCGACTCCACGGTAGGACAGCAATAGCAGCGGCAACAGTAGGCCACCGACGACGCCAACTGCAAAGCGCACGTACGTGGCACGGCCAAATTCGTCGGCAAGCAGCATCGCGGTCCGCCGCATGGGCGTCAGATTCTTCTGAACCAGGTTCGCAAACACACTCAACTCGTACAGCAATTTCGCGCCGACGGCGATCATCAGTACTTTGCAAAGCAGGTAGCCGTAGTCTTCCATGATCAGCTGAGGCGTTATCGTTTCAGACCAAATGCACGCGGCCAGGGAGATTGCAAGCAAGACCGGCAAACCGAGTACCAGCATGGTCAGCAAAAACTTAATGCTCGTGCGAGCGCCAGTCCAATAGGGGCGTTGGGTATCGACGTAGATCATGATCGAGCACGCGACGGCGACGACACCGCTGGCGGCTGCGAGTGCGCCCAACGTGTCAGCAGACTTCGAGGCGAATGCACTTGATGATGCGAACCAGACCGCAGCGGCATAGGCTGCCGCCAATCCAGCAAAAATATTGAATGCCAGAATTTCTCTGCTCAGCCATGACGTTCGTAGACCCAATAAAGCTCGGAACGCGTATTGCGGTCGACCGAGGTGAAAGATCGCCGCGACGAGTCCGAGGTTGCCAAGCAGCATCGCTGCTATCACATGCGCCGGGCGCACCTCGCTTTGCGCGGCTTCCGACGCCCACGGGCCCATCAGCAGAGCCTGGCCAACGACGAAGGCTCCAGCCGACATTTGCGTGAGCACAAGCATGATGACCAACGCCCAATGGGAATGCTCGCGACGAGGCGTGTAATAGTCGGCCGGCAAGGCATTCCGCGGCATCGACCGCTCGGTCTTGTACACCGTCGTAGGAAGCGTGTAACCGGGCTCCGGAGCGGTCGGCAGGAATTGGCTCGATTCGCAGTCTTCGACGATAGCCTCAGTGCTGACCGTCGTAATTCTAATTGCTTGATTGGGGCAAGATTGAACGCAGGCCGGAGCTTCGCCCACAGCGAGCCGATCGTGACACATATCGCACTTGCGGACGATTCCCTTTTCGTCGCTATAACGCGGCACGTCGTAGGGACATTTCAAGACGCAGTATTGGCAGCCAATGCACTGATCGTCCAAGTGCCGGACAACTCCTGTTACCGGGTCTTTTTCGTAGGCCATCACCGGACATCCGAGCAAACAGGCCGGCTCGATACAGTGGTGGCACGCGGTAGTTACGTGCTGAAGAAATGGCTGCTCAGTCGAGCCGCCAGACAGCAATCCGACGTCGCGCCAGGTCTCTTTTTCTTCGAGACCATTTAAGTTGTGGCATGCGGCGACACAAGACTTGCAGCCGGAGCAGACGTCGAGGTCGACCTCGAATGCATACTGTTCGCCCGGTCCAGGCTCAGAGAGCGGAATCAGCTCGCGATACTGCGGACGTAGCAGAGGCTCAGTCTCGTCAGCATGAAACTGCGCAAATCGATCAACGGCAGTTGTCTGCTGCTGTTCTTCCAGCAACATATCCACCAAAGACCAACCTGAACCTTGATTCGCCAGTCTGTTTTCAGAGTTGTCACAGATCGTCACCATCGAAGCCAAGACCGCCCTAATCCTTGCCACGTAAGAAATCAATCAATTACAGTCAGCAATTGGCGCGCCAACCATTGTTGGGGGTCGAATAGGCCTTCTTTTTAAGCCTGAAAGTGGCTAGGCCGGCGCGCGCTGCCTAATGAGTGAGCAGCACCGTCTTCGGCGTTAGCAGAAAGGGGGAAACCGCATCTTGCGTCGACCGTAGTTAGCTGCCGAAGAGCGTTTCTCTGGCCGCCTCAGAAATGCGGACAACCGCCGGGTGTTTGAGTTTCCGCTCGATCGAAATCGCGTAAAACCGCTCCGTCACTTCGCTGATCTGACCCACAGTCTGCACGCGATACTGTCGGCATATTTCGTCTTCGATGGCGGTGGGCGCAGCGAAGATTCCTTCTCCGTATTGGCCAAATACTTTAAGCACCGCGCTATCTTCGAATTCGTGAATCACCCGTGGCCGAATTTCTTGCGCATCGAACCACTGCTCTAGCGCGCGTCGCAGCGTAGTGGTTTGCGTGGGCAGCAACATCGGGGCGCCGTGTATCGATTGGGGGAAACCTAGTTTGTACCGCTTAGCGAGGCTTGCCTTCGCGAATATCGAGATCCCACTCTCGCCGAGCAAGTGATTGAACGCCCGAATGTGCGTTTCGGGCGTCAAAGGTGAGTCTGCTAACACTACGTCCAGCCGATGCGAGGCTAGATCGGTTAGCAAATCCTTCAATTTGCCTTCGTAGCAGACAAGCTGTACATCGCCCTCTAATTCCAGCGCTGGTCTTAGCAGGCGATAAACTACTAGCTTCGGCAGCACGTCAGGCACACCGACGGTTAACTTCAGCGAGCTTTTTCCGGGCATTCCCTGGACAGCGTCACTAAGTTCGCGGCCTAGGGCGAAGATGTCGTCAGCGTACCGAAAAACGATCTGTCCTTTGTCGGTTAACACTAACGAGCGACCGACTCGGTCGAATAGAGTTGTGCCCAGCGATTTCTCTAGCTTCCGAATCTGCGTGCTCAGGGTCGGTTGCGAGAGGTGCAACTGCAGCGAAGCGGCTGTGATACTGCCCTCCTTTGCCACTGTCCAAAAATAGAGAAGGTGGTGATAATTCAGCCATTGCATAGCGACAGCTCGCAATTAGATTTTTTCAATGGAAAGGTGCATATATTTCTATTTGTCTAATTGTGCCTGCTGACCGAGAATTTGGAAGGACCGCAGTCGCAATTCGGTCTACTCTCACGGAGCCAGCGGAAACGGTCGATTGCTTATTTGTAGGCTCAGGCGGTGTAGGAACAACGAAGTAATTTGATGGCATTAGATAGATCAGACACGCTGTCGGACCTTGCTGCTGCGCTCGTTCATGTGTCGCATGCGCGGGGCGTAGGTATTGAATACTTGCGTGCGGAGCAGTTGCTAGCGGAGACCAATCGGGCGTGGCCCGGCAGCCCCGACGACTTGTGGGGAAAGTGGTTATCCGAGGGCATGAAAAACGTTGGGCTGCATCCTAAGCTAGCAAAGCTTTCGTACGAGGAAGCGATCGAGTTGCTGGAAGATGGTGCTTTGCTGGCAGTCCGTTCGCCATCGCGCTCGCCTTCGATGATGGTGCTTGGGAGCAAAAAGGGATCACTGATCGTATCAACCGCGGACAGTGAGAAGACGCTGGATATTACGCCAGAGGGTCTGAGTAACCTGCTCCAAGACGATGCCGGTTCTGAGGCATCGGAAGTTGCCTCACAGGTAAGCTGGCTGATCGTTGATGATCTTGAGGTCCATCAAGAAGAGCACCATCCGTTTCATGACCGGCCGATAGCGCGATTGATTGCGCTCACCAAGCCTGAATGGTCTGACATTTGGGTGGTGGCAGTATTCGCTTTTTTCGCTGGCATCCTGAGTTTGGCGACACCAATCGCGGTCGAGTCGCTCGTCAACATGGTGATGTTCGGGCGATTGCTGCAGCCGCTGCTAATTCTGTCGATGATCTTGTTTGGATTCTTGGCGTTTGCTGCGTTGATGAAGGCGTTGCAGACGTTTGTCGTCGAGATCATTCAGCGTCGCCTGTTTGCTCGAGTCACGGCTGATTTGGCGTTTCGTTTTCCACGAGTCAGCGCAGCGTCACTCGATGGGCACTACGGCCCAGAACTGGCGAATCGATTTTTCGATATCGTCACTCTGCAAAAGGTGGTCGCGCAACTGTTGCTTGATGGCATTGGAATTGTCTTGGCGACATTTATCGGCATGGCTGTGTTAGCATTTTATCACCCATGGCTGCTGGGCTTCGATGTGCTGCTGCTGATTCTGGTCGTCGGTGGAGTGATCCTTACTGGACGAGGCGCTATCGCGTCGGGAATTGACGAGTCGAAGCAGAAGTATCGGCTTGCGGCCTGGTTGGAAGATCTGATGCACTGTCCGCTGGGATTCAAATCGAGCGGAGCCGCTGAGTTCGCATTAGACCGGGCGAATAAGGTAACCGCGTCTTACCTTGACGCGAGGCGCCGACACTTCTCCGTTCTGTTTCGACAGCTGCTGTTTATTCTCGGACTGCAGACGATTGCCGGTACCGTATTGCTCGGATTTGGAGGCTGGCTGGTGATCCGCGGCCAGTTGACACTGGGACAATTGGTCGCCGCCGAGTTGATTGTTGCGACAATACTGGGTTCGTTGTCAAAGCTCGGTAAACACATCGAGGGTTTTTACGACGTGGTCGCATCGGTCGACAAACTTGGTCACCTGTTCGATCTGGATACAGAACCGCAGGACGGATTGCTCGATTTCTCGCCGAACCGAGCGGTGCGTGTTCGTGTAACCGACGTGCAGCATGCTTCGGGCGGCGAGTGGCTGGAGAATGGCGTCACGCTGAGTGTGGACGCTGGCGAGCGAATCGCGCTGCTAAGTACGAGCGCCGCCGGATCGAACGATCTGCTTGACATACTCTACGGATTGCGGACGCCCGACGAGGGCCATGTGGAGATCGAACACGCAGATCCACGCGATCTGAGACCCGATGTGCTCCGCCGAACGGTAGCGCTAGTCCGCTCGCCAGAGATCTTTACCGGCACGATCGCCGAGAATGTCCAAATGGGGCGATCGGGAATCAGCACGACTGATGTGCGAGCAGCGCTGTATGCGGTGGGACTGCTGGACGACGTGCTCCGACTACCCGATGGGCTTGACACGCCGATCGACGCCTCCGGTACAAAGTTGATTGCTACGCAGCGCAGTCTGTTAATGCTGGCACGGGCAATTGCAGGTAGCCCGGGACTGCTGCTCATCGACGGTACGCTTGATGTGCTTAGCGCGCCGCAGCTGGCGCAGGTTTGCGAGACACTAACGGCCAAAGACCGAGACTGGACGATCATCGTCTCGACCAATCGAGACGACGTGGCGGCGTACTTCGGTCGAACCGTCGATATTGAATCAAACGGCGGGCCAGATCTGCCCCAGCTAACCTCAGCAGCGACAGCTGGTGGAGGCGTCCATGAGCGCTAGCGCTTCGCATAGTTCACCGACCGATCAGGCACTCGCGGACGTCGCGTATCGCGAGACCGATTTTCCCGCATTGCGGCTGACTCGCTCGATGCGTTTTGCACGGCGTGCGGCGAAGTGGCTGCTCATCGCACTATTTCTTGCCGTCGTCGGTATGGTGTTCTTGCCCTGGCAGCAATCGATCAAGGGCGATGGCGCCGTAGTGGCATTCGATCCGGTTAATCGTACACAAGCGGTCCAGGCGCCAGTCAAAGGCGTGATCGCTGAGATTGGCGAAGGGATCTTTGAGAATGCGAAGGTCGAGAAAGGACAGCTCGTCTACCGAATCGTCGATCAAGATCCACAGTACTTATCGCGGTTGCGTGACCAGGTTGGCAATACTCGCGACCAACTATCCGCGGCAGAGCAACGTCTTGGCCGATCGAAAGATCAATTCGAGGCAATCAAACAAGTGGTCGTCGCCAAGGTGAAGGAGCTAGAATCCGCCAAGGCCGGCCAGTCGGAGTCGTTGTTGGCCGCTGCCGCCTACGTGCAGATGGCAGAGAACAAACTACTGGCAGAGCGATCGGGTTTGCAGGCTGCTATCGATGCTGTTTGGCAGGCAGAATTGGATTTTCAACGCAAGAAAGATTTGAATGACAAAGGGCTTGAGACGGGACTCAAGTTTCAGGAAGCGGATTTGAAATTGCGCCAAGCTGAGGCGAAACAGTTGATGGCAGAACAGTACGTCAACGCCGCGCAAAACGAGGTCGAAGGGAAGAAGAAGGAGAGAGAGGCAAAGCGACAAGAGTGGCAGGGCAAGATCAATAAGACCCAGTCGGAGTTGGAAAAGTCGCGTGGTGACGTCGCGAAGACGGAAATCGATATCGCTAAAACTCGTGAAGAGATCAGCAAGATTAAGAACGACCTCGCCAAACTCGAAACGCAGCTGGCCCGACAGCAGACGCAAGACGTGGTCGCGCCGCGAGACGGCTACATCATGCGTTTGATTGCCTACGACAAGTCGGCTATCGTCAAACAGGGTGAGGCTTTGTTCACGATCGTGCCCGAGACAGACAAGCCCGCTGTGCAGATATGGGTCAATGGCAACGACGCACCGTTGATCGATCCAGGTAGACACGCAAGACTGCAGTTCGAGGGCTGGCCGGCAGCGCAGTTCTCTGGCTGGCCAAGTGTGGCGATTGGCACGTTCGGTGGCACCGTCGCGTTGGTTGATCCAACCGACGATGGCGCGGGCAAGTTTCGTGTCGTCGTTATCCCTGACGACGAGGACGGCGAATGGCCGGCTTATCCCTATCTGCGTCAGGGTGTGCGAGTGCACGGCTGGGTGCTACTCGACCAGGTACCTCTCGGCTACGAACTCTGGCGCCGTATGAATGGTTTTCCACCTTCGCTGAAATCGAAGGACGAAGCCAAGGCAGCGAAGCCGCCCAAGGTCAAAATCTAGCCAATTTACCTATGCCAACACGGCTAGGAAAAAACTTCTTCGCATCCACGTAAGCTGCGCCGAACGATGTACGGACATCGGCCTGTAACCGTCGATAATAAGTGCTAGGTAGTCAGTGTGTATTGGGCCAAGCGTGTTCGGTAGCTAGCATTGGATTTACGGTTTTGCGAAGATACCGAGCGATTTTCGGCTTGGGAGCCCTGCTCTCTCTGTACGTGAGCGGCTGCAAAACCACGGCGCCGACGGACGTGACCGTGCAAACACCCGTCGAGTCGGCGCTATCAACGCCAGCAGTCACGCCAACCAACTTTGTCGAACCCGCTGACGATGTCGTCGATTCCACAGATCCCGTGGATGATCTACCCCAGGCGGCCACTGTTCAAAACGGCGAAGGTCAGCTCGTTGAGAACGGCGAGGACTCGCTAACCACGCCGGATGGCGAGCTGCTACCACTGCCTGCACCGGAGCAGATGATTGAGCCCTCACTTCTCGAAGTCGTCGAGTCGGTGCGCAATCACTTCCCGCTCATCGTGCAAGCGGCTGCCGCCCGACGCATCGCGGCTGGTCAGGCGATCTCGGCGTCAGGTGCATTCGACCACAAACTCGACGTATTCAGCGAATCGCAACCACTCGACTTCTATGAGAACTCGCGACATAGCATCGGCATTAAACGCGAGACCACCTGGGGTGGACAAACTTTTGCTGGCTACCGCATTGGTCGGGGATCTTTCGAGCCTTGGTATCTCGAACGAGAAACCAATGCGGGCGGAGAGTTTAAGGCAGGGTTCGTGGCACCAATTATTCGTGATCGCTGGATCGATGCGAACCGTGCTACCTTGTGGCAAGCACAACTCGAGCGTCGACGGGTCGAGCCAGAAATTCTGGCGGAGATCATCCGCTATGTCCGTGAAGGTAGCGTGATTTACTGGCAGTGGATTGCGGCCGGTGCCAATCGCGATGTGATGACCAGTCTGCTAGATCTTGCAGAACAGCGAAATGAAGGCCTCATCGCACAGGTCGAAGTGGAAGAGAAGGCCGAGATTGATCTAGTCGACAACCGGCGGATCATCGTATCGCGCGAGTCGAAGCTCATCGACGCCGAGCGAAAGCTGCGACAAGCGACCGTCAAGCTCTCGCTCTACTATCGCATGTTCAACGGCGAACCCAATTTGATCGACCTCTCGCAAGTGCCTCGCGACTACTTTACGCGAATGCTCTACGGCCTTGACCCCGCCGACTTGCAACTCGTCGTCGAAGACGAGCAGGTGGCGCTCGCTCAGCGTCCGGAACTGCGAGAACTGCAGATCATCCGCCAGCAGTTGAATGTCGCATTGCGACAGGCGAAAAACGAAACCTGGCCTGATGTCGATGGCGGATTGCTCATGGCGCAGGACGTGGGGGAGCCAACGAGTTCGAAACGTGACAAGTCCGAATTCGAGGTCGAAGCGCTACTGACGGTGTCCGTTCCGCTCGAACGCCGCAAAGCATTCGGTAAGATTCGTAGCCTACGCGGCAAGTTGGCGCAGCTCACGAGCAAAAATCAATTCGCTGCTGAAAAGATCACCGCTGAAGTCCGAATCGCTCGTGCGGCACTCGAGGCCGCACAAGGAAGGGTTGCACGGGCGACCGAGAGCTTTGAGTTAGCGCAGCAGATGCAAGAAGCCGAGCAGGAACTATTCAACCAGGGTCAGAGCACTCTGTTCAATCTCAACATCCGCGAAAAGCAATCCGCCGAAGCTGCTGCGGCCCGCATCGAAGCACAACTGGAATACCAGATTGCTCGAGCAAACTACGCCGCCGCCCTCGGAACGCCAGGCCCCGAGTTTTAGCGGGTCGAGTTCTAGCGGGCCAAGTTCTAGCGGGCCAAGTTCTGGCGGGCCGGTCGTCGCGTAGCCAGGCACGCGACGGAAGTCAGAGCGATCAGACTGAGGGTTGCCGGTTCCGGTACGGCGAACGCTGCTGCTGGAGCCGATATCGCTGCGGCTCCATAGCCGCCCTGCCAGTCGGCCAAATCTCCAGCTGTGCCCAGATCACGCTGCCATGTTAAGTAGTCTGCGCCATCGACGTCGCCGTTGCCGTCGAAGTCGCCAGGCAGTGCCGCGCCAATCAAGGCATCGTAGTTTTCATCAGCCCATGTGGCAGCAATATCTCGCGGCTCGTTGGTCAACCCCGCAGTTCGATGGACAAACATAAACGGCTCGGAATCTTCGAAACCCTCAGCTCGCATAACCATCGTAGTCAGGTAGATACCTTCCGGGCGATTGACTTCGGTGTCGCCGTCGTTATCGACGATGAGCATAATTATGTGGCTGTGCACCGCTCCAGAGCTGAACGTTTCTTGCACGAGCACGCCGGGAACTGACGTGTCCGATCCGTCGGCGATATGTGTAGTTCCGCCATCGTCGAGCACACGCCATTCGAGTCCCGGTGCCCCTAGTTCGAAGGAGACATCCGCCAGTTCAAAGCCATCGTCGAGCGGATCAACACCATCCCAATACCAGAAGTTGGATTGCTGGCCACCGATTGTGGTCGGAATGATGTCATATTCCAGATTGATCCCGGAATCGAGTCCTAGTACGCCATTGCCAATCTGATCATTGAGTGTCTGGTTGCCGGTTTCAAGCGTCGTAAAGCCCGGGTCGTTCGTCCGGAAGTTTGACATAAACTGCCGCTTAAATACACGCTGGCCCAGGGACCAGGTGTTGGTATCGTAATTTGCAGTACCAGTTACTAGTTTGCCATCAAGTACCTGGACAAGTACGTCCAAGTGTTGCGCGCTTGCGGACTCGACTGCAAGGACAAGCAAAAAGCAGATCATGGTACATCGAATTCTCGCACTCATAGTCCATTCCTCATTCTCATTATCCACAGCTCACCCGCAGGACGAGTCTACCAGCTAGACCGCCCTGCGGGCTGTTCTGTGAGCCAACTAGCTTCGTCGCGTGCCGCGACCGTTCAGCAGCCCGACACCGGCAATCGCTAGCAGCACGATCGCACTCGGTTCGGGAATGACGTTGGTTGCTACGAAATCAACGCCCATCTCGATTAGCTCTTCAAGCTCTTCATCTGTGGGCGCGAGTCCGTCTGTGCCCATCACCAGGAATAGCTGATCGCTTGCGCTCAAGGAGTTTACTCGGACATCAAAAGAGCCAATGTAGATTCCGGGCGTCGGCAAGCTACCGCTCGGGGTGGAAAGTTCGAACTCTGGGTGATCGTCGAAGTCGCCGCCCAAGCCAGCATCGCCGATTGATCCGCCTGTTCCGGCCACGATGTCGAACAATGTGCCGGTAGCTTCCGAGAATGACGGTGTGCCGGTGCCATCCCAGAAGAACAGGTCAGCCGTGGTGCCATCGATAGTCAAAGGAAGCTTGTTGACGAACACCTCGTCGAATTCTGCAAGGGCAGTAACACCAGGAGGCAGCATGCCGAAGCCAGCATCAGCCGGCCCAGGGTGATTGAAGCCCGGCTCATCTCCGGTGAAGATCATTCCGAGTCCTGGACCAAGGTCCAGTTCTTCCAACTCAGCTTCAAAAATACGCTCATCTGGCGTGATGTCGCCTTCATCAACATCGATGCCACCATAGGCGGTGTCGCTACCGGATATTCCAACGAAGACGTCAAAATGCTCTTCCTGAGCGATTGCGTTTGCTGACGTGATGGTCAGCGCGGCAAGAGTGCAAAAAAATAAGGAACGATTCATTAAACTAACTCCAGAAAAAAGGAAAACAGGCGACTTGCGGTCGCACGATAACTCATCCGTGTACTCAAAGCTTCGCCGGCCTAGCGAAGTTGAAATCTTCACTCACCCACTCTTCAATCTGCGAGGCAGGAATCGCCTCGACATGTCCGTCGGCATACAAGTAATTGGCAACCGCCCCTTGATGCCGATCGATCACGATATCCCTTCGAATCTGTCCAATACGATCGTCGGCCGTTGGGTACTTCTCGGTAAACCACTCCCAATTGTGAATGTGGTCGTAACCTGACTCGACGGTCGCACCAGCTTCAAACATGACGATCGTCGTATGGGTCGCCGCTATTCTGTGGAGACTGTCAGCGAAATCATCCAGCATCGATTCGTCATCGGTACCCTCGTAAAGGAACTGCTCATTTCGAGTTACTTCGCGGAGGTAACCGTTAATCGTGTAGCTTGTAATTCGCCCAGAACGGTCTTCTTGCCGGTCCAAGTCGTCAGGGCAGAGTCTGATGTCGTCCACATTCTCCATGTAGGGAGCCAGCGAGTTGACCCACGACTCCAAGCGATCGCGACCACCGTGACTCATTGCCGGAAACTTCCCGACATGGACATCGGTGTACTGATGCATCGCCAGTCCAATCTGCCGGAGGTTGTTCGCGCATTGCGTCCGCCGAGCCGCTCCTCTGGCTGCTTGCACCGCTGGTAGCAGCAGCCCGATGAGCACTCCAATGATCGCAACGACCACCAGGAGTTCGACGAGCGTGAACCCGCGACTTCGATTTTTCATGGCAGCATGAGCCTGGAAATTTTCGACGCAATGAGATGCGCCCAGGTCCGGTCTCGCGTCAGCAAAGCGATGCATCTGCGCACTACAGCATAAAACAAAACGAACAACGTCCGAAAGAGAGTCGGACTAAGAGACTGCCGGCGGTCCGCGCGCCAGGCAGGCGCGGCGAGTACCACTGCTAAGTGGCGACAGATATTCGCACGAAGTGCGACTGATTAGTTTCTGATCCGCTTGGCCGAAATCGGCTTCGTAGAAACCAACCGCCAGTTGACTAATCAGCTCACAACCCAGACAGGTGCGCGGAACTTCGGAGATGACTAGTCGCTGCTGCGCAGAACCGCCGCGAGCGCTTTCGGCCAGATGCGACTTATCGGTGTCATGATGCGTGCACGAACACGGGCAAGTCGACCCCTCCATCTTGTTCGACGGCTGCCGTAATGGTGAGACCTCGGCTGAGCCGTCGCGAACACCAAAGCAACAACTCGCCGCGTTGCCGTCGTGAACATGCGCATGATCGCTTATGCCGTGGTCGTGAAGCGCATGTCCGACGAGGGCAATTGCCAAATAAAAGCCGGCCAGGCTGGCTGAGATCACGTTGTGTGCAAGACGACTCATCAAATGTTCGCATCGGGATCGGCAGTCTGACAAACTGCGCTTCCGGAGAGGTCCCAATTATTATCCTTATGCAAATCAATTGCAAGAAGCGCGGGCGATTTTCCCAACAAATACGCATCTAAGAATTCGCCGCAATGACGCCCCACAGGCGGCGCAAAAAACGCGCAAATGGCTGCGTGAAGCCGTATTTGCTCTCGCGAAACACACAGTACCCCCGGCAGGATTCGAACCTGCGACACACGGTTTAGGAAACCGATGCTCTATCCCCTGAGCTACGGGGGCTCGTGGCATTCAAACCCTTAAAATAAAGGTTTAAAATTCTGATAGAAGCCCGATGGCAATAAAATTGGCAATAACTCTGATTACCCATCGGATCTTCCGCATGTCCAGACCCTCAAAGGCCTTAAATCATCGTGGCAAAATCGACTGCTGGACGCAAGAAAGGGGGCAAGAACCAGGGCTTCTTCTACCGCAGTGGTACAGGCTGGTTTGCCAACGACTGTGGCAGAATGATCCCCCTGGCCGACTCTGAGGGGAATCGGTTACGCGAAAGGAAGCTGCCCGTGGCATTGGTGCGTGAAGCCCATGCCCGATGGCTAGTCGATAAGACGAAAGATGACCAAGCAGATTCGAAAGCTACTAAGGCACAGGCCCAAGTCACGATCCTCCAGGTCTGCCAGGCCTATCTGGCCAATGTGAAATCAACAGGCGCTGTCCAAACCCATAAGAATCGAGCAGATACACTCTTCGACCTTTGCTTCGGTATCCCGCCTGAGTTCCGCAATAAGAAAGACGACCAACCACTGGAGCTCACCGCAAAGCGAAAAAAAGAGATGGCCGCAAAGCGTATCCATGACGGATAGCGCAAGGTGCGATGACATTTCCGCAACGTGTTCCTCGCCCGCAGTCAACTTGCCAATGGCACTGAAAATCAACAAGGCACACAACAATCCCGAGAAGACTCGACCAACCCAAACGACTTTGTCGTAGCGATCTCGATTGGCAAAGCCGATTTGGTCTCTGCGGTCATGTTGTACTTCCTTTTCGTGCTTCAGTGATTTACAGCGAGATCAGCTTGACCTTCACGCCGCCGGATTTCTTCAATGAAATGAGAGCCTTCTTGAAGCTCGGTCGATTCGACAACCCGATCGTATTGTAGTTGCTTAAACCAACCGGTTCCTTCGGCATACCGATAAAGTTCTGGTCGATCTGGTTATTCTTGTTGCGGTCGTGTACCACGACGACCGCATAATTTCCCGACGTCAAATTTTTGAACACCACCTTCGGTTTTGTGGGTAGTGTTTTCAACGTGGCCCGCGCCTTTTCCAGTTGGTTGGGAAAGCCAGCTTCGCGATCGTAGACCGAGACGATCAACTGGCCGTCACGCCCCTTGATTTCCGTCACTTCAACCGTCAACTGCAACCCAGCGCTCGCGACAGAAAATTTTCCCTGCGCGGAGGGCAAAAGCGACCACTGACCGCAGATTGCACTGGCTAAAATCGCAACTACGAACATCGTCTTGATCTTCATGTGTACTTCCTTGCGTGTGTGAAAAACCAACCAACGAGCCTCCCACCCAGCTAGGACAGAAACCACTAATGCTGGCTTTAGGCAGCTACGCTGAGTGCTCTTATGCTGCACAAACTTTACGGTAAAGTAAAGTCTAGGTCAATGCGAGAATGGGAAGCTGAAATGGGAGCAGAGAACTTGCCAAACAGGTGCGAGAAAACCGGACAAGCTCCTCTGTTCAATGCTGCGATAGCTATCATTGCACTGTTTTCTGTATGCTCCGTGGGACCTTTTCTTGAGCCTCCGGAAGCCTTGACCGCGTCGGGGTGGTCGAATGCGTCGCATCATTCGCCTTACGATTTCCGAAGAGAAGGCAAGGCCGTAGAAAACACCCTTCGCGCCGGCCGCTGATGCACCAAGGTTCGCGCCTCCTTTGCAGGTTAGCGATACGCCAGATTGCCATGAAAATCAAAGTCGAGCCTGCCAATCAGCCGACTCTGACATCTATGGACCTAGGCCCCGCTAATCCAAGTTTTGACCGCCGGTTTGACGCTGCAAATCGAATCGTCGCTACTGCCGAGGTGAGAAGTTCCGATCTCTGGTGAGCAAAAAGCTATCGAATTCGAAGCCGTCTTCCCGCATCGAGAACGAGACGGTATGCAGTCCTGCGTCCTTCACCTCGAGAAAAATCTTGCCCGGTTCGCCGCAGTGGTTAGCGGCGGTGCGTTGACGACTTTCCCACCTCCAGGTATTTTTACCCTGACACCACTGCAGACGGCGACCGCTTTCAGGCCACTTACCGTCTAGCCCGACGTGCAGGCCGTTATCTTCTGAGCCGGTAGAGTAGGCACGTACCCACACGTAGTACTTTCCAGGCTCAGCGAAATAGACCGGATAGTCCAGGATGCCAACTTTGCCGGGTTCGTTACTAAAGCTAATACCTTGAACCAACTTGTCGGCATGTGTCTGTCGTGTGTCCGGTAGAATCTCCAGGTAGGCTCCGCCGCTCGCGCCATTTGTGTGCGGCTCGTCGGCATCTTTGTATGCTCGGTTTAGAGAACTTGAGTCCGTCAGATACCAATTTCGCACGGTATTGAGACGCTGACGCGCATAGCATTCTGCCTCGATGAAGATGTTGCTACCTGCGTTACCGCCTTGTGCGGGTGTGGTTTGTGCTGCCACGCGACGCATGACCACTGCCCAATCTTGGTCCGGCTCCTGCGGCGGTGGTCCCAAGTCGACCTTTTCAGATGCTGACACGACCTTGATATCGCTTTGCACGGTTTCACCAGTCCTTGGATTGAACCAATGCACCTTATATTCGCCGGCCTGCTTTTCGCTGAGGTCTACGCTAATGGGACCACCATCGGCGGCGTATATGGCGATGAGGTGATCGCCCGATTCGAGGCACATGGCGTCACTGCCCTGCACGAGATTGTCATGCCGCGTCAAGTTTGGTTTGGGCAAATGCTGCCGGAAGAACTCGAGCGCGTGAGCGGTCTTTTCCCAGAGCTGATCGCGACTGCGCCAGTCTTCGCAGTTGAGATCGTTGTGTGGGTTCTTGTAACCGAAGTACCATTCGACGCCGCTGCCTCCGGCAAACAACGCCGCCCACAACGCGGTCTTCCGAGCCTGCGTCTGATTGTTGTCCGCCCTGGCGTCGTGATCGACACCCCGCTCGGGCGTGCCCGGTTCGTCGACACACACAAACCACGGCTTGCCAGCTTGCGCCGAACGACGAACCCATCCACCGACGACTTCGTCGATCGTGTGCCAATCGTTTCCATCAAACTGCAACGAAAGCCCATCGAGCCAACGGTTGCCGAGCAGCGGTTCGTAGACTTTTTCCTTCTGCTGCGGATACGTATGCACGACGATGGGATTGTCGTACGGATCGAGCCGCTTAATGTACTCGGCAAAACTGACGATCGCTTCGGTCGTGTTGGTACACTCCTCGCCCAAATTCCAAACCACCGCTTGATGATGAGCGAAGCGGGCAATCATTTCTCGATAGTAGAGCTTTCGCAAACGGCCAAGTTGGCCACCGTCTAGCAAGTGGTCGTTTTCGGTCTCTTGCGTGATCACTTGCAACGCGATGCCAAGCTTGTCCATGTGATCGAACACGAGGTTCCACTGAGCCAGCTTCGAGCAGTCGAAGCGATCGCGCTCGTCTGGCGCAATCCAAGGCCAAACGTCGTCGCCATCCCCAGTTACGTTCATCGTGACGAAGTACACCGAGTTCATCCGTTTGCTAGCCAGGTAGTTGAGCGCACCAATAATCCCCTTGCCTTTGGAATCCTGCCAAAGTGGGTCACCGTCTTGCCAGTCTACCACGTGAGGTTCGTACCGGTGCAGCGGCTGTTTTCTTTTCTGTTGCTTGGCCGCCGGGTTTTTCAAGGTGTTGTCGAAGCCTTCGTAGGCTAGGAAGTTCTCAGGACTGTCGGCACCACCCTTGCGGTAGATCCGGCCGCTGACTGCGTACTGCAACTGGCCGCGTCGGCTGAGCTGAAGCTTGCCTTCCGACCATGCATCGTCTTGCCCCGCATGTGGCTGGACTTGGAGCTTTCCTTTGGCACCGTCGGAGCCGGCAGGCTGTCCGCCAATGGAAGAAACCGCAATGTCGGCTCCGCTGCGAAACGTCACCTCATAAGTCCACTGTCCGGCGCGCGGGGGAATAAAGTGGGCCTGCCACAAACTGCCCTTCGCTGTTGCCGAATCCGCGGCATCTTTGGTCGCGCAGAAGTAAGCCGGCACGCGCAGCTCTAATTCATCCTTGTTGAACGTGACTTCCACGCGGTAGTCGAGAAACGGATTCGGAGACGCGGTCTCGCTGGTTTCGGGGCCGCGAATAAACAGCGTTACGGGTCGATTCGCGTAGCTCGTCCCAGAGAATTCGACGTCTGCTGCGCGGGCTGCAGCCAAGGAGGCAAAGAACATCGCCCCAGAGCAAACCAGAGAGATGACGATAGCGCGAGTTCCACTCATTAGATCCGCCTAAATCGAGTAACTTGGTAAGAAGACAACGACGACGCAAGCTGCGGTAACGAGCCTGTCGCACCCGTTGGTCAGATTTTACCAAGTCGACGAGAGGATGAAACGAGTAACACGCAAATTCCTGCAATCTGCGTCTCGCATCGCCAGCGTGACAGAGCGACCGTCGCGCCGCTCAGGCGGAGCGTCTTCCGGCTAGTACTTTCGCCACCCAAAAGCTGCCACAACGGCAAACGCGGCCAGTCCCACAGTGGATGGTTCCGGTATCGCGGCCAAAGTCGATGGCAGTGACGTGCCCTGCTGTGTCTGCCAGAGCAAGAAGTCCGCAGCGTCGGTGTCGCCATCGCCGTCGGCGTCACCGCTGGACTGCGACGAGCCAGCCAGTGTGCCTAGGTTCGTCGACCAAACAACGAGATCGTCGTTGTCGACATCGCCGTCGCCGTCGAAGTCGGCGCTAAGCGTCGATAAGGCGATTTCAAGATCGAGACCGCCGTTGGTCAGCGAGGCCAAAATAGTTTGCGATTCGCCGTTGTATTCGACGGTGATCTCGTACTCGCCCTTGAAGCCGTCAACTGCCGTAGCGCCACCGTTGGATGTCGCGAGGACCTCATTCGTCCACCATTCGTCAAAGACTAAGTCGAGGTAGGCCTGACCATTGGGCTTGATCGACCAATCGCTGCGAAACAGTGCCGCATCAGGACGCCAGTGAGCGTCCTCCCAGAATCCCCAAAACACGAAGTCATCAATCCCCTCGTGGGCAAATATCGCCGTCAAGAAATCTCGTGTATAGTCCGCCTGCAGCTGTTCGTCGGTGGTAGTAAAATCAAACTCGGTGATCTGCATGTCGAGTCCGAGCGTCTGGAAGTTGTCGAGAATCGTCCAGAGCTGTTCCGGGCCTGTCAGACTGCCTTCGTTATAGTGCGATTGAAAGCCAATGCCGTCGATCGGAGCGCCTTCGTTGATAAGTGCTTGAATCGTATTGAAGTACTCTTGCTGATTCGACGTATTGGTGCCGCCAGCTGAGGTAAGTATCCCAAAATCGTTGATGTAACGTTTGGAATTCGGATCGGCAGCCTGCGCCTGAGCAAACCAGTCGACCATCGCCAAATCACCTTCCGGTAGATTGTCCATGATGTCGTGATTGGCTCGCTCCTCGTTGACGACGTCCCACGCGGCTAGCTGACCGGCAAACGTGCCAGCAATGTCGGCAATGTGGTCGGCGATCTCAGCTCGTAAGATGGCTTGCTCGGCGGCGTCCAGCGGTGCGCTATCGAGCAAGTTCTTGATGGGTTGTGGCAGATTGCTGTAGCCCGGCCAAACCAGCGCGTGTCCGCGTACGTCAATGTTTTCGCTGGCCAGCCAATTAATCGCGCTTTGTGCGCCCGACTGGGTGAATGTGCCTCCCCACTCTCCTTCCCAAGGCGGCCATTTGAGGTTGTTCTCAATCGTGGCGAGATTGAACAACTCGGTGGTCTTCTGTTTATACGGATCATGTTGCGGATGGTCCGTACGAAGCCGGAATGCCTGAACTGCCGAGCCGAACCCAAACTCGTGTTCTTTCATCTGTACCGAAACGTTCGCACCGTTGATCGCGTTGCCTAAGGCATCGGTAACATTCACGCGCAATTCAGCCTTACGATTGGCGTCGATGCGGGCGGCCGCCTGCCCACGCCAAGGCGCATCGGCCTCGGCTCCAGGGTAAGCCGGCGGAGCTGCGACCATATCGGAGATGGCAATGCGGTCGAAGTTGATATCGAACGCGTTGGACGAGCTGAAGCTTCCCAGCACTTGCCAGGTGGTAATGTTGCTGAGATCCAGGTTGTTAAAGCCGCCAATCCCGTGAGTGGGAGTGTCGAGAGTAGTGGTCGCGACCAGCGTAGACGCAACCCCAGGGGTTAGGTCCGATACACCTAAGCTCCACTTACCCTTGCGTCCGGACGTGTCGATCAATTCCAAATCGAAGAAATCGACCTGGTTGCCTGAGTTCGTGAACACGTCAACGACAAATCGGCTACCTGCGTGCGACGCGAGGTTTAGCGACTGCGAAACGCCCGCGCCGCCAGAATCATCGAACGGATCGAATACTCTCACCGAATTGGCACCCGTCGTTTGCTCGAAGCCGCTAAAGGTGTAATCGAAGCCGGTACCATTGAATTCTGACAAGACCAACTCATCGGCGGTCAGTAGTATCGGCCCGGCTAGCCAAAGTATGGCAAGGACTGGCCAGGTAATAATTTTGCGGAACATGTTTGGCTGTCTGGCGTTGCGACGAGAAGGCTAGGAATCGAGTTCAGCGTTTCGCCGATGCATTGGGCAGACCCTACGATCTGTCGGATTGGACGATTACGCTGCCTGGATCGAAATCGCTGGATGATCCGTTTGGAAGAGCATGGGACGAGCCGCCACGGAAGTCAGTGTTGCATAAACTGACAGGGCTGTCAAATTCGCACAAAATTTGTTGACATGATCTGACGTTCTTTGTATTTTACCGTTAGATATTGGATTGATACCGCGGTCAGTTTGAATTGATCGCCCTCGCGAGAAACCACGATAGCTCTTCAATTGGGTGGTATTTTCGGAGGCTTAGGCATCAGAATTCCAATTGAGATGAATGCGGTGGCAATCCGGCTTCCGCTTTGTCACCACTTTTCGCATCGATCAATTTGAGGACCGCAGCTTGTCGGCCACGATCAATGATATCGCCCAGAAAGCGGGCGTCTCGGTCTCCACGGTTGCCCGTGTCCTGCGCGGCGATGTTAAAGGCGCGCAGAAGCGAAGTGCAGAGAAGGCCGCAGAAATCTTGCGACTTTCCAGAGAGCTGGGCTACAAACCCGACTGGCGTGCACGCGCACTTTCGCGAGGAAAGACACATACGATTGGGCTGCTTTACTCTAATCCGAAGTGGATTTTTGAAGATCCGATGAACGAGATAGCCGTGTCGTTCACGCAGTCGCTGCAGCAGCACAACTATGATCTGCGGCTCATTCCGGCGACTTCGGAGGAGCACTGGAAGGACTTGGTGTTTGGCAGCGCGGTGGATGGCCTGGCGATGTTGCAGAACATTCCCAAGGGCACCGAAGACGCTATCTGGAAGAGCGGACTGCCGACGATTCTGCTCAACGACAAGCTCAACGCCGAAGTCCCGCATGTCGCCCCCGATGACATCGGCGGCGCCTACTCGGCCACCCGCCATCTGATTGGTCTTGGTCATAAGAAGATTGCTTTCTATGTCGATGAGACGATTCGCGACCATTTCAGCGTCCAAGAGCGCGAGCAAGGATTCCGCGAAGCCATCGACGAGGCTGGCGACTCAGTTGAAGGCGACGTGTGGCTACGAATCAGTTCCGAGGACGCGATCAATCGATTGCTTGCCCGTCACCGGCCGACGGCGATGCTCGCTTACTGCCATGTCGAGGCGTTGAAGATTACAAACGCCGCTTGGGCTCACGGTCTGGCGATCCCTACCGACCTGAGCCTGGTGGCCTTCAACGACATGATGATGACGAAGTACATGACACCCGCGCTGACCGTCGTCGGCTACGATCTGGAAGATATGGGGCACCGCGGGGCTGAAATGCTGGTTAAAAGAATCGGCGAACCCGGCGAGGCCGCGTTAGAAAACGTTGTTTTGCGACCAAGACTTGTAATTCGAGGTACGACAGCTCCGCCGTCAAGCCGAGCTTAGCCCCGGTCGGGCATCGGAAAATATCTGTCGACCTTGATAAAAGTACAATCAATAGGAGCATTAGCGACAAGGAAGCATGTTCACTTTTCGTTCGGTCGGCGCACGTGCGCAAATCGACGCCTGTTCTTTTCTGGAGGGAGTAGTTTAATGAGATGTACGGCTAAGGTCTTATTTGCGGCTGCGTTGCTAGCGATGGTCGTTTCGACCGCGAAGGCGCAAACGATCGTCGCGTCGCTGGATACGACGAACTTACCTACGAACGCGACGAATGGGTTTGGCGGCTTTACGTTCGGTGATTTCCCGAACTTCGTGCCCGCGATCATTTCGAGTCCAACGGACCCGTTTTTGACGTTGGATATCCCAATGTTCACCAATGGCTTCGGAGGCATGGGCGTCGACTTCGTTACTTCTGTGGAAGCGCCCGATCCCAACGATCCGAATGAGACGATCGAAGTGAACCAGCTCACGCAGAACTTTGATCCGTCGCTGGCAACATGGGAGTTTCGCCTTCGTATCGGCGACAACAACAGTGCGACATCCATCCGCACCACTATGGTCGACGTCGACGGCCCCGAGCAGGACAGCGGACTTGGTGAGGGCGGCGTCCTCTTCATGCAGGGCGACGAGCATGTTTATGAGTTCGATCTGACGGGTGTTCCGGTGGATGGAAACTTCCACACGTTGACTGCGGCTGTCGACTCGCCACTGTTTTCGCAAGGCGCGTTTGGTGTGTCGGCCGGCAACGGAATTGTCGACCCAGGTCTCAAGCAGATCCAGATTCAGGCAGGCGATACGACCAACTACCTCGACGTCGAGATTGAGTTCGCTCGTATCGTGTTGGTACCCGAACCAACTGCCATGGCACTGGTGCTGTTGGGAATCGCTCCACTTGGAGTTCTGCGTCGTCGCTAAACGCGTGCACGTAGCAAAGCAGTAGTTGACTTTTCAGCAAGACCGCTCGCATGGGGTGCATCACTCCCCGATGCACCCCATGTCGAGGTCTGCGACCGACGAGATTCTTGTCATCTCCGGGGCGGAGAGGTGGCGACGAGAGCTTGAAGAGACTTATCGCATAAACACACCCTATCGGCCGTACACAGGCAAAAGCACACCGGGCGCTCATTCGTAGCCGCGAGCCAGCAGTTCCCAACGAGCCGCGCCTCTTACACAGCAGTCAAGAAGGAGAAGTCGATGGCAACAGCAAAATTACGAGTCCTACTGGCTGTGGTTGCTGTCAGTTTGGCGGCAAGCGAAGCCGCGCGAGCCGATGAAGTGATCGGCAGCTTTGAGGGAGACTTAACCAGCAGCAGATTCAATGATTGGCAGCTGGGGTTTGACGGCGACCTCGCAGAAGAGCCATCGGCGCTCAGCGGCATCGTGGGCACTAGCTTTCTGTCCGATGATCCCGGCGATACCGATAGCGAAGGAGTGACCGAAGGGTCGCAGTCGCTTGAGTTGGAGTACTACCAGTGGGAAAGCGTCTTCAAGCCGTATTTGTATTTGGCTGGTGGCGCTGACCTTGCCCAGGCGATTCTCGACAGCGATGGTATGTCGTTCGACTTCACGCCAATCGTGCCGGCCGAAGGTTGGGACGAGACGCTTTCTTGGCGTCAGGCGTTTCTGAGCATTACCAGCAACACCAATGACTTTGGGCAAGTCAAACAGATCGACTACACCGGCGAGTTGGATGTGAACGGCAATCCAACGCCGCAGACCTTCACTTGGGACTTCGATACTACGCAATTCCCCGAAGACGAAGGTAACCCATTCGACGTGAATACGGTGCATGGATACGCGCAGGAAGCGCTCGACGCGGGCGAGGAAGCGTTCTTCACACTGCGAGTCATTTTCCAAGGACGCGACATTGATGAGAACGGTGCCCTGATCGGCTTCAACGCATTCAACCCGACCTCTGTGAAAGCCACGGTCGACAACATTCGGTTCGATGGCATCGACCCACCGGGAGGAACGGGCGACTTTGACGGCGACAACGACACTGACGGCGCAGACTTCCTCGCGTGGCAGCAAGGCGTGCCAGGAACCTACGGCGCAGCGGATCTGGCGGATTGGCAGACGAACTACGGTGCTGGTGCGCCCGCGCTTGGCGCGCTAAGCACGGTGCCAGAACCGGCGGCTGTTGGATTGGCAATCATCGCGATCGCCAGCGCTATGCAGGTGCGTCGTCGCAGCGAAGTCGCTGTTTCGTAGATCAACAAGGATACGAGTGTACGGAGATCTATCGTGAACCAGGAAGCAAAGCAAGGTCGAGCCAGTAATCTGGCTAAATTGGCGGCGCTGTGCTGTTGTCTCCCGATAGTGGGATGCGGAGGCAGTAGCAGTCCTTACGCGATGGTGAAGGCATCGGGTCAAGTACTGTACGAAGACGGCAGTCCGATTCCTGCCGAATCGATCATGATTCGCTTCGATTCGCAGGAGTCGGCCATCGACGCGAAGACGCACGCTCGACCCGGCATGGCAACTGCCGGTGCCGACGGCAAATTTGGCGAAGTCACGACCAGCAAATACGCAGATGGAATAGTGCGAGGCAAGCACAAAGTTCAGTTGTCAGCCGCTGATGCGCAGGGCAAGCCACTGATACCAGTTATCTATGGCAGTGCCCAGACACCGATCGAAGTCGATTCCTCAGAAACCCCGTTTGAATTTCGAGTCCCTCGTCCCTAACACTCAGCAAATAGAAGCCTGTGACCGGTGCCTCAAAGTGCCCGTCTTGTTTGGTTGACGAACGCGATCTCACTCTCAACGTACAGGTCCGATCAAGAGAAGTAACTAGGAGCAAACAGATGTACTATGCCAGCAAAAAGGATTCGTCCGTCACTCGCAGAAGCGCGTTCACGCTCGTCGAACTGCTCGTGGTGATCGCAATTATCGGCGTGTTGGTGGCCCTACTGCTACCAGCCGTTCAGGCGGCGCGAGAGGCGGCGCGACGAACGCAGTGCCTGAACAACATGAAAAACAACGGACTCGCGCTCTTAAACTTCCACGATAGCTTCGGCTATTTTCCGCCGGCGATCGAGCAGACTCGCGAGTCGATTACTTCCACCGGAGACTTCAATCAGATCTCGCACTTTGGCCCCAACTGGGTAATCCGCACTCTGCCTTTCCTGGAACAGCAACCATTATTTGACACGTTTATTCTCACCGATCCCTCCTCGGGCGAGGCGGTTTCGATCTCGGATGATCGCAACCGCTTGCCTCGTGGAGCGCAACTCGAGGCCATGATGTGTCCGTCAGACGCCGGCAACCAGCAGTCGTTCGGCATCGGAGGAACACCACCCGGCGACAACTGGGCCCGCGGAAACTACGCTGCTAACTCGTCGCTACAGTATTTGCGACTCGAGAACGTTGCACTCACCCCATATCCCGATTCCAGTCTGCAGTTCAGTGGCATCGAAGTCGGCCAAATGTGGACCGAAACGGATTGGACGCGCGGCGTGATGGGCTGCAATCTGACCACCTCGATTCGACAAATCACCGACGGAACGAGCAATACGATCATGCTCGCCGAAATCCGCGCAGGGATGAACGAGCGAGATCGGCGCGGCGTGTGGGCACTCGGTACTGCTGGAGCCAGCAGTATTTGGGGTCACGCCATCGGCGACTCAACGGGTCCCAACTCTTGCAACCCTGCCGCAGACAACATTGCCGATGGAGCGGGAATTCGTGAGCTAACCGACGAAGACACGCTGCGGGCCGAATGCATGTTTGTTGGCAATGGCCAGTTGCAGGCGGCCCCCCGCAGCCTGCACCCAGGTGGATTGCACGCATGCTTTGCCGATGGTAGCGCACGCTTCATTTCCGAAAACATCGAATTCGGCAACTGCGGTACGTCGACTGGCGCTCAGCTCAACTTGGATTGCCTTGGCGCTTGGCATTATTTGACAGCCTCGCAAGACGGAAACATGATCGACACTTCTTCCTTCTGATACTTCATCGATAAGCCGTCGCTGCCGTTGTGTCGACGACTGCCGTTGACGGTGCATCGAACGTGATATCGGTAGAACAAAAACCTAGCCCTTTAGTCTTTCTCGACCTCTGAATCTACTCACCTGGAGAATCTTCTCATGTCTGTTTCCTATGCTCAATCGATCGCGACCTTTGTGGTGGTGGTGGCACTGCTCGCCGCAGGCCAAGCCCACGCGGCCGTCTTCGCCACCTACGATGCCGATCAGCACAACGCCAACGGTTTTCTGTTTGATGACTTCGACGACTTTTTCAATGTCGACACGAGCGGTGGTGTGATTAACATCGATCTGGTCAATGAGGTTGCGCCAGGTGACGGCCTTTTCGGCGGCATGGGATCAGACATCGTCGCCGACTTTGATGCTGCAACCACACAGCTGGTGGTTGATCTGACGGTTGGTCCGAACAACGTTGCCAACGCGTTTCGCGTGACGCTACGCGACTCGGATGGCGTCGGTATCGGTGATGAGCATGTCTACGAGTTTGATATTTCGACCCTTACCCCCGGCGTGGCAACCACGCTGACGGTGCCGCTGAGCAATGGTCCGCTATTCACGCAAGGCGCATTCGGCCAGATTGCTGGCGATGGCATCCAGAACTTCGGACTCACACAGATGCAGATTCAGAGCGTGTTCGACAACCCCGATCGACTGAATATTTTGGTCGACAGCGTGAAATTGGAAGATCCAGACAATCCTTTACTCATCGAGTACACCGCGTCGACGTTCGATACGCAGATTCAGAGTTTTACTTTCGAATCATTCCAGGACTTTGGCGCGTTCGATACCAATGGTGAAACGATCATTATCAATGCCGATTCGGGAGCGCCGGCAGGATCGGAAGGCACCGGTGGCGGAGCTGGCTTTAACGGCTTAAACATCGACTTCGATGCGACGGAATACCAGATAGAATTCGAAGCCAAACTGCTTCCGGGCAACACGGCCACGCAGGTCAACTTGCTGTTGGGCGACGACGATGGCGACGACAGCGGCCCGATGATGGGAAGCGACGATTACATTTTTGCCGTCGATTTAGCGAACTTCAACTCGACCGATTTTTCCACGTTTACGCTCCCCTTGGGCACCGGATCGGAAAGCAGCATCGAGACAACGTTTGCATTCCTCAATGGCGGTGACGGATTGCAGAACTTCGGTCTCAGCCAAATGCAGATTCAGGCGGACGCCGATACCGGTGGCGTATTGAACTTAGAGGTCGCGCGTTTTGCGATCGTCGAAAAACCTCCGACAGGCCCCGGCGACTTCGATGGTGATGGCGATGTGGACGGCAACGATTTTCTTGCCTGGCAGCAAGGCTCATCGCCAAATCCCCTAAGCGCTGCGGATCTGGCGGAATGGCAGGGTGCCTATGGCGGTGGCAGTCTGGGTGCGGCAGCCGTACCCGAACCGACCAGCTACGTGTTGCTGCTGGGTGCCATTGCTGCTGGCTCGCTGTATCGACGTAACTGATTGGGCGGAGTTTGCTCGCTCGGCACCGGTGGCACGGGCAGCCCATCGGTGTCGACGCGAGTGGCTGACAAGTTGCAACTTCCCTCACCTATTTTTCGATCGATCAAGGACCGAAAGTCATGAAATGCCCCAGCACCCGCCGTGGGTTTACACTCGTAGAACTACTGGTGGTGATTGCCATCATTGGTGTGCTAGTCTCGCTGTTGCTGCCCGCTGTGCAGTCGGCCCGCGAAGCGGCCCGCCGGGCAAGCTGCCTGAACAATCTGAAGAATGTGGCCTTGGCAGCGATCAACTTTCACGATCAGCGCGGTGCCTTCCCCGTCGATGAGGACTATTGGAGCCAAAGCAAGTCGACTGATCGTGGACGAGATATGATTCAAGATGTCGATACCGCCGAACGCACAGTCAGCTGGGTTAGACGTGACACCTTCCCAATTCCTGAGGAAGGATTGGATGGTGGCGGCTGGATTGTGCGGGTGCTGCCGTACCTCGAGCAACAAGCAATCTACGATCGATTCGATATTCCTGACCACGGCGTCAACGGCGAATGGTATGACAGAAATCGACTGGGCATGAACTACACGATCGATCCAGATTTTCGTAGTGCGATCGAGACCCAGCCACAGGTCCTTGTCTGCCCCTCCAATGAGTTTGGCGGCCCTCGCAATGATCAGTGGCCGTACACGGACGGGGGTCGGGTGCCGTTCGCAAATGAGCTGGAAGTTGCGACAACATGCTACAAAGGCAACGCCGGTGACACGGCCTTTGCATTTCAAGAAAGCTTTGCACCACAGCCGCCAGGCTTGTATACCTATGATCCACTATTCGATTGCCATACCGGCAACGACTGCGTTGGTATGCTCTGGCGCACCACCTACATGCGCGGTGGCGTAGAGATGCGCGAAGTCACGGATGGAGCGAGCAATACGTTCCTGATTGGTGAGGCTTCGCCGGTTGACGGCAACAGTGCGGCTTGGTCTAGCGATGGCGATTGGGCCATTGCATCTATTGAACTGAATTGGGACTGGGAAACGTCAGGCGCTTGTACGAACGTCGGTGCTGCCGAATGCTGGCCGCGAATCAGAGGTTTCCGCAGCGACCATCCGGGCGGGGCACAATTTGCGATGGTCGATGGTTCGGCAAGATTCGTCCAAGACGAAATTGAGCCTCTCGTGTATCGAGCATTATCGACACGACGTGGTGGCGAAGTTTTTAGTGATAACTAGAGCGCTTGCGTAGCCTCCCTTTGGAGTGGAACGGATGCATAGCAACGGATTCCATCGTCAGACCTCATGGTTTGCCATGGTAATTGCGCTACCGGCAACAGTGACTTTCGTTGGTCTTGTGGGCTGTGGAAGTGAGTTTGGCGCCTCGGTTAGTGGCAAAGTGACACTTGACGGCAAGACGATTACTCCGGGGCTTGTCACTTTCGCTCCCGAAGACCCGACAGCCATTCCCTCGGTTGGCGATCTCGACTCAAGCGGTAACTTTATACTGACCACGAGTAAGAAAGACGGGATTCGCCCCGGCAAATACCGCGCGTCGGTGCAAGCTTTCGAGCCGCCGGACATTCCACCTGGACAACGCAGCTACACGCCTTCCGAACCGCTTGTACCAATGAAATACATGCAGGTCACGACGTCGGGCCTGGAGTTCACGGTCGAGTCAGGTAGCAATACGATCAACATCGAGCTGACTTCCGACTGATCGCAGCCAGCTTGAAGCCTCGTATCATATGGCTTCTAACCGCGTGCCAGCGCGTCGCTTTGATCGACGAAGTCGTCGCCACTCCATTGATCGTCCGCCTCGATCATTTTCAGGTCGCGTGCAGCTTTCGCGTCGGCACGCGCTTTTGCTTGTCTGGCAACTAGGTCGAAGTGCGTCGTGAAGTACGGCAGGCTATGACCACGAAAGTCGTCGAGCGTTTCAAAATTGTGCTTCTCCATGAATGCCAACAGCTGCTCGCTCATATCTTGGACAATGCGGTAGCCAAATTTCATGACGCCTGTACACACCTGCACGGTATGGGCACCCAGCAAAATAAACTGAGCCGCATCGTCGCCTGTCTCGACACCACCGATGCCGCTGAGCGTGCGATCGGGATACTCCTTGAGAATCACTTGCGAGATTTCCATGCACATTCGCAGTGCGATCGGCATAACGGCGCGGCACGAGTAGCCTCCTGGCGTCGTGTAGCCTTCGACGGATGGCTCGGGGCGTAAAGTCTCGAGGTTGACGCCCAGCACGCTGCGAATCGTATTGATGGCAGCGACGCCCTCGCATTCTGCCTCGAACGCCGCGCGTGTGGGATCTTCGATGTGCGTAACGTTTGGCGTCAGCTTCGCCCAAACTGGCACTTTCGCGACTTCGTTGACCCATCCCGAAACTTCGCCGAGGATCTCGGGATTCTCGCCCATCGCCGAACCCATTTTGCGTTCTGGCAGACCGTGCGGGCAGGAGAAATTCAGCTCAAACGCATCGACGCCCACGTCTTGGCACTTTTCGACAATCTCCTGCCAAGCGTCTTTGTTGAACTCTTCCATGACCGACGCGATGAGGATGCGGTCGGGATATTTGTCTTTGACGGCTTTAAGTTCGTCCGCCCATACGGAGAAACTACGGTCGGAGATCAGCTCGATGTTCTCCCAGCCGATGATCTCTTTCGAGTCGCGTGCGCGCAGGCGTGCATAGCGTGGCTGAACATTGGTGACTTTGTCCGCGTCAAGGCTGATGGTCTTGCAGATGACAGCGCCCCAGCCTTCTTCGAATGCCTTGCCGATGACGTTGCCATTGGTGCCGGGAGGGCCGGAGCCGATCACGAACGGATTGGGGAGCTTGAGGCCGTTGACGGTGGTTTCAAGAGTTGGCATCGCAAGTCCTCCGTAGGTCGAAATGGGTCATTGTTTGGACACTTCGTCGAGCACGACATCCAAGCAGTCGGCCAGGAAGTCGGCGTCGTCTTTGGTGATGCACATGGGCGGCTTGATGCGAAGTGTGTTACCGTACAACCCACCCTTGCCGATGATCAGGCCGCGCGTTTTGCAGCGTTCCATTACCTCGGCCGCCTGCGCAGAAGCAGGTTCTTTGGTTTTTCGATCGGTGACCAGCTCGACACCGAGCATCAATCCCATGCCACGCACTTCGCCGATCAAGGTGTGCTTGTCTTGCAACTCGATCAGTCGGTTCTTCAGGTGGGTGCCAACTTCCAAGGCGTTCTGCTGAATGTTCTCTTCGTCAATGACTTCCAGCGTGGCTAATCCTTGCGTCATGCTAATCGGATTGCCACCGAAGGTATTGAAGTGAATACGTTTGGTCATCATTTCCGAGATTTCCTCGGTCGTGGTCATCGCACCGAGTGGAATCCCATTGCCAATTCCCTTGGCCATCGTAATCATGTCTGGCTTCACGTCCCAGTTCTGGTGTGCCCAGTAGTGCGTACCTGTACGACCGAAGCCGCCTTGCACTTCGTCGGCGATACAAATACCGCCGTGCTGCCGAACGATGTCGTACACGATGCTGAAAAACTCCTTCGGCGGCGTCACGGTGCCGCCGACTCCCTGAATCGGCTCGCCAATGAAACAGGCAATTTCGCCAGGCGTTTGGTACTCGATGACGTTCTTAATATCGTGAGCACACTTGAGTTCGCATGACGGGTATTCCAGTCCGTAAGGGCAACGATAGCAATAGCCCGCGTGTGTGTGATGGACGTTAGCACGTTGGTTGGCAGGAAACTTCCAACTGCCGTGGGCTGTCAAGCTCATCGGCACTGACGTACCACCGTGGTAGCCGTTGCGTTGCGCAATCACGTCGGAGTTGCCAGTAAACTCACGCGACGACAAGATGGCGACTTCGTTGGCCTCGCTACCGCTGTTGGTAAAGTAGCTCCTCGTGAGCCCATCGGGCATCTTACTGGCCAGTTTCTCGGCGAACTGAGCGATCGTCGGATGCAAATAAATGGTCGTCGTATGTTGCAGACGACCGGTCTGCTGGTGGACTTTCTCGACTATTTTCGGATGGCAGTGCCCCACGCTGACCGTGACGATACCAGCAAACGCGTCGAGGTACTGCCGTCCGGTTTCGTCCCACAGGTACTGCATGTGCCCTTCGACGATCATCAACGGGTCGCGATAGTACGTCAGCACGCCAGGCGAAACGTATTGATGCCGCATGGCAATCACTTCGTCACGCGACGGCCCGTCGTAGGGCGTGGGCTGGTGATCGATAATTGGTAGCTGCAGTGTATTCGTGGTCTGACTCATATCGCTAAATCCTCACTTCTTATCAACGCCCAAGTCGCCGCCTTCGGGTACCAAGACGCCCGGCGGCTGAACGAGGCCGCGTTCTTCGCGCGAACCTGGCACAATATTGTCTAGCAAGATTCCCAAAATCGCCGCGACTGCCATGCCGGTCTTGCCAATGGCGGAAAACGATTCGGTGATGCTATTCGCAGCGGTCTGACGCCAATCCCCACCGGATTCACTGAGCGGCCCAAACCAACCCACGAGTTTGTCAAGAATCGAAGCGTTCAGCGAACTAATCGACTCGGCCGCCTCCGGCGAATTGAACCATGCCGGCAAGCTTAGCCCCATAAACAAGGCAAAGCCGCCGATAAACAGATTTCGATCTGAATTAAGATCGGCCTTGGCAAACTGACGCACGCCCACGGCGGAGATCAGTCCGAACAACGCGCAATAAAGCCCGCCGACCACCGGTTGCGGAATCGCCGAGGCTAGCGCGCCGAACTTGCCGAACAAGCCAAGCACGATGAGTATAACGGCACCGATTTGCACGACGTACCGGCTGCCGACTTTGGTGAGCCCGACCAGACCGATGTTTTCTGAGTAGCTCGTTGAGCTGAAGCCACCCAGCGTGCCTGTGATGGCGCAGCCTAATCCTTCCATGCCGATACCACGCGAGACTTCGCGTTGGGTTGGATCGCCGCCACCAGCCATGTTCTTGCACGCGTGATAGTCGCCGAAAGACTCGATCATCGACGCCAAGTAGCCTGCGAGCACCGCCACAATCGCACTAATGGACCACTCGGGCAGTCCCCACGGAAAGAACACAGTCTTCACTCGAAACCAATCTGCGCGATCAAATGCGGACAGATCGACGAAGGCTGGATCTTCTTTGGGAATCGTTCCATTTCTACCCAGAAACCAACAGATCGTGACCATCGTGGCAATCGCCAATAGCATCGGAAACAGTTGGAAGATGCGGATCTTTCTCGACAGAATAAGTGCGAAGAGCACGATCAGTGCCATCATCGAGGACGACACCGCCCAATTGCTCGCCGCCACCGGTGCGCCGGCCTGGTAGAGCGCTAAACCAATCAGCATGATCACCGGACCGATTACTACCGGCGAAAGCACGCGTCGGGCGAGTCCCATCAGACCCGAAAACCCGATCACCGCTTCAATCAGTCCCCCGACGATAACCGCGCCGGCAATAGTGCGCATGCCGAGGGCACCGGCGGCTTCCCACTGCTCGACGAGCGGAGTGAGTGTTGCCTCGCTGGTATCGCCAGCGACAACGGCAGCCCAGTTCGGAGCGCTCTCGGTCTGCGCTGAGGCAACGATAACGAAGAATGCCGCCAGGAATGAGAACGAAACACCTTGGATAATGGGCAGCCGCGAACCGTACGTCGATTGCAAGAGCGTGGCAACGCCGCTGCACAACATGACCGAAGAAATCAGCAATGCGGTATTGGTCAGCTGCAAGTTGAGCAGTTCAGCGCTTACAGCTTCTGGCAGGCTCTCGGGCACCGGCCACAACAGCGGACCAAAGATCAGTGGCACCGCTACCGTCGAGCCGAACATGGTAAGCACATGCTGCAACGCGAGGACGATCGCATTGGCCACCGGCGGGCGATCATCGAGGCCGTAGATAACGCTTGAACTACTGATCTTCGAATATCCTGAGGATGAAAATGGACGGCAGCAGCGAGCATTAGAGCTCGACGATCGCGCCATAAGTTTCTGGACGGCGATCGCGGAAGAACTGCCACGTGTTGCGCACTTCGCGAATCATGTCCAAATCCATGTCGGCAATCACGATTTCGTCGTTGTCTCGGCACGCCTCGGCGATGATCTGGCCGCGCGGATCGCAGAAGTAGCTCTGACCGTAGAACTCGCCAAACTCCCACGGTTGCTCAGTTCCCGGCCGATTGATCGCACCGACGTAGTACTGATTCGCGACGGCATGTGCCGGCTGCTCGATCTTCCACAGATACTCACTCAGTCCCGCCACGGTCGCTGACGGGTTAAAGACGATCTCGGCACCGTTCAACCCCAAGCAGCGGGCCCCGTCTGGGAAGTGGCGATCGTAACAGATGTAGACGCCGACTTTGCCTACCTTGGTATCGAATACCGGGTAGCCCAAATTGCCCGGACGAAAATAGAACTTTTCCCAAAAACCGGGCGAGCACTGGGGAATATGAATCTTGCGGAACTTGCCTAGATAGCTGCCATCCGCATCGATCACCGCGGCAGTATTGTAATAGATGCCGGGCAGATCTTCTTCGTAGACAGGCACCACAAGCACTATCTCGTGCTTCTTAGCTACCTCTTGCATCCGCTGGATTGTCGGGCCATCGGGCACGGGTTCGGTCAACTCGTACCACCGCACGTCCTGCTCGCAGCAAAAATAGGGCCCGTTAAAAAGTTCTTGCAAGCAAGCGATTTGTGCGCCCTGGCTGGCGGCTTCTTCGAGCATCGCGACGGCCTTGTCGGTCATCGCGTCTCGAATTTTGGCGACCGGCGAACTGCCGGGCTCGTTGAGCTTGGCTTGAATCAACGCCCCACGGACTATTCGACTCATCGATTTAGAACTCCTACTTGCGTGAACTTCTGCAGACTTGGGAAGCGACCGCCAATCCGTTATCATACCGAGCTGCGAATGAAAATCCTACTAGACTATTCTAGTAATTCTTGAATGGGACCGATCGTCTGATCGGGCGATACAATGACTCAGACTGTTCCGCTGCTAGACGGCGGTGATTGGCGCACGAGCGAAGCGACCACCTCGGCCGAAGTGTTGAATCCATCGACAGGCGAAGTCATCGCCTTCGTACCGTTGTGTGACGAAGCCGAGACTGCCGCGATTGTCGAGTCGGCAGCGCGCGCGCTTCCCGGCTGGGCGGCAACCCCGGCGGTCGAACGTGCTCGAGTGATGTTTAAGTTTCGCCAGCTGATGGAAGAAAACTTCGACGAGTTGGCAGCTCTCGTCACGCGCGAGCACGGCAAAACACTGCCCGAAGCGCGGGCCGAAGTGCAACGCGGACTCGAGATGGTGGAGTTCGCTTGCGGTGTTCCGTCAATGCTCAACGGAGACACCCTGCCGAACATCGCGAGCAGCGTCGATGCCGAAACCAATCGTCACGCGGTCGGCGTCTGCGTCGGCATCACGCCGTACAATTTTCCGTCGATGGTACCGCTATGGATGATCCCCGTTGCGATCGCCTGCGGCAACTCTTTTGTGCTCAAGCCATCGGAAAAGGTTCCCCTGTCGTCGATTCGACTGGGCGAATTGCTCGTCGAAGCTGGATTGCCCAACGGCGTGTTCAATATCGTCCACGGCGACAAAACTTGCGTCGACGTGCTGCTTACCCATCCGAGCGTCGCGGCAATTTCATTCGTTGGTTCGACGTCGATCGCCAAGTACATCTACGAAGTAGGAACGAAACACGGCAAGCGCGTGCAAGCGGCTGGCGGCGCGAAGAATCACCTCATCATCATGCCCGACGCCGACCTCGAGCAATCGGTCAAAGCGCTGGCGGCTAGCGCTTACGGATGCGCGGGCCAGCGCTGCATGGCCGGCAGCGTGGCCGTTGCGGTGGGCGAGGTGGCGGAACCGCTCGTCAGCGAACTATGCGAACACGCCAGCTCGCTCAACGTGGGCCCGACCGATGGCAACGAAGGCGTCGACGTTGGCCCACTCATTCGGCGCGAGCATCTCGATCGGGTCAGCAGCTACATCGACATTGCCGCCAGCGAAGGTGCCGACGTGGCACTCGACGGCCGACTACACGACGACAGTTTCTTACTCGGTCCGTGCGTCGTCGACCAGGTGCAACCCGATATGCGATTGGCATCTGAAGAGATCTTTGGCCCGGTCTTGTCTGTCATGCGAGCCGACGATCTGGAGAGTGCGCTGGAAATCGGACGGAATTGCCCTTACGGCAACGGAGCCTCGATCTTCACACGCAGTGGCTACGCGGCGCGGGAATTCAAACAGCACTTCAACGCCGGCATGATTGGCATTAATGTCGGTGTGCCTGCCCCGATGGCCTGGTTTCCCTTCACTGGTTGGAATCAATCATTCTTCGGAGATCTGCATCTGCAGGGTAGCGAGAGCGTCCACTTCTACACGCGACAGAAGACGACGCTCACTCGTTGGTTTAAGTCGGCCGACCAGTCGCACCACGATCCGGTCTGGAAAACCCAGTAATCAAGCGAGCCATACGTTTATATTTGCCGCGCACTCTTTTTTGTGACCTACGTCCGTTTAGATTTGCTCTGGACTGACCTTGACCAGCTTGGTGCTTTACTCTTAATTGTCCACTTGAAATCGGTTCCAGTCAATTATCACAAACTTGTGGTAATTTTGTCCCACCATCGTATCTGATCATGTCGGATCAGCAACGGACTGCGAGAGTACTATGCAACTTGTCAAAGACATTATGAGCGCGGACCCGTTATCCGTGCCAGGCGACGCGTTTATCGACGTAGCCATCGATCTGATGATCGAAAAAAACATCAGTGGCTTGCCAGTGGTTGACGATTTTGGCGAGCTGATCGGACTCATCACCGAGTTCGACGTATTGCAACTCTACAGCAAGCAGCAGCCGGCGGCCGGGTACGAAGGCCAGCAGTGCCGCGACTTTATGACGACCGAGATTCGATCGATTGGCCAGGAAGCCACCCTCGACACGGCCGCAAAAATCTTTCAAGCCGCGTCCATCCGACGCCTGCTCGTCGTCGACGATAAGCGACTCGTCGGTGTGCTTTCTCGCCGCGACATCGTCCGAGCCATCCGCGACGGTCGCCTTGCGCTAACGCGCGGCTAGAGAACTAGCTCGCATCAGGGAAGCAACTCACGCGTATCGTCCGCTGCCGGAGGTTGTCATCCGTTCTCGGCTGCCCGGTTGAAGGACCCGTGTCGATGCCGTCTATCAAGCAACCATTCCAGAGAAGCCTCGGGTGGCCAATAATCGTCGCTGCATTCGTTGGTACGGTGCAGTAGCATACCTGTGGCAATCGCTGTGCCGATGTTTGAAACGCGATGTCGGCAAGCGGCATTTTGTAACACTCGATGTGGTCCAGATTTGCAAAACGACGCTTCCTTTGCTAGTCGCTTGTTCGAATGGCGCTACGAAACAAGTACTTTGCGCGTACGTCGAACGGCGACAGCAGGCGAATTCTGTCATTTTGAAATGCGGCTTTGGATAAACGCAGGCGTTCCGATATTCGAAGTCGATGGCAGGCAACAGGTTACGATTTTGCGCCACCGAGTACTGCAACACCATGCCTTGCAATAGGCGCGACGACTAGGAATGTTCGGTCGATCGACCGCTTAACGATTGTCTATTCGGCGATTACCAGCCTGGTCAGTTCGCGTCGGGCTCGGGGACCGGTGGGTTATCACCTTTGGTGGCAGCATCGAGCGTGTACGACAGCTCGCTGACGTTGAGCGCAAATTCGTATTCGCCTGCTGATGGGATGTACGCCATGACGTTCTGAGGTTCGCCGTTGGAGTTGGTTTGGGCGTTACCAGCCAGTGGGAAACCTGACTTCGCGTCAGCGGCTGCGCCGGCATTGAGAGCCCAATTGTTGTTCGCGGCAAACTTAAACTCGATCGGTCCCGAGGTGCCGATGGCAACTGTCGCTCGCCAAACGCCATCGTCGTCCTGGATCATCGGCGTTGCGTCCAGCGTCCAGTTGTTGAAAGTACCCGCGAGGCTGATGGATTCGACCTCGTCAAAGGACACACTCGCGCTGGTATTGACCCGCGGTGCAACGAACAACTCTTGATAGCCGCCGATCCCGGTGAGTATCAGCAGTGGTATCGCGACGACTGCCGCGGGAACTCGTCCAAGACGATAAGCGTGGTCCAGCGACAACCGACCACCGCCGGTAAGCGTCAAGCACACGTAGACCCAAAAGTAAATCCGCGCAATGTGCAGGCCCCAAAACGCCACCTCCGCATGAATCGTCCACGAGGCGACCCCCATCGTTACCGCCATGAAGAACGCCGCCGGTCGGCTTAACAAGCCCATCACCAGCAGCCAGCCACCCGCAAACTCGGAGAAGGCGGCAGCGAACGCAAAAAATCTTGGCAGTGGAAATCCGATGCCCGCAACTTGCCCCTCGAACCAGCTACCAACGGGAATCTTGTCCATACCACCGCCCGCCATCGTCACGCCGGCATAGATTCGCAATATCAACAAGCCAACGTCTTGCCAGCCAGCCGTGCCAAGTGGCTCTCCGAGGAAGAGCTTGCTCAAACCGCCGCGTCGGGATTGGATTTCGTTCATGTTCTGATACTTTTGTTGCACGAAGAGAATGGAATGACAAACGCTGATGGTAACATTCGCCGCGTCGGGGCGAGTGGATGCATCGGGTCACGAAAAAATGGATGACGAAGAGGGTACCATGCAGAAAGCTGTGATTTTCGACGTCGACGGCGTGCTTGTCGACTCCTATCAACCTCACTTTCAGGGTTGGCGCCAGATGTTGTCTGAGTTGGGCGAAGACTTCACCGAGCAGACGTTTCGCGAGACGTTCGGACGCACAAATCGCGACATCTTCGCTGATTTGTTCACAGGCAAGTACTCCGACGCGCAAGTGCAGCAGGCTGCCGACCGCAAGGAAGCATTGTATCGCGAGATTATCAGCGCTGACTTTCCCGCCATCGATGGCGCCGTTGAGTTGATCGACGCGTTGGACGGAACCGGTTTCCTCCTCGCCGTTGGATCGTCGGGTCCGCCCGCAAACGTCCAGCTAACATTGCAGTGCCTAGGCCGCGCCGAGGTCATGGCTGCGTGTGTTACCGGCGCCGATGTCACACGAGGAAAGCCTGACCCACAAGTCTTTCAGCTTGCCGCGCGGCAACTTGGCGTCGATCCGCGTTCTTGCCTGGTGGTCGAAGACGCGCCGCCGGGCGTCGCCGCCGCTAAAGCCGCCGGCATGAGCTGCATCGCGCTTACTGGAACCGCCAGTCGAGAAGAACTTAGCGACGCGGATTGGGTCGTTGTCAGCCTACGCGAGGTGGGGGTTCAACGCGTGAGTGCGCTCATTGAAGGTGGCCAGTAGTTCCGGGTCGATTTTGCTCCGCACCGTCCGGCGGTCGATACCTAGTACTTCGGCCGTTTGCTGATAGCTTCCCAGCTTGGCATAAACGGCGGTGCAATAACGACTCAGTAGTTCAGCGTGAGTGAGAGTGCCCTGCTCGGCTTCACGCAGCCACTGCGGAGTTGACGAATTTAGGTTTACATCTAGCTGTGGCGGTTGGTACTCGCTGCGCACAAGCACGTTTCGTACGCATTGCTCAAGCTCGCGAATGTTGCCCGGCCAAGGATAGTCTGTTCCGATGTGGCCGTTGATCCAAGTTTCCACCTCGTCGGTTAGTGTCTCCGCTTCACTCGCGACAAGGCCCTGCGCGATAAATGAGATCAGGCCTCGTAATGCCTCAGGTCGATCTTCGAGTTGCTCGCGCAACGAAGGCGTGCTGATGCGATCGGAGCAGAGGCGATAGTACAAGTCCTCGCGAAACCGGCCCGCCTGTATTTCGTCGGTCAAATTACGATGAGTGGCTGCCAGTAATTTTCCTGCGAAGCACCGCTGTCGTACTTCGCCAATTCGAGAGAAACCGCCGTTCTGCACAACGCGCAGCAGCTTTACCTGCACCGCCATATCGAGATCACCGATTTCATCGAGAAACACGGCGCCGTGCGCTGGGCAGCATTCAAGCCAGCCCTGACGATCGGCTACAGCGCCCGTAAATGCACCCCGACAATGGCCGAAGAGTTCCGACTCGATCAATGTTGGCGAAAGGGCCGACAGATTCACAGGCGAGAACGCGTCGTCAAGTCCACCGACGAATTGCTGCTTGTCGACATCGAACTCGATGTACTGCGACAGGCTGATTGCCCGCGCGACTAGTTCCTTTCCGGTTCCGGACGGGCCGGTGATGAGTGTTGTA
This sequence comes from Planctomycetota bacterium, assembly GCA_039184115.1. Classification (GTDB taxonomy): domain Bacteria; phylum Planctomycetota; class Planctomycetia; order Pirellulales; family Lacipirellulaceae; genus Bythopirellula. The sequence goes on along the minus strand of JBCDBK010000010.1, from coordinate 22,950 downwards.
AGCTCACGCATCTGTGCGTAAAGCGAGCGCCGGTACCTACGCATATCATGGGTGAACACGGATTGCCAGACGGCTGCCCGCAACTTAACTGCTGGCAGCGACTCGCCCAAAATGTTGTCGAAGATCGACAAGAACGCGCGACGAACTTGGAAGAACGTCGCGAACCAATGCGCTGGATCGATCACCCGAAGTAAGGGGCACTTGGGAAGTGCCAGATAATGATGAAACGCCTCGTTGAAATTCTTCCAGACCTTCGCGATCGTTGGTCGCGTGCGCCGCCCGCCGGCAATGAGCGTTTCGACATCGAACTGGATGGCGAACCGATAGTACAGCACGTAGCTAATCAGATCTTGATAGAGTTGCAACGTCGTGTCGTCCGCGGTTTCGCCGGCATGCAGCTGCCCGCGCATCTGATCCGCGATTTGGGCGGCTCTTTCGTTCAGCCGTCGGACGTTCGGTCGCTCGTTGGCTTGCCGTGAAAAGTCCTTGCTCCAGGCGATGTAGTCTTCGGCCTCAAACTCTCGTCCGAGCGCTAGCCGCTCGAGTTCCAGTCGCTTCGGCTGGAAGGGATTTTCAAACGACAACTCAGACAGTGTCTCGACGAAGCGCCGGTCTGAGACCGATAGCATGGCCTATCCTTCTAGCTTTCAGTACTCGTATCAGTGGGTGAACATCCTGTGCATTCATTGTACATCAAATGTACATAAAACAATGAGCATTCTCAGCTTCTGATCGCTTGATTCGGATTGCAACCCCTTTTGCATTAAGGGTTTGCGACATGCTATGGAATTCGGCACGGACCGTGCTTTCGTAACGGTGGTGCGGCCGCGAGCCGGCTAAAGCGCCTGGTTGCTGCACGCAAACACCTTCATGTTCCGGGGAACCAGTTATGGACACACCAGACAAAGAAGCACATGTCGAGTTTTCTGCCCCCAGCCAATCTTCCGGCGAACAACCGACCCGGCCCTCGATCGAACGTTCGACTTGGATTGAAGTGCTGGTCGACCCGCGAACGTTGCAGGGTCTCATGTGCTGTGGCGGCGGTCTGCTTGTGCTCGGCCTGGTGATCTGGCTGTGGGCGATTGGACTCTTTGAGAACAAATTGATAGTGGCGAGCTGCCTGGGAGTAGCCAACTTTGGGTTACTCTCGGTGGGCCTTGGCGGATCACGATTCTCTCGCTACCAGACCGCCAGCAAAGCGCTCACGATGCTTGCCTGTTTAGTGATGCCGCTGAACCTGTGGTTTTATGACGCGCAAGGACTGATCACCCTCGATCAGGGTGGGCACTTGTGGGTGCCGGCGCTGGTTTGCTGCGCTCTCTACGTGGCGGTAGCGCGACTGTCGGCTGATCCGCTCTACGTACACGCGATTGTAGGTGGCGTCACGATGACTGGCCTATTGATTCTTGCTGACCATCAGGTCAGCCGCCTGTGGGAGATTATGGCACCATCCAGTTTCCTAGTTATTCTCGGTATCGTTTGTATTCACTTCGAGCGAGCTTTTCCGCCGGAGGAAGGTCGCTTCTCGCGAGACAACTTCGGTCGAGCATTTTTCAACTCAGGTCACGCAGTGATGGGACTGGGTTTGTTAGTGTTGTTGCTAGGACGACTGGTGGGACGGCTGTATGATCCGTACCTTTCGAACTTCGATTGGGCAGTTGTGCCAGAGGTTGCCGTCCAGACCAATCTACGATTATGGGCCATCGCACTCGCGATTGGCGCTACGTATAGCTACCTCTACTCGCAACTGGTGGTGCAGCCAAAGGGACGATACATGGCACCGGCACTTCTATCGCTTGTGTGGGCGGCGATTATGGCCATGGATCTGCTACAGATTCCGTTGACGGCAGACCTGGTGATGTTGCTACTAGCCGTGGGATCATTAGCGACTAGTCTGATCCCAAAATTCTCGAGCGAGCCTGATCGTAGCGAGTCGGAGCAGAGTCCTTTCAAATCGCTGTTGGAGCCGTTACGGCAAGACGGTGGCAAGTGGGCGTCTGTTCTCAACGCTGCTACGTTCACGCTCGGAGTAGGGCTATTCGCGCAAGACCGTTTACTGTCGAACTTCTGGGACTCGCGACTCGAGCTCAGTTTGCTGTTTGTGTTCGCCGCTATGATCAGCGGCGTCGCGTCTTGGCTTCCGATCCTATTGAATCCGCCGTCGCCGCGCACACGGACTGGAAATTGGCGAACTTTCCACGGTGCCGTCCTGGTTGCGCTAGCCCTCAATGTGTTGATCGAACGCGTTGGGATATCGCTTTCGATGCTGATTCTATCGCTGGAAATGTTGATTCCCCTGGTAATCGCCTTAGTTGCCATACGCGTGCGTAGTGACCAAACTCGTCGCCAACTCGCGTTGGTCGCAGAGACGATGTCCCTACTGTTCTTGCTACTCGGCACTGGGGCGACATTTGGCCTAATTCACGGAGTTCGCCTCACGACTACGCACCTGGGTGTGGCGATGTACTTGGCCGTAGCCGCTACGAGCTTGGGCATTTCAAGCCACGTCTCGCGGCGAGTCGTCCCCGCGGTCGTTTCAGCCGGTTGCTTCAGCTTGGCGACGTGGCAACTGCTGTTGGGAATTGGCATGACTCACAACCTGTTCTTGATTTCCGCTGCCACCGTGGGACTTGCTTGTCTGGCAACTGGGCGGCTGCTCGGACGCGAAGGCGACCGTACCAGTCAGTTGGCCACGATTTCCCAATGGATAGGCAGGCTGTCTATCTCGTATAGCAGTGTGGCGACGCTAATGATCGCGCTGGCTAGGCTGCTGGCGGACGAAACTCATTGGAACTTGCTGGGAATGCTCGCGGTGCAAAGTGCAGCAGCTTTCGGCGCGGGAATGCTGTCGAAAGAGGCCGGCTGGCGTCGTCACTTTTGGGTACTGACGACCATCGAATTGCTCATGTTTGTGTTAGTTGCCAATGCGCTGACGACGCTTAGCTTCTGGCAGCGTGGTGAGATGTTCCTCACGGTCATTGGCTTGGCGGCCTTAGTGCTGGGCTACATTGGCTGGTACGCCGAGAAAGAACGCGAGGAAGATCTGGTTAGCTTTAATCTGGCGTTGGGTAGTTTATTCAGCGCCGTTCCACTCACGATCGGCATGCTAGTGCAGCGGTTCGACAGCCAGGTTGCGCCTTGGGGTTGGGGCCTGATGCATGAGGCCGGGGTGTTGTCGATCGGATTGCTGCTGTTGGGTGCGGGTGTGCTATGTCGAATCCGCTGGTCGACGATTGTTGGCGGCACGACGTTGCTGGTTTACGTGACGAGCTTGGTCGGCATGATTCACTTGCCCGAACAGCTTCAGACAACAGCGATCTACATGATGGTTGGTGGCGGTGTGTTCTTTGGCGCTGCGTTGCTACTTAGTATCTATCGAGATCGCTTGCTGGCCATTCCGCAGCGTGTGCAAGATGGCGAAGGCGTATTTCGGGTGTTGAAGTGGCGTTGATGTCGGTCGCCGAACGGACGGCGATCGTGTGCGGCAGCGTCCGTCGATGGCTTCCCCGGCGTCGGCGGACCTGCTGTTGCCGGCCATATTTCTGCGAACCGTTGCAAACTTGTTGTCGTGCAATGGTCAATGCCCGAAAATCAACGGTCTGGATCTTCTAATATTTGCGCGGAGCCGTCCGCTGCCGCGTAGCCGGAGATTCAGGCTGCGAACCTGGCTCACGCGCGTGAAGCGGTGAGCTGACGCGGATCGATAGCGGCAACCGTTCCGCTGACGTCACTTCGATGGTTTGCTAGGCTAGGCATTGGGGCGCGGTCGTCTGCTGAGCTGGACACGGCACGTGAAAACCTCAAACAGCCAGACCGCGCCCCTTTTGGTTAGCCACTTTGGCGAGTCATCTATTCGACGACTGCTTCATCGGTTTCGGCTTCTTGCGCGGCAATCTGCACGGGCTCGATGACTTGACGCAGCTCGTCACTGAGTTTTCCGGACTTGGCATCTTCGAGCATGCGCTTGGCCCAAGGATCGTCTGGACTGCCAGCGGCGACCTTTTCGGCCCAAGGTTTAGCAGCCTTAAACTTGCCGGTCAGCAGATAGACCTTGGTCAGCCCCCACCAAGCTGCCGGTGCGCGAGGTGCGGCCTTCTTAAGGTATTTTTCCGCCAGCTTGTACTCGCCCTGGCTGAAGTAAACCTGCCCCAAGCCGTTGAGTGCCGCTGGATGACGGGGTTGTAGCTTAATCGCCTTGCGAAAGGCTGGCAGTGCGGCGCTACCCTCGCCACTGTTGAACTTCGCCCAGCCAAGTCCGTTCCACGCGTTTACTGCCTTGTCGTCTTTCTCGACCGCTGCAGAGAACTTTTCGGCGGCATCGCCGAATCGCTGCTTTTTCCACAAGTCCCAGCCCGCGACGGTTAGCGCTTCGCTACTCATGCTTGGCTCTGGCACGCTCTCGACCAACTTCATGGTTTCTTTCGCCGATAGCTTTTCCGTCTTCGCCCGCCATCGTTTGTATCCTGCGAGATCGCGTTGGTAGTTCGGCAGGCCTTGCATTTCGAGATAGCCGGCGGCAAACTCACGGACCCCAGCATTCTTGTCGGACATGCCAAGATGCATAACGTCAAAAAAGTGATCGTTCATGTCCTGGTTGCCCATCATGCCTGGCGTAAAGCCTTTGAGAATCTGCTTACGGACGCTAGCGGGAATCTTCTTCCAATTGGTTTTGAGCAATCTGTAAGGACGGTCGCCCGGCATGCGCACCAACTCCATGCCGATGTTTGCCCCCACGTGCAACGGGTCGTTCTCCGAAGTGGCGAGTAGCCGCTTTTTCCAAGCGAGATCCTCTTGCTTTTGGTGCTCGCTGGCTACCGAATTGGTGCTGTCGGCGCTGGACGACTCTGTGACTTGCGCGCTGACAGCAAACCAACCTGCAAGTACCGCATACCCGAAACAACTCATGACTACTCCTCCAATACTAAGAATCGACAACCACCAGCGCCGGCGGCGAAGTTGGTCATCATGAAGCGATCGGGCCAACAGTTGGTCCGAATCCAGGAGTGCCGTGTCCAGGAGTGCTTGTTCACGCTCGGGGAGCGATTCGAGATTTGAATTAGTTTCGTCCATTGACTTGTTCGAAGGGTTGCGGACAAACCGCGTCAGTCGGACCGTTATAGCGCTGGTTGAGCTAAATTGCCTTGATCAGCTTGGCTGCACGTTCTGCCGTCAGCTTGCCTTCGCTGACCGCATCGAGGATGGTTCCCTTTGTCTTCTGCGTCCGACCAATTTCGTCGCGCAATGCGGCTATCACTTTATCGAGCCGTGATCGCACGGTCGGGTACGACACGCCCGTCTGTTCTGCAATCTCCTTTAGGTTGCCGCTGGCCAAAACGAAGATCTCGATAAAACGCTGGTGCTCCGTGGGCAGATTCGCCAGCCGAGCCGTCGGAAAAGCCGCGTCGATTGAGACTTCGCAGGCATGGCACGTCATACGACTGACCATCATCGCGCTTTGGCAATACGGGCATTCAGCGTTGATCTGCGGCTCAGTCATCTTTTTGATTATGAAAACTATTCGCCCGAAAATCTACAGATATTGAAATTATTTCACTTTTTTTGTTAACAAAAGGACATTGATAAGTTACCAGCTACTACTAGAATGGCGCATACTCCTGGGTCAGAGGTAGGCGCAGGGACGCAAAGCACAGAAGCTATGTGAATCGCCGGATAGGTCTCAGTATGGAAGCTGGGCTGCGCTGAACGGGCTGTCTCCCATTCGCTTGCGAGTATTGATCGGTGCTTTGCCATGTTTAGAGAATTTCTCGACGCGTTTGGAGTCGAGGTAGCAATTTCGATCTCATCGTAACGCATGAGCCCTCCACAAGTTCGCTTTGGTCAGCCGAGGGTTTTTTCGGTGTCCGCGATTATTCAGACTAGCGCGAAAGCACCCGTGTATAAAGTCGGCATCTCATTTCGCTCATCGCTCTCAGCTGACGAAGTCCGCCAGCGCTATATACGCCCCTTGCGGAAGGTTCTGAAAGAGGCATCGGCCGGCATTTACTCCAACTATTTGCGACAAGTCGATCCCGATTCCACACGCGCGACCGAGCATCTGATCGTCTTTGAACTTCAGGACTTTAAAGCTGGCTTGCGCGTTCTGCGCGTGGAACTAGAACAAATCGGCCTGCCCAGCGACGTGCAATTTCAGAACCTCAGCCCGTCTCAGCCTGGGTATTGATACGCTGCTGGAAGCGGTAGGCGGCAAGTTTCTTTTCGAAAAACGTGCCCACGCCTCCCTTAGATGTACCACATCGGTCCAACCTCGACGGTCGCGCGGGCGACAAGGTCGGCGAGAGTGGTGCCTGCCAACTGTTTGCGGCGTGCCTCCGAAAGTTCCTGGCAGACTTCCAGTAACACGGGAGCCAGCGGAGACGAACCGGACGCGCACGTCGATGGTTCAGTCTTGCCTTCGACGGCAAGTAAGACGTCAGCCAGTGTAATTTGTTGCGGTGGCTGTGTTAGCCGATAGCCGCCGGCTGCGCCCCGAGTGCTTGCGACGAGCCCTGCTCGCTTCAAATCTTGAAGTATCTGCACCAAGAACTGTGAGGGGATACCGTGCCCTTCGGCGATGCGCCGCACTTGCATCGGCTGCGCCTCTTCGAAGTGCTGCGCCAACTCGAGTGCGGCGAGACACGCATATTCACTCTTAGCGTTGAGATTCATGCTCGTGACTGGTCAACAACGTGTTACAAGGATCGAGAGACGTGCAAGGTTATTCGACTCGGATCTCGAAACCATCAACACGCCGCTAGATTCCACTGCCGTCGTTTTCTTGAATGGTGTGCAGACCGCATTCGGTTTTGCCGCTGTAGCTCGCCCAGCGACCCGATCGATCGTCAGTTTCGCCCGGTAGCTGCGCCCGCGTGCATGGCCAGCACCCGATACTCGGATAACCTTGGTCGTGCAACGGATTGTAGGGAATGTCTTCTTTGACGATTCGATTCCAAACGTCCTTTTTTGTCCAATTGGCAAACGGGCAAATCTTAACGACTTTGAACTTGCGATCCCAACTAACGATGGCAGCCTGCGCGCGCGCTTCGCTTTCGTCGCGACGAATGCCGCTCATCCAGGCGGTGCGGCCTTTCATCCCACGCTGCAGCACTTTGATCTTACGATCAAAACAGCACTGCGTCGGATTGGTTTCGTAGAGCGGTCCGCCGTGTTTGGCTTCGTACTCGACAACCGTCAGCTCTGGCTGCAACATGTCGACTTTGATGCCGTACTTGTCCGCGATGCGTTCGCGCAGATCGAGCGTTTGCTGAAATTGGTAGCCGGTATCGAGGTTGAAGACGTAGGTCTCCGGCGCGATCTCCGCCAGCATCGAAAGAATGACGCAGCCTTCCGGGCCAAACGCCGTACCCATGGTCAGTCCTTCGCCGTACGTTTCATGCGCCCAAGCGATGATCTCCTCAGGCGTGGCAGTCTCGAGGCGTTCGCTGTGGGCGGCGAGCTCGGCAAGCAACTCGGCACTCGGCTCCTCGGGTGACGAATTTTGAGCCGTCTGGTTACGTACGCTGTCGGCGGCTTGGGGATTGGTAGCCATGCGGGGCATTTTTGGGCCTCGTGTGCGACTTCGACAGAGGAAAACAGTGATCGGACGTTCATCGACCCTAATCATATGTAAATGGGTCATGTTAGTCAAGTATACGTCCTGCCCATCATTATCGGTCGATTGAAGACTGCAATATCAGTCGATTTGCCTTGGAATGACGACCAGACGTGCCAGCAATGGAAGCGAGCCGGCTTATCGATTCCCCAGCAACAAAATGCCGAATGAAGGCAAGTTGATGTCAAAATATGCCGATTATTTAGCTCGTAGGGACTCCTCGACTCGACGGCCATACATGCGGAACTGAACTGCGAGATCGCGATGACTGCAAAACTACGAACGATTTGTCTGTGCCTTACGGTCGCGTCTGCTGTCTTGACCACGGATGCGTTCGGCCAGGTCGTCCAGGCGAGCTATTCAGTACCGGCTGTCGATCGCACGACACCCGCAATGCGTTACTTCGCTCGAGGTCGTCAGGCTGTCGCTGCGGCTCCTCAGTCCCGTCGTCCGCAAGTGCCCCAGCAACAGACGCAGGCTGCCGCTGGCAAACCGTTCGAGTATGTCACCAACGGGCCGACGGTCACCCCGTATCTAAGCCTCGACATGGTGCAGACGAACGAGGGCGTGCCGAACTACTACTCTCGCGTCCTGCCCCAAATTCAGCAGCAGCAGGCTAACCAGAAGCAACAGGCAGAGCTGCGTCGACTGCAACAGCAATTACGCCTGGCCAATGCCCCAGGGTTGAATATCAATCCTCGCAACTCTGGCGTGCCGACGACTGGCCGTAGCTCGCAGTTCCTAAACAACGGCGGCTACTTCCCGTCTCTCAAGCGATAGTCATTTCGCGCGGCGGCTGTTCTCGGCTAGATTGAATGCAGAAATTTCTGCCCTAGAATCTCTCGGAGCATTGCCATGTTCGCCCTTCCTCAAATCACTCATGTCTCATGCTTACGCGCCCTTTGCGTCGTCTTGTTCGCTGCGTCGGCAGTTTCGTCGCGTGCAGAACCTTCAGTCGACGAGACCGTCGACATCGCGCAGGTTGAGCGTTTCGCCAAGCTCGAGGCGGCGCTGACCGGTGCGACGCTCGTCGGCCACTTTACCGAGACCGGCAAGGCCGCGATCAATCCGAAAGCCGAGCGCTACGAGTTGGCCACGGTCAAGCATGTCGGCGACGGCCGTTGGTTGTTTCAGGCTCGCATCACCTATGGGGAAAACGATGTCACCGTGCCGCTGACTCTGCCCGTCAAGTGGGCTGGCGACACGCCCGTCATCACCGTGGATAACATGGGCATCCCCGGCCTCGGATTCTACACCGCCCGCGTGATGATCTACGCCGACCACTACGCCGGTTTTTGGAGCGGCGGCGATCATGGCGGACATCTGTTTGGTGTCGTTGAACGCCCGCAGGTGAATGACGAATAACTAAGTTGGCGGAGTTAGGACATCATTGTATTTATATCCTGCGCTCGATGGCGAAATGAGCAGCCAACGCTAATGCGGCCGTCTCGATCCTCAGTATCCGTTCGCCGAGTCCAATATGCTGCCAGCCAGATTCGATGGTTGAAGCAACTTCTTCGTCGGTAAAACCTCCTTCCGGGCCGATGGCAATGTAGATTGCTTCGTTTTCCGTTCTCCGAGTTTCCACTCTTGCAATCGGCTCACCCTGGGGATGGGCAATCATCCGTGTGCCCATCGTGCAAGTGCTGAGTAGCGCTGTCCAATCGGTCAGAGCGGCGATTTTCATCAGCCGGTTGCGACCACATTGTTTGCTGGCTTCGATCACGTAGCGGGTGAGTTTCTCTTTCTTTTCGACCTTGCTAACGCTGCGCGCGGTTTGGAGTGGAACGAGTCGCGTAACACCCAACTCGGTGCATTTTTCTATCAACCAACGTTGGCGGTCGCCTTTGGGTAGTGCGACAGCGAGCGTCAGTTCGAATGGCAACTCGCGTTCGATCTCTTCACGCTTGCCGACGGCGAGTTCGACGGTCGAACGTTTGCACTCGGCGATCTCCGCCGCATATTCGCCGCCATGTCCGTCGAAGACGGTCAGTTCTAGCCCAGGCTTGGCACGCATCACATGCAACAGATGATGGGCTTCGCTGCCATCCAACGTGACTGTCGCACCGTCGATCGGTCGGGTAGAAAAGTATCGATCAGGCATACGTTGATGGCAATGCTAGCGTGAATATTGGCCGCCAAGGACACCATGAACGCCAAGAATAATCTGACGAGACCGTTGCCGGCGTCGGTGGCAGTTCAAATTCCTCAATGACAAGCGGCCATTTCACCGATTTCAAATACAGCATTCTGCCTTTTCTCTGTCTGCTACTCAAGAGATTTCCGCGATGTATCACGCGTATTGGGGTCTGAATAAGCCACCGTTCCCAAGCGGGCCAGACCGTGAGTTGTTTCACGAAGGAGTCGCCCAGCGCGAAGCCCTAGCGCGTCTGCGATTTTTGATTGCACATCGCCGTCGACTAGGCCTAGTGGTTGGCGATGTCGGACATGGCAAGTCGTTGCTACTTGACGTGTTCGCCGCCCAATGTCGAACTGCGGGATACGCTGTCGCGAACGTCGACCCACTCGGCCTGTCGACGCGGGAGTTTTATTGGCAGCTAGGCACACAACTGCAAGCACGAGTCCGCGTCGAAGACGACCTCGTACGGCTGTTTCGTCAGACAAGCGATCGCATCAACGAAAATATGCTCGAAGGGCGGCAGACCATCGTCATGCTCGACGATCTCGAGCAGGCGGGGCCCGACCTGCAAAATCACGTTCACCGTTTGCTGCGCACCGAGGCTGCCAACACTGGCAGGTTGACGATAATCGCCGCAACCGACACCTCGCAACGCATGCGGCTCACTACACCGCTCCGGCAGCTATGCGAGTTACGCATCGAACTAATGCCCTGGGACGAACTCGATACGGTCGGATACTTGCAGATGGCCCTATTTGCCGCCGGCGCCGAGCGACCGTTGTTCGCTGACGGAGCGATAAGCGAATTGCACCAGCTGTCGGAAGGTGTACCGAGGAGGATCAATCGTTTGGCCGACTTCGCTCTGCTTGCCGGGTCGAACAAGGAACTTGACACGATCGACGCCGAAACCGTCCGCGAAGCCAGCGAAGCTACTGGTCCAACGAGCTTGGTGTAGGCTTATCACTGCCGATCGCTTGCTTGAGATCGGTCATCGATTCACGCAGCACGACGACCTGCTTTTCGAGTGCTTCCTGATCGATCCGTAAACGATCGAGAATCTTTTCGCTGGAAGACTTGATGGTTTGGGCGGAACTGCGTATCTGATCGAGATTCTTAACTCGCTTTTCGATATCGAGCACCGACCTATCGATCGGCGTGAAGTCCACTTGCCGCTGCTCGGTTTCGTGTTGTGTGCGAACACACAGGGCACGAGCAATTTCCAGCGCCGCCCGAAAGAATGGATCGGAAGTCGTATCCTCGGCGTCCCATACCAAGAACAAGTCGTTGCCGTGACGCGTGAGTGGCTCCAAGTCGGTCGGCGCTAGACGACGCGAAAAGACGAACAGGCCAATCTGGGCATCGCGGTTCTTGCGCGCCTGCTCGATCTCGGTGCGCGCTTCGTTAAGCGTGTAACCCGATTTCTGCTTCGCTTCGATGACAATTTTCGCACCGGCGGCAGAATTCTCAGGGCCGAGTTCCACGATTGCGTCACCGACTTTGCAATTCTTGATCAATCCTGGTCGTTCGCCCGTCGATTCGGGTAGGTCGCCCCGACGGTGGGCTTGATGCGCGACGAATTCGTAGACGGCATGCTCGAAGGTGAGTCCGTGGCGGGTGGAGCGCGCCGCTTCCTCCCGTTTGGTGACTAGCTTCTCGAGGGCCAGCTTTACTTCTTCTTGGAACTCTGCGTTCGTTTTGACGTGCGCCGACAGAATCGTCGTCAGTTCTTCTTTCAGTTTGTGCAGCGCGGACTGTTTGTTGTCGAGCGAAAACTCTTGGGTAATCTTCTTCTGCGCTGAGTCGACATTGCCAACCAGACGGCTGAGCGCCGAGTTCTCTTCGTCTAGCGAGAACTCTTTGACGACCTCGTCGATCTTGACCTGCATGTGCTTGGTGAAATCGCCGTGCTTGTCAGTAATTTCGCTAACCAGCCGACGCAGCGAACCCTCGGGATTGTCGAGCGAGAACTCTTTCAGTAGATGTTCGCGTTGTTGTGTGAGTTGCGTTTCGACGTTAGTGCGCAAGAGCGCGAGTAGGCCTTTCGACTGATCAGGGCTCAGCTGACGCATTAAGGGACTGTTCTCGCCGATATGCGAGACCAACGTCTTCGCGAGCGCTGAATCGTCGCCGTCGAACAAGGGACGCAGGAATCGCGCGAGTTCGCCGTCGTTGGCCGTGAGTTGTCGCAGCCGTTGGCTGAGCTTGCCGCTCTCGGGATCGAGATAGTCTTTGAACGAGCCGGTTAGTTTTTCTTGGGCCTGGCGCGAGTGCTCGTCAAGCTGCTGGCGGAGCGATTCAACCATGCGAGTCGTCTCCCGCGTGATGAAGTCCGTATCCCACGCGCCGGCTGCATGACGCAGTGCGGCGACTCCGATTTTTAGCGCCTCCAGCGCATATTCGTTGCGGTCGGTGCCTTCGGCATGCTGCACGAGCGCACGTATCGTATCGCGGTCTCCAACCGTCAGCGAGAGGTCAATCGCCTCTGGCACTTCGTCTGAGGAGGGCCACTTAAGCGTCTCTTGCACGGCATTCGACATCCAAGCATCCTTCGTGAGTCAGTTTCCAGCTTCAAGACTATGAACGTCCGTATAGTATGCCGCTTAGTATGGCAATTGCGAGAGATTTCGACAAGCCATGGTGATAGCACAGACAGTTCGCCTTCCGCCGCGAAAGAAGTCTTCGCCTGGCTAGCTGGGATCTTCCAGCTGCTCCAGCAATTCCTGCCATGACAGGCGGACTTGGCCGATGTGATGGGCGAGGCGATCGGACGAGGGTTGGTGATTGAAGCGGGAGCGGGCGGTAGTGACTTCGTCTTCGAGGGCGGCGAGCCAGTCAGGCAGGTCGAGGCCGGCACCAGAGGGTTCGTTGGACAGGCTGGAGATCTCCCGCTCGAGCGAGGCGAACGCTTCTGAGTGCGTGTTGCCGTTGGCGCTGAGCGCCGGTTCGACCAACGCCTTCACCCGATCGATAAGCAGGGGGCGGACGAAACGCTCGTTGATGCGGTCGGCGACGGTGGCCAGTCGCATCCCGTGTTGACGGCTGAGCTGTTCGAGCTGTGCGCGGTGCCGATCGGCAGCCTCGGAGGTCCGTTCGGCGAATGCCTGACACCACATTTCGGCGGCAGTTGCCCGACGACGACGAATTAGGATTTCGTGGGCCCAGATGACCGGTTTCAGGTTCCAGGCAACTCGATCGTAGGCAGCTCGCAGGCGAAGAAAGTCGACCAAGGTGTAAATCAATTCGCCGTGGTCAGACTGAGTGGTCGTCGTGTTGTAGTCTCGATACGCACGGTAGTTGTCGACGACGGCCTCGATGGCGAGCGTCAACAATTCGACTGCTTCTTCGCGTGGCCAAGTTTTGTCTAGCTCTTCCAGCAGCATCACCTCAGCGGCGATTGCCGGGTCTTCTTCCAAACTATCCAACCACGTTTCGACACCCTGGTGCAAAATCCCGCGCAAATTGCCGAGGCTCATGAACTTCTGATTGAACAGATCGCCACCAAACCGTTCGATGAACGTGACGAAGCGCATCCATTGCTTCTGATCGGAAAGACGCTCAACGACGTTGAGTCGCAACGTCTTGCTGTGCTTCAGCCAGCGTTCGAGCTGTCGTTCCGTCAGTTGCTGTAGCGCATCGACCAACAAGTGATCGACGCGCGAAGACTGCTGGTCGTCGACTTCGCCGTCGGCCGTCGCCTCTTCCCAAGTTTCGGCTGAGGTGACCATCGAGCGAACGATCGCCTGATAGCCATTTTCGAATAGTCGATCAAACTCGGTGACGGCTCCGGGCCCGACGGGATGCGTCGTCTCCATCTCTTGCGCCAGATCGAGCAGCTCGCACGTCTGCTTAATCAGCCCGAGCTGCGGCAGCCAGCCAAGTAGGTCGAACACGAGTTTTTGCAGCCCGCGTGTCTTGACGATTTGCCGAGGTTCGCCACCGCGTGAATGCGGTACATAGAGCAATGCTTGCGGACGAAGCGAATCGATGAGTTCGCTCCAGCAGTTGCGAACTTCGTCGGCATCGCCAATTAAGATCGATCTTAGGACCACAATCGAGTGTCGGTCGAGCGGTTCGTTGAAGGCATCGGCGGTGTCGACGCTCGGCGGACACCCGGCTGCAGCAAGCAACCGAGCAGCGTCGGCCGTCTCGACGCAGGTGGTGATGATCTTCTGCACGAGCGATTCTTTGGTCGTTCGAAGGCGGTCGTACTCGACCAGTGAGTCGTGGGTACCGCTGGGCAGTGCGAAATCAAAACTGTGCAGTGTTTCGAGGAGATCAATGAGCTGACCGTAATTTGTACCGGCCTGAGTTAGCCACTGCTGGAAAACGTCGCCCCGAGACGGAGCTTGATCCGCAGCTCCCCAAACGATGACGGCGTGCTTCCACAGGTTGGCCACCGTTGTCAGAAAGTCGAGTCGTTGCTCGATGCGTTGGACCTCGTACTCCCACTCGGTGTACTCCCAGTCGATCTGGTCATCGGCGAGGTCTCCTTCGTTGCCATCGTCGGTGCTGTCCTGGTAGACCATTTTTTCGTAGGCCGCTTCAAACAGCTCGCCGGACTCTTCTTCGTCGTCTTCCTCCTCGAACTCGGCCTCTTCGTCATCTTCGAAGTAGACTGCATTGTCGATGTCGTCAAGGACTTCGTCGAACATGCTGTCCATCGACTCGTCGAGCATCATCGACGGAACCTGCCAGTACTCTTCTGCATTCGCTTCGAGATAGGCGAAGAATTTCTCGGCCTGCGGCCACTGATCGACCTGATCAGTGCGTTGCTTCGTCTCGACAGCCGACAGCCAATGAAAAGCCAACCGATGGAACGAACTGTCGCCCTCCTCAAGCGGCGTGCGATCCTTTTGACTGACCCACTGCATCATCAGCGCCATCGCGGCGACCGTATCTCCATGATCGAGCAGCGCTTCAATCACGAGCTGAAACGCCTTCGACGAATCAAACTGATCGACGAACATCCGCCAGAAACCGATATCGCCCGACGCCGCACCCGCCTTGTGCCATGCATTGAGCGCGCCAGCAACCAAGTTCGCCGAGACCTCGATCTCTTTCGCGACCAGCCGCTTCACATCTTCGACCGACGCGGTGGCGTAGCGATCCCACCAACTCGAAAGGCGCGTCAGAATGGCAGAGAACTGATCCTCCAATTCTCCATCGTCGACTGCAGCCGCCTCGCTCCATGCCCGCGCGTTCAGGTCGAGCACCTGCTCGATTAATTCAATCAACTCGTCAACACGCCAATCGTGGACGGAGTTCTCGAGTGCCGGAAATAGGCTGAAGTTGCCAGCAAATCCGACGATATTCCACGGGTCGACGAGCGCGCCGCACTCGATCGCTCGGTGCACAAGCTGCTCGCAAGTCTTGAGGTTCTCGACCACGGAGGAGAGCGAGTCTTTATCGATGGCATCATGACCTTCGGTCAGCAGGCAATAAACTTCGCTGACAATTCGCGCTGCGGGTACACGGACCAAGTACGCTTGCTGCTGTGCCGCCTCGGGATAGCCGAGTCGGGCGTACAGGTGCGCCAGATGGACGCGTTGCAGTTGCAGCGCGCGACGTCGTGCCAGCTCTTGGTTAAGATGCTGTCGCGCACCGCCAAACGGTTGCCGAAATCGCTGAGCTTCTTCAACCAGACGTTGGCCAAATTGCCCATCGGTCTTCGTTAATCGTTCCTGATAGAAATCGTCTCGGTAGGAGGCGATGTGCGGTAGCAGAGTCGACAGCGTTACATTTGAGTCATGGCGCGTGGGACCATCGCCGCTGGTGCCCGAGGCCATCAGGATCGTACCGGCGAGCACAGTCGCTGCTTCGACCAGGTGTTCTTCACTGGTCTCATCGGGGGCAGCCTCGCATCGAGATAACAAGGCGTCGAGCGTGATTTGCTGCAACACGAAACGAGTGTAAAAGCCTGCGGTCGATATCTGATGAGGATCCCACTGCCCAAAGTGATGATTGGGACGCCGATTGACCGGGTGGTCAAAGTCGTAGGCACGCGGGTCGAGCGAGATCTCCTCCAGCCGATCTAAGTCGAACCAGGCCCGGCCTAGAATTTCTTCGTCCGTCGACTTGAGGATATCCATCGCCAACTCGACAAGCTTCTCATATCTTCCTACGGCGATGCCGGCTCCGCGGATATAGAGCGGAATCGGTCGCACGAACTCGTGCGGATAGGGTTGGCAGGTGCTGCCCGATGCAAGCGTGGCGACCGGGCGATATCCGACAAAGTCGTTCAATTGCGACAGCGCACCGTCGACAATACGATCGGTCTCGTCCCACGGAGAGCCTTGCGCAAGCAACGCCTCACAAGCTCGCCCGACAAAAAATGGACGTAGCAGGTTTTCGGCTCGTTGATGAAACAGCAAGTCGCTGTGAAACTTGCGGTAGGCTGATACGAGTCGATGTTCGAGCAAGTCGATTATAGCGGCTGCTTGTCGAACATCTGCGAACGCGCCCGCCTGCCCGCTGAGGTGCTTAACGGAATCACGCAACCACTCACACAAGGTCGCGAGGCTATCGGCACGCGATTGTTGTAGCTCGATCGAACGATAGAGCTGGTTAATGTTCTTCAAGAAAGTCGGGTCAGACGTGCCTGAAGAGAAGTTCAAGTAGCCGCTGACTTCTTCCAGCAGCAGTCGGCAGGCCTCGTCGGGTTGTGGGTTGTCGGCTACCAAGTGTCATGTCCCGAGAAGCTGTGTGAGTCGCTTGGTCGGCCCGTAATCACCACGAATTCCTTCACGATAGGGCATCCAATCGCGCGCGTTTATGTTAGAGGACGTCCCGCCTGGTGGTCTAGGTGCCAATTTGGCCGAGAGAAGCTCTACGGACGGATTTCGGACTTGAAAATGGCCAATTGCTTTGTCTCGTCGAGACACTCCAATTAGTATAGATGTTGGAATTTTTATCCGCTGCGTGATATCACCGCAGGCACACGAACTCCGCTGTCGGTAGGAACAGAAAACGCATGGCTTTCAAAATATCAGTGCGATCCCGATTTCAACGCCGGCTTTCGCTGGTGACCTTCGCGATGGCGATGGCCCTGACATCGATCGCCACGGCTCAGTCGCTGGTACGCAACCAAGCAGCAGGTCGCCTGGGAATCGAGCGGACTTGGTTTGCCCAGGTGCAGGTCAATGCTGCACAGCATAAGGTCGTGCACTGGCTGCTCGACCGCGACCAGCTCTTCGCGCTCACCAGCGCCGGTGCTGTGCAAGCTTTCGACGCGGAGACTGGGCAGACGCTGTGGACCACAGAGCTCGGCGTCGGACACTCCCCGGCAGCGGGCGTTGCAGTAAACTCGAAGTACATCGCACTACTTGGCGCAGGCAGAATTTACGTGATGGATCGAACCGACGGCCATCATCTTTGGTCACGCCAGATTGGTGGTGCATCAGTTGCGGCTCCGGCACTAAGCGAAACGCACGCCTACGTTGTGCTGCTCAGTGGTCGTGTTGAAGGCTATCGCCTTGACTCGCCATCCGAGGCTGTCTGGCAGTACCAGTCAGATGGGCGTATCTTCCAAAACCCCACGACGACAGGACAAGTTGTAAGCTGGCCAACGGACAGCGGTAAACTCTATGTCGGGCAAGCTGAGACGCCGCGAGTATTGTTCCGTGTCGAAACCAACGACGAAATCGTCACCGCGCCAGCAGAGCAGGAGCCTTATCTCTACGTCGCCTCGTTGGACGGCTACTTGTATTGCTTTCATGAACTGACCGGCTCAGAACAGTGGCGCTACGCGACCGGATTTGCGATTACGAGCCGACCCGCAATTGTCGGCGACATTGCCTACGTTGCGTCAGAAGGACCAACATTGCATGCAGTCAGCGCATCGACCGGTCAGGCACTCTGGCAAGTCAGCGGCGCAGCCCAGTTTGTCGCACTCGGCAAGCAGCATACTTATGGCATGGATCGCTATGGCACGCTCGTAGTAATCGACAACGCAACGGGCGGAGTGGCAGGACGTCTCTCCACGGGTGCCGGAAGCATGGCATTGGTAAATGATCAGTCCGATCGGATCTTTCTGATCAACGACAACGGTCTGGTCCAGTGCCTCAAAGAGATCGGCGCTGACCAACCCACCTGGCATCGCGAATCGTCGGCTGACTCACCTGCAACCGATGAGTCAGCTGCCGAACAAGGAACCGACCCGACCGAGACCACAGCACCGGACGAAAGCACTGACGACACCGAAGCAAGCCCGTTTGAACTTGACGAAGACGATGCAGGTCCAGAGGCGGACGAAGTGGACGAGCCGAGCCCGTTCGAGTTCTGATCACCGCCCGACTCTCGCTGCTGTACTGCCTTGGTGTTCAATCTCGATACTCGCGCCATCAATGTCGCGACGGTCTGGGCAACCGCCGCGACGCGACTCGTTCATGATGGGTCGCAGCTAAACCGCTCTGGCGATTGAGTTTACGCCAATCGTGCGATCGATCTTAGCAACTCTGGCATTCAAGTTGCTTTTTCTGAGAGCTTCGCATTCGAGGCTACCATTTGTCGGAACTGAGAGAGGCAAGCCACCGTGGAAATACTCATCTGCATTGCCGTTGGCACGATAGCCAGCGGAGTTGCGGCCGCGCTGAGTCAATCTGCTCGTGCCAACTTGAACACCAGTCTGACGGTGGGAATCCTGGGTGGCCTGCTCGGATTGGCAGCCGATTTCTGGCTGGCAGCCGGCGGATTCACCCGTGTTGCATTCAGTGAGTCACTCGCAAGTGCAACAGGCGCGACGATCACTCTCACGTTGTGGATCGTCGCCCAGCGACTCTTCGTTGCCAGCCCCAGCGAAAATGCCGTCGGCGAGACTACCGATCGAGAAAGTCCTTCATCGCTGCTAAGGTCTCAGGGCTGACGTGATGCTCAATTCCTTCACTGTCGGTCTCAGCGATTGATTCTGCCACACCGATCGCTAGCAGGAACTGATATACAATCTCATGACGACGTCTAGCGGCCCGAGCTAAGCGGCTGCCAGCCGACGTGAGTTCGATTGGCGCGTACGGTTCGGTGGTCACGAAACCGTCCCGCTGCAGTCTGCCAATCGTGCGATTTACCGTCACATGACTGACCTGAAACTGTTCCGCGAGGTCCACCGCGCGGCAACTACCTTGCTCTGCGATCTGTTCCGCGATCGCCTCGACATAGTCCTCCGCTAGTTCCGTTGCGTGATCTGACCGCACACGCGAATGGCGATTCTGCTGTTTTCTTGCCGCTGCCACGACTGCAACTCCTTGTAGCCTTGGCTAAAAAATTATGGTTAAACACTTGCTTCAATTGTAGCCGATGGTACAATTCGTGCAAGTGTAGCATAGGCTACATTCTCGTGCGGCCACAGTTTCCGCCCGTCGCCGTCGAATTTTTTCCGACGGCAAGCACAAATACGTAACCTGACCCGTTAGATTCGGAGCGCTCGATGTCGAGGCAAAATGCGAAGGGAATGTGCGGCTTTACGCTAGTCGAACTGCTGGTCGTTATTGCAATTATCGGCCTATTGATCGGGCTGCTGCTGCCGGCCGTGCAAGCTGCTCGGGAAGCAGCGCGACGAATAAGTTGTGGAAACAACGTCAAACAGATGGGGTTGGGACTGCAGAATTTTCACAGCGCCCAGAATCGGTTTCCAGCAGGCTATCTTTCGTACGCGACCAGTGACGGAAATGGACCGACAGAAGCGCGTATCGATCCGGTCACCTGGGATGCCGCCCCAGGCTGGGGTTGGTCGGCGCAGCTGCTACCCTACTTGGAACAGGGTAACGTCGCGGCAATCATAGATCAGGCCGAACCGATTTGGGAGCCGTCCTATGCAGACGTCATCTCGACGAGTTTTGAAATGTTTCTGTGCCCATCGGCGAGCGGCGATCCGGACCCCTTCGTCGTCGGCGACGAGCCGGGCAACCCGATTGTCATTGATGGCCGGGAAATCGTCGTCGGCAGATCGCACTACGTTGCGAGCCATGGTCAGGAGTCGTGCTGGGGCGAGTGCGGGGCGAGTACAACCGGCGAAGTATTCACAGACATCTACTCTTCGTCGACCGAGGTGGTCGTCATCGACGGTGACGTTTCGCGTGTCGCAGATGGACCCTTCTATCGAAATTCGGCTACCCGAGTACGCGATGTCACGGATGGCACTAGTAACACCATCTTCGTCGGCGAGCATTCTTCGGCCCTCAGCGAGAAGACTTGGGTCGGCGTCATACCAGGCGCCTTTACTCATCCAAATTTTTCGTCACCGGAGAACGGTCCCGATGCGGCGGCAACACTAACGTTGGTACACGCCGGTCCGTCGGGCGGAGAATTGGATATCACTGGTTTTCCGATCATCCATCCAATCAACTTTCCGACGTTTCATGTCGGCCAAATGTATGCCGAGCATCCAGGCGGTGGGCAAGTTGGCATGGGCGACGGCTCGGTTCGCTTTATCTCTGAAGACATCAACTTGATCCTTTTTGCTGAACTATCAAGCATCGCCGAAGGCGAACTGATTGAGGAGTTTTGACCTATGAACAACTGTCATCAGTGGCTTGCGATTGGACTGGTAGCGAGCGTCGCATTGTGCGGCTGTGGCCAGTACGAAAGCGTTAGTCCGGAAGCCTACCAGTACAGCAAAGCACTGTACTCGGTCTGTAATCAACACGATGAGCCGCGGTTGGCGGACGTCGCGGGCCAGATTGAAACAGCGGCAACTGGTTCGCAACTGACGGCTCGCGAAGCCGCCTGGCTCAACGCCATCGTCGTTACTGCGCAAGCAGGCGAATGGCAAAACGCGTCGCGCGACGCGCGGGCATTGATGGAAGCCCAAGTCGAGGGGCTTTAGGCAGGTCGCCTCCACTGCTTCGATCGGATTCAGCGCTGCTTAGCCTAGTGCGCCCTGCGTCAGACGACAATCAGTCCCTCGCGGATGGCCACATGCGTGAGCTCGACGATCTTGTGAATGTCGAGTTTTTTCATCAAGCGGGACTTATGATTATCAACCGTGCTTTCTGCGAGCCCCAATCGCTCGGCACACTTACGCACAGAGTAGCCGCTGGCCAGCAGTTTCATCACTTCAAGCTCACGACCAGTGAGTAGCGCGACGGCGTTCGGCTTCGGCGAGTCAGCCAAGCGCAGCACGTTGCCGACTTTCTCCAGATGCCTCGCCAGTTCCGGATCGAAGGCCCGCTGACCTGTGCTAGCGATTTGAGCTAAGCCCTCTTGAAAAGTCTCGATACTAATCTGTCGCGTGAAATAGCTGACACCTGGTACGGTGAGCAGCGACGCGAGTCGCGATTCGTGCAGTCGATCATCAAGGACCAGTAAATGCCGGAACGTGCGACTACGGAGTTTCGCGATGCATCGAGACACGAAATCATTGGCAATCTTTGGGTCGATGATTAGCACGTCCGGATTCAGTCGCTGGCAACGTACCAGCCCGAAATCAGGATCACAGGTCGCCGACAACACGTCGATGTTGTCTTCAATCCGCAAACAAGACGAGATAAGCTCGGCATCCAAGGTATTGGCGGCGACAATTACAATCGTCGTACGGGAAGTGGGAGACATATCGTAGGAGTAATCGTTTACGGAGCGCTGCGCAACTTGATGCATCGTGTTCCTCTCAGACTGCAACACGCGTGTCGAGGATTCGATTACCTGCGCTGGCTAACGTAACCAACGCGGCCGCCTACGCCAGCTGTTTCTGGCATCGGTGATCTTGCTTGCGATAGATCACCCAGCACAAGGCACCATTGGCTAAGCTCGCGTTGTCTGCGACTCACCAACACGGCCCGCGATTGCCGTAGGTGTTTTGCGACAAGGGACTTAGCTCGAATAGGGGGTATGACAAAGAGTTGTCACGCAGAACGAAACCGATTTTTCGGATTCTCTTTCTGAGATTTGCCTACAGCTCATCGCCCGTACTCTTTTGGGCCGCAAGACCTATGGCATCAGTTCAGGCCGCAGCACGACCTAAATACTCCATCAGTAGTGTGGCGGCCTTTCATGCGGCAGGTCATTGCCACCGCCTTGGTCCTCGAGTCGCTGGAGGTGCTGCTTTAGGGAACCAATATCCCTGCGCAAACTGTCGAGGGCTGCCTGCTGTTCGAGCACCACGGAGTTCAGATCATCGAATGCTCGCTGCAGAAAAGCGAGTTTGTGCTCTAACTCGACACGCTTGGCGGCATCGTCGCGTGGGTCGTCGGCTGTCGGATTGCCACTCATAACCCTCGTCAGCCTAGAATTCGATGCCGCTGAACGCAATATCTCTGTTCGAGAATTGACGGCTGACTGCAAATCGACTGATAATCGAGGCGGTAGTCGATGAAGATCTAGTCCAACACGAAGGGATCGCCGTGCAAACACAATCGCCCACCGAACTCACCCAGAAAAAGTGCTTGCCGTGCGAAGGCGGCGTCGATCCATGCCCGCTTGACGCGGCGACCGAACAGCTCAAGCAGCTGCCCGGCTGGTATCTGACGCACGAGGGACAACGCATTCGTCGAAACTGGAAGGTCAAGAACTTTGTGGCGGGTATGGATTTCTTTCAACGGTGCACCGATGTTGCTGAGTCTGATGGACACCATCCGGATTTGCACATCGAGGGCTACCGCAACGTGTCGGTTGAACTTTGGACGCACGCGATCGGTGGGTTGTCTGAGAACGACTTCATTCTAGCTGCAAAGATCGACCAACTACCAATAGAGCTCGCCGAGTAATGGATGCGCGCCAATCATTTGACTGCCTCGTGGTCCGTCGCGATGAGGCGGACGAACTGTCGGTCGCGATTGAAACGAAGATGCTCAGCGATCTGCCCTCGGGCAACGTTCTGATCGAAGTTGCCTACTCGTCGCTCAATTATAAGGACGCGCTTGCTTGCCAAGCACATCCAGGTATCGTACGAAACTTGCCTCACGTACCGGGCATCGACGCTGCTGGCATCGTCATCGACAGCAGCGACGATGATTTTCGGCCCGGCGATTCTGTGCTGGTCACTGGGTACGATTTGGGCACAACGCATTGGGGCGGCTACTCCAGATTCGTGCGCGTGCCGGCAGAATGGATCGTTGCTACGCCCGAAGGGATCGATGCCAAGACCGCGATGACGTACGGCACAGCCGGCTTTACGGCGGCGCAGTGCGTGTCAGCACTCCTGCAGCATGGTGTTCAGGCGTCGGCAGGACCAATTGTGGTCACTGGGGCAAGCGGCGGTGTGGGTTCGCTGTCG
>JBCDBK010000009.1:0-88598 GCA_039184115.1 Planctomycetota bacterium | reverse complement strand
CGAAGATGTTAAGAACGATTCGTTGGAAGTTCCTTCGGGTGTTGACGGCATCGTCATCGACACGCAGAAGTTCTCTCGTCGCATGAGTCTGGGCGAAGATGAACGGAAGTTGTTCGAGAAAGAGCTCAAGACAGCGGAGAAGGAAGGGAACGAAAAAATTGCCGCGGCGTTTACTGAGTTGGCCAGCGAGATCGAAAAAATCTTGCAGAAGAAGCTCACCGACGTTGATGGCAACGAGATCATCCACAATCAGGAGGCGCAGTTTATCGCCGATCAGGCGGTGACTTTCCGATTAGAGGCGATTGAAATTCGCAGCCCTGAACGCAAGAAGAACGTCGATAAAACGTATCGACAGCTGTGGCCCGCCGTCGAAGAAGCTATTGACGAACGCGATCGCACACTCAACTCGATGAAGCGCGGCGACGAGCTACGCAGTGGAGTGTTGCAGATGGTCAAGGTTTACATCGCAACCAAGCGAGTGATTTCTGTCGGCGACAAAATGGCTGGTCGTCACGGAAACAAAGGTGTGATTTCGAAGATCCTGCCAATCGCCGACATGCCATTCCTTTCCGATGGCACGCCGATTCAAATCATGCTTAACCCGTTGGGCGTGCCAAGCCGCATGAACGTGGGGCAGATTCTCGAGACGCACCTCGGCTGGGCCGGTGCGAAACTCGGCTTCCGCGCGATTACACCGGTGTTTGATGGAGCGACCGAAGAGCAGATAAACGACGCGCTTGAAGCGGGGGGATTGCCTCGTCACGGCAAGGCAAAATTGCTCGATGGCCGCACCGGCGAAGCGCTCGAGCAGGAAACGACTGTCGGTTACATCTATATGCTCAAGCTGCATCACTTGGTCGACGACAAAGTGCATGCTCGCAGCACCGGTCCTTACTCGCTTATTACTCAACAACCGTTGGGTGGTAAGGCGCGTTTCGGCGGACAGCGATTCGGAGAGATGGAAGTGTGGGCACTGGAGGCGTACGGTGCCGCTTACATCCTGCAAGAGTTGCTTACGGTCAAGAGCGACGATGTCGAAGGTCGAACCAAAATTTACGAATCCATGGTGAAGGGCGAAAACACGTTGCAAGCCGGCACGCCAGCTAGCTTCGATGTGTTGACCAACGAAATTCGTGGCCTCGGTTTGAATATGCAACTTGAGAAACGGTAAAGGCGCCTCGGTAGGGGCGACGCAAGAAGATACGTCAAACAATGACTGCCGCCCCTTTTGGGGGCTCAAACACATTGATGGTACCTGCTCCAGGGGTTTATCTCCCTGGCTATTTGCTATCGCCGCTTCGCGGCTGAAGGAAATATATGAGTATTCTTGAAGGCAGCAACTACGATCGCGTTAACGACTACGGCTCGGTGAAGATCAGCTTGGCGCGGCCTCACGATATTCGTAGTTGGTCGTTCGGAGAGGTCAAGAAACCCGAGACGATCAACTATCGGACGTACCGTCCGGAGAAAGATGGTCTGTTCTGCGAGCGTATCTTTGGTCCAGAGAAAGACTGGGAATGTGCTTGCGGCAAGTATCGCGGCATGAAGTACAAGGGCATGATTTGTGATCGTTGCGGCGTGAAAGTCACGCATAGTCGTGTGCGACGCAAACGGATGGGCCACATCGAACTTGCCGCGCCAATCGTACATATCTGGTTTTTCAAGGCGATGCCCAGTCGTTTGGGTAGCCTGTTGGCGATGAAGACCAGCAGTCTGGAAAAAGTGATCTACTTCCAAGACTACGTCGTCGTCGATCCAGGTGAGACTGCGCTGCAGCCGCAACAGCTGCTGACCGAAGAAGAGTATCGCGCCGCCCGCGAGCAATATGGCGAAGGAAGTTTCGACGCGGACATGGGTGCCGACGCGATTCGCAAGCTACTCGGTAGCTTGGACCTGGTGAAATTGTCGGAAGATCTGCGCGTAGAGCTCAAAGAGACCGGCTCGAAGCAGAAGGCGAAGGATCTGATCAATCGTCTGAAGACGGTCGAAGCAATTCGCGACTCGGACAACAAGCCCGAGTGGATGGTGCTCGACGTCATTCCAGTGATTCCACCCGATCTGCGTCCTTTGGTGCTCCTAGACAGTGGCAACTTCGCGACATCCGATCTGAATGACCTTTATCGTCGTATTATCAATCGCAACAACCGACTGAAGAAGTTGGTCGATCTCAACGCCCCTGAGGTGATCATTCGCAACGAAAAGCGAATGCTTCAGCAGTCGGTTGATGCGCTGTTCGACAATAATCGTTGCAAGCGCCCTGTTCTCGGTTCGTCGAACCGACCGCTCAAGTCGCTAACCGACATGATCAAAGGTAAGCAGGGTCGGTTCCGCGAGAACTTGCTCGGCAAGCGTGTCGACTACTCCGCGCGTTCGGTCATCGTCGTTGGTCCGCGTCTCAAGCTTCACCAGTGTGGTCTGCCAAAGAAGATTGCTTTGGAGCTGTACCAGCCGTTTATCATTCGTCGTCTGAAGGAACTTGGCCATGCCGACACGATCAAGTCGGCCAAGAAGATGCTGGAGCGAAAAGACGAAGAGGTTTGGGATATTCTCGAAGAAGTGATTACCAACCATCCCGTGCTCTTGAATCGTGCTCCGACGCTTCATCGCATGGGTATTCAGGCTTTCGAGCCAACGCTGGTGGAAGGCAACGCGATCAACTTGCATCCGCTGGTGTGCAAAGGCTTTAATGCCGACTTCGACGGCGATCAGATGGCGGTTCACTTGCCGTTGTCGATCGAAGCGCAAGTCGAGGCGCATACGTTGATGATGAGTACGCACAATATCTTCAGCCCGTCCAACGGTGCACCGATTATTAGCCCGTCGCAAGACGTGGTGATGGGTAGCTACTACCTGACGATGAATGTGCCCGAGTGCAAGGGCGACGGCATGACGTTCAGTTCGATGGAAGAGGTCGAGACCGCCTACGCGGCCGGCACGCTTGGCACGCACGCACGCATCACCGTACGACTGCCGAAGTCGCGCTGCCTGCGTGAAGAAATGAATGAGCGGGGCTCGAACGGCAAGCGCATCGAGACCACCGTTGGCCGTGTGATCTTCAACATGATCTTGCCGCAGGGTATGCCGTTCTACAACGTCGCACTCAAATCGAGCGAATTGGCTAGGGTGATTTCCGATAGCTACGAGTTCATTGGTCGTCGTGCGACCATCGAACTTCTGGACGACATGAACCAGCTTGGCTTTAAGCAAGCAACGCTTAGTGGTCTTTCATTCGGCACCGACGATCTTATCACGCCGGACACGAAGACGAAGATCATTGGCGATGCAGAGAAGACGGTCCTCAAGTTCAACAAGTTGTTTCAGCGTGGTGTCATCACGGAAGTCGAACGCTACAACCAGGTACTCGACGCCTGGACCCATGCTCGCGAACAGATTACCGAAGAGATGATGGCCGGTCTCAAGGCCGACTTTCGAGACGGTGGCTACGTTAATCCTGTGTACCTCATGGCGCACTCTGGTGCTCGTGGTGGTGTCGAGCAGATGCGACAGCTTGGCGGAATGCGTGGTCTGATGGCCAAGCCGTCTGGCAAGATTATCGAGACGCCAATTAAGGCCAACTTCCGCGAAGGCCTGACAGTGCTGGAGTACTTCAGTAGTACGCACGGTGCTCGGAAAGGTCTGGCCGATACCGCTCTGAAGACCGCCGACTCGGGTTATCTCACCCGTAAGCTTGCTGACGTCGCGCAGAACGTCGTCGTCACGACCGAAGATTGCGGCACGACTCAAGGCATCACCAAAGGAATCATCTACCGCGGTGAAAAAGTCGAAGTAGGACTGGCTGAATCGATCAAGGGCCGCGTTAGCCGGGCCAATATCGTCAATCCGATTACCGACGAAGTGATCGTCGCCGAGAACGACCTGATCACTATGGACATTGCACGCAAGATCGAGGAACTGGGACTGGAGAAGATTCAGGTTCGCAGCCCAATGACATGCGATGCCGCCCTTGGCGTGTGTCGCAAGTGCTACGGCATGGATCTCTCGACGGGTTCGATGGTCGAAGAAGGCATGGCGGTCGGTATCATTGGCGCACAGAGTATTGGTGAGCCGGGCACCCAGCTGACGATGCGGACATTCCACATCGGTGGTGTAGGTCAGCGTGATGTGCAAGACAGCGACATCAAGGCGAAGAAGGGCGGTGTGGCCAAATTCGCTCGTCTGAAACTCGTGCGAAACGACGCGGGTCAGCAGTTGGTGCTGGCACGTAACGGTGAGATCGCGCTGGTCGACGAGCGTGGCCGTGAAGTCGAGAAGTACGAAATTCCCTCAGGTGCCACGTTACGCGTTGAGGAAGACCAAGAAGTCAAAGCCGGCGATATCGTCTGCGAATGGGATCCACACAGTATTCCGATTCTGGCGGAAACTGGCGGTAAAATTCGCTTTGAAGACCTCGTCGATGGCGAGACGATTCGCGGCGAACTCGACCCCAGCGGCAAGACCCGTTTTGTGGTGATGGAACACAAGGGTGACCTGCATCCGCAGATCGTGGTCGAAGATCCTGCCGATGGCAAGATTCTCGACTTCTACTACATGCCCGAACGTGCTCACTTGGAAGTTACCGAAGGCGACATGATTACACCGGGTGCTCTTGTGGCGAAGACACCGCGTGAGGCGTCGGGTACACAGGATATCACTGGTGGTCTGCCGCGGGTGACTGAAATCTTCGAGGCGCGCAAGCCAAAGGATCCTGCCGTTATTGCCGAGATCGACGGGGTCGTGGAGATCTTGGGTGAGAAAAAACGTGGCAAACGATCCATTATCGTCCGTAGCGAAACCGGTATCGAACGCGAGCACTTGGTCACACACAGTAAACACCTGCGTGTGCATGCTGGCGATACCGTACGTGCTGGCGAGGCATTGGTAGATGGCCCGTTGGTGCCGCATGATATTCTGCGAATTTCCGGTGAAGAGGCCGTGCAGCAGTATCTCACACGTGAGATTCAGAACGTTTATCGTAGTCAGCGCGTGGAGATCAATGACAAGCACATCGAGATCATCGTCTCGCAAATGCTTCGTAAGGTGCGCATCGAATCGCCAGGTGACACCGATTTGCTGCCAGGTAGCGTGATCGACAAGTTTGATTTCCGTCAAGCCAACGATGGACTTACCAAGTGTCTACGAATCACAGGGCAAGGCGATAGCGAGTTTAGCGAAGGAACGATCGTGCCCAAGAGCGTGCTCGAACAAGCGAATGCTCAAATCGAGGCGCTGGGCGGCGAAATCGCCAAAGGTGCCAAGCCAAAAATGGCGACCGCCAGTACGCAGCTGTTGGGAATCACTAAAGCGTCGGTGCAAAGCTCCAGCTTTATCTCTGCCGCCAGTTTCCAAGAAACAACCAAGGTGCTTACCGAGGCCGCGCTTGGTGGTCGTACCGACAACCTCGTTGGCCTGAAGGAGAACGTGATTCTTGGTCACTTGATTCCTGCAGGCACGGGCTTCCATTCAATTCAAGAAGCCGAAGTTCGCATTCATGCGGCAGCGCTCGAAGAGTTGGCGGCAGAGAAAGAACGTGTCTTGGAACGTTCGTTCCCACTGTTGGAGTCGGCCTTGCAGGGCGGTGGTGATGGTCCACAAGCCACGAACGGCGAGAGTGCACCACCGGTCCCCGCAGGCGAGCCAGTGGTCAGTCCCGAATCGCCTGGCACGCTAGACGCATTGCTGGGCTTAGGAGCAGAGCCGCCGGCAGAAACGCAAACACCAATCGTCGAAACGCCAGCTGCTGAGCCACCGGCGGTCGAACAGCCGGCGTTTGAAGCTCCAAGCTTCGAGCCCCCAGCGGTGGAGCCCACTGCCGAGGCCGAGCCACCGCAGCCAAGCCCTGAGGATCCGACACCGCCACCCGAGTCGCTCTAACCGGCCGACTCACGCGAGTTGACACGCTCAGACAGCAGCGACCAGCATGGTTGACAGCATGGGTGTGTACGGTAAATTAATAGGTTCACTACATACCAAGGGACTACACAGACAACGTGTGTTCCAAAGATCGCAGCGTCGAGAGACCGTAGATGCCAACAATCAATCAGCTTGTCAAAAAGAACCGCAAGAAGAAGCGGAAGTTTAGCAAGTCGCCTGTTCTGAACGGATGTCCGCAGAAGCGTGGCGTTTGCTTGCAAGTCCGCACCATGACGCCAAAAAAGCCGAACTCGGCTCTGCGGAAGATAACGCGCGTGCGACTGTCCAATGGCAAGGAAGTGACGACGTATATTCCTGGTGAAGGCCACACACTGCAGGAACACAGCATCGTACTGGTGCGTGGCGGTCGTGTCCGCGACTTACCCGGTGTGCGATATCAAGTCGTCCGCGGTGCATTGGACTCACTTGGTGTCGAAGGTCGCAAGCAATCGCGTAGCCGCTACGGTGCGAAGAAGAGTTAGGTAAATCTTCGCGGACTGCGAGCCATGAGCTCTCAGCCAGTTAGCAATCGAGTCAATTTCATTTACGAGCCCATCGCTCACAGCTGATAGCCCAGAGCCCAAAACATGGCACGCATTACCGCTAGTCGCAAACAACTCAAGCCCGATCCTGTGCATGGGTCGCTGTTGGCGAGTAAGTTTATCAATTGTTTGATGCTCGACGGCAAAAAGAGCATCGCCCAAGGTGTGTTTTATGACGCCTTGGCAATCATCAAGGAGCGTTTGCCAGACGAAGAGCCTATTGAGGTGTTCACGCAGGCTGTCGAAAACGTGAAGCCGGCGATTGAGGTCCGTTCGAAGCGCGTCGGCGGTGCCGCTTACCAGGTGCCCATGCAGGTCAACCGCGTGCGTCAGCAGTCGCTGTCATTTCGCTGGTTATTGATGGCCGTTCGCGATAAGAAAGGTCGGCCCACGGCCTTGAAGCTTGCCGACGAGTTGGTCGCTGCATTCAAGCGAGAAGGTGCTGCCATGACCCGTCGCGAAAACGTTCACCGCATGGCGGACGCCAACAAGGCCTTTGCACACTTCGGTTGGTAGTCACGAGGATTCGACAGCTAGGAGTTGGGAGCTAGTGTTTTCGACGAGAACGCTGGCTTCTGGCTCCTAGTTTTTTTATGCGCCTATTAGCTCGTATCAACAACGAAGCATGCCTCAAGATCTCACCAAACTTCGCAACATTGGCATTATTGCCCACATCGATGCCGGCAAGACGACCGTCACCGAACGGATGTTGTACGTCAGCGGCACGAAGCACCGCGCCGGCGAGGTCGATCGAGGCACGACGACCACCGACGACGATGCCGAAGAGGCCGAACGCGGCATCACGATCTACTCTGCCTGTGTTGCCTTCGAATGGAAGGACGTCTCGATCAATCTGATCGACACCCCCGGACATGTCGACTTTACCGCGGAGGTGGAGCGCAGCCTACGTGTACTCGATGGTGCGGTCATCGTCTTTAGTGCACGCGAAGGGGTCGAAGCACAGAGTGAGACCGTCTGGCGGCAAGCGGACAAGTATAGCGTCGCGCGAATCGCGTTCATCAACAAACTCGATCGCGAGGGTGCGGACTTCGAGGGCGTATTCGACGAGATTCGCGAACGGCTTGATGCCAAACCGCTTGCGCTGCAGATCCCCGTCGGGCTCGGTCCGGGGCATGTCGACAATCCGTTTCGTGGGATCATCGATCTGATCGACGAGAAGATGCTCACCTTTCCGGAAGGAAAAGAAGGCCGCGAAGTTGTTTCCGCCCCAATTCCCGACGACATGGCCGACAGCGCCGCGCTATGGCGCGAAGAACTAATCGGAGAGCTTTCCAACTACAGTGACGAGCTAATGGAGTTGGCACTTGTCGAAGAGCCTGTGCCCGCGAAGCTGATTCGCAAAGTGTTGCGCGAAGCGACCGTGCATCAACAAATTCAGCCCGTGCTTTGTGGCTCGGCCCTGCATGGCGTGGGAGTTCAGCCGCTACTTGACGGCGTCGCGGCCTATCTGCCCAACCCGCTCGAAAAACCCCCGGTCGAAGGTGTCGATCTGGCGGCCAAGAGCAAAAAGGGCGGCAAACGAAAAGCGGAAAGCGAAGACGACGATCAGCAACTGCCAACCACTTCTCGTCGACCCGATCCCAAGGAACCATTCTGCGGACTCGTCTTCAAGATCTTGCCGTACAAGACGGGCGATCTCTCGTGGGTGCGAATCTATTCAGGCACGCTGAAAGGAAACAGCCGTGTCTTAAATCCTGGCAAAGACACGAAGGAAAATGTCGCGCAGATCTGGCAAATTCACGCCAGCAAGAAAGACGAGCAGCTTGAGTCGGCTCAAGCGGGCGACATCGTCGGCATCATCGGTCTGCGCGATTCCGTCACCGGCGACACCCTTTGCGACACGCGAGCCCCGATTCTGCTCGAATCGATCGAGTTCCCCGAGACGGTCATCTCGATGGCGATTGAGCCCGAGAGCACGGCCGACAAGAAAAAGCTGTCCGAGTCGCTTGAGATGCTTCGCAAGCAAGACCCGACATTCACCGCCAGCGAAAACGAAGAGACCGGCCAAACACTGATTAGCGGGATGGGTGAGCTGCATCTGGAAGTGATCCAGCATCGGCTGGAGCGTGACTTTAAGTTGAACGTCAAAGTTCATAATCCGCGCGTCAGCTACCGCGAAACGATCAAAAACCCCGTTGAAGTCGAGGGCGAATGCAACCGCCTCATCAACGGTGTGCAGCACACGGCCAAGGTGCGGCTCGCCGTCGAGCCGTTTGATTCGCGCGGTGGTGGCGTAACGATCGGTAATTCGCTAGATCACAGACTGCCGCCAGAGATGCTGATGATCGTGCTCGAAGAACTCGAAACCGCCGGGCAGGGCGGTGGAACCTTGGGCTTCCCGCTCATGCGCGTGAAGGCGAAGCTGCTCTCCGGTGAAATGCACGAGACCGACTCGACCGAAATTGCTTTTCGCACTGCCGCTAACCTGGCACTCGATAAGGGTCTGCGCGAGGCGGGCACTGTCTTGCTTGAACCGATCATGAATCTCGAAATCAGCACGCCCGATGATCACGTGGGCGATCTTGTCGGTGACCTTCAGCAGCGCCGCGCGATCATTCACCAGACGCAGAATCGCGGCAATCTCACGGTGCTACATGCCGAAGCGCCGCTGAAAGAATTGTTCGGCTACTCGAGCGCGATGCGTAGCCTTAGCCAGGGCCGCGCGAGCTGCTCGATGACACCGAGCAACTACGCCGAGGCACCCGACGAAGACTTGCAAAAATTCCTGTAGTGGTTGCGAAGTTCGATCTCTCGTAATAGCGTGGCCCGGCGAATTGCCGAGCCACGCTAGCGTCATTTATCTATTCGACGTGTCGATTTACCGACGACGGCGAACCAGGGCACCGAGGCAGCCAAGTCCGAATAGTGCAATGGAGGTGGGCTCAGGGACAATGCGTACCGAAGCATCGTCAATGAATAGCACCGATGTGCTACCTGGTACGGCTCCTGTGGCTGCATTGAATTGCAGCGTTACGCCACCGCTAACGTCCGGTCCGGCAGTCGTGGTGAAGCTAAAATCTTGGTACTGATCC
Organism: Planctomycetota bacterium; assembly: GCA_039184115.1. Lineage (GTDB taxonomy): Bacteria > Planctomycetota > Planctomycetia > Pirellulales > Lacipirellulaceae > Bythopirellula. The sequence continues at coordinate 79,093 of JBCDBK010000009.1, read as the reverse complement.
GTCAGGGCTAGCGGACCACCAGAGAGAATTTCAGACGAGGAAGTGCCTCCGCCATCGAGTTCGGAGAAGAACTCGGCAAACGCGACGCCACCTTGAGCGAAGCTGCCTTTGGCAGCGAAGGAGATCTCGATCAGATCACCGGGACTGACCGTGCCAACGCCGATGTTAGCTTGCTTAACGACGGCAGCCGCGCCCGAGTCCACGTTGTTGAAAATTTCGGCGGCCCAGCTACCCGAATTGGCATCTGAGGTAATGCTAAATGTCTGCGGTGGGGTGGTAAGGTCCTCCCAGTCTGATGTGTCGCCGGTTTCAAAACCGCCGTTGGAAGTGAGTTCCTGAGCTGAGGCGCCGGTGGTTAGAAACAACGCGCAGACAAGCGCTAACACAAATGTGAGTTTCTGATTGTAGTAAGACATTAGTCGTTCCTTTCAGGCAGAATTGCCTTTCGAGTGACCATGATTCGCAACGCTACCGTCGGCGCCTAAACTCGAACCATGTGTTACGCACAACGCGGCGTACTTGACAGAAAAAAGACATGCTGGAGAAAAGCGTGCCGCGTATAGAACTTAGCAAGCAACCGCAGTGCTTTGTTCGCTATGCGTGCACGCCTAAAAATTTCTCGCTGATTACTCCAAGATGAGTCGGAACCGAAGTTGGCAAGACGTGCATTGGCGATACTGCTCAAGCAGTCCTTCGCCATTGAGTCGCTTGCCAGTTAGCGCTTTGGTATCGATCGACTGACACTGCGGACAGCGGAGCGCATGGGTGATCACTTTCCAAAGTCCGCCAGCCCTATTTGGTGCCACATTGATTTGCGGGTCCTCACAGAGCAAATATTTCGACGATGCTTGCGGAATCTCGGGAGCGTGATTGGCCAGCGTATGGTCAATCGTAGGTGATTTAATCGGCATAGTGATTTGCCTGGTTCACGACCGAAGGGAGGAGAAACAGTTGCTGAAACTGTAACAATGCAGATTCTAATGTCTTTGTTTTCGATAGCAAGGAAAACATTAGGAAATGCGGGTGAAAGCATTTTTGTAACAGTTCCCGAAACTGTTCGTGTTCGGTGAGGTATTGGATTCCTGTATAGCCGCCCAGCCCTGAAAACCAACAGAAACGCCGATCATGCTTTGAGACGATTAAATCGGGGCGACATGGAAAAGAAGTGGTAAGATTATGGAATACGGATTGTCAAAAAATGACGATGTGTCAATAATGGAAGCATGATGGTTACGATCGGTCGCAAAGAACGGGAAAAGCAAGAGCGGGAAGCGAAGATCCTGCAGTTAGCTCGGGGTATGTTGAGCGACGCTGGCTATCTCGGGCTGAGCATGGATCGCATTGCCACGCAGATGGAGTATTCCAAGGGGACGATCTACCAGCATTTCCAGAATAAAGAAGAAATCATTTTGGCGCTGGCAAATGAAGCGCTTGAGAAGCGGTTGGAAATGTTTGAAATCGCAGCCACTTGGTCTGGGGCAAGCTGTTCGCGTGATCGAATGGCTGCCATTGGGGCTGCAGCAGAGAGGTTTGTAGAGAAGTATCCGCAGCACTTTGGTGTTGAGCAGATCGTGCGGTCGGCGTCGATCTGGGAGAAGACGAGCGAAGAGCGACGACACATCATGCACACTTGCGAAGGTCGATGCATGCAGATTGTCGGAGGCATTGTGCGAGATGGCTTGGCCCACGGTGACTTGGAGCTACCAGCCAGCCGATCAGCGGAAGATGTCGTCTTCGGGATGTGGTCTTTGAATTTCGGCGCCTACACGATCGTGACTAGCAGCGAGTCGCTTGAAGAGATCGGCATACTCAACCCGATTGCGGCGCTCCGACACAACCAAAACTTGATGCTTGATGGATACAACTGGCGGCCGTTGTACAACGAAAAAAACTACGATGCGACTATGGACCAAGTGAAGACTGAGGTATTTGGTGATGAGTGAGGCAACCGTGACAAGCGTAGGCGACTCGTCTTTTTTTGCTGAAAAATTGACGGACCGTCAGAAAATGACGAAACGCAACATTCGACTCGCGTTGGTGGGCGTGCTGTTAATCGTGGGTTTAGTGGCCCTCAGGCCATGGCAAACGACGCCGGTGGTACCGCAGCCCGCACAGGAACCGGTCGCCCAGGCGATGCCTGTGATTACAGTGACTGCCGAACGCGTTGAGAGCTACTCGCGGTTGCGATCTTACACCGGCGTGTTGCGCGAGGCACGACGTAGCCAACTGAGTTTTCAGCGTGGTGGCGAGTTGTTGGAACTGAAGGTCGACGAAGGTCAGGTTGTCAAGCAAGGTCAGACACTCGGCCGTCTTGATGCGCGGCATATTCGCGCACGCCGCGCGCAAGTCGAAGCTCAAGTGGCCGAATCGAAAGCCGTGCTGGCGGAACTTGTGGCGGGTCCGCGAAAGGAAACGATCGCGGCCAAGCGTGCCGAACTTCGCGCTCAGCAGTCACAGCGAGCGGTACTTGAAAGCCAATTGGCGCGCCGCGAACGGCTGCTCTCGGCAACTGCCGTATCGCGTGAAGAGTACGAGACTTACAAATTCGATTTGCAAGCGGCCGTTGCACGCGAAGATGTGATTCAGCGACAGCTGGATGAGATGGTTGCTGGCACGAGAGTGGAGAAAATATCTGCCCAGCGGGCACGCCTGGCCCAGCTAGACGCGCAGCTCACCGACATTGCACACGACTTGGAAGACACGGACCTTGTGGCTCCGTTTCATGGTCGCGTCGCGCAACGTTTCGTCGACGAGGGCAACGTCATTTCCGCAGGCACGCCGGTGCTCGAAATCATCGAAGATGACACCGTCGAAGCCTGGATCGGCCTGCCGCCACAGGCAGCTGCCACCCTGCAAGTTGGACAACAGCGCAAGCTGCAGATTGGTGGCGAAACGCTCACAGCCGTCGTGCAATCGCTAGCCCCCGATGTGCAGCAGACCTCGCGGACTCGCAATGTGATTCTCCGCCTAGCTGCCGATCAGCAGACGGCTCTGCCGGGGCAAGTCGTCCGTTTGGCAGTGTCGGAAGAAGTCCAACAGCCAGGTTATTGGGTGCCGACGACCGCGCTTACGCGGGGGACCCGCGGTCTGTGGTCTGTGTACGTCGTCGACGACGGAATGATCGGTCGTCGCGACATCGAACTGCTCGACACGATCGGTACTGATTCTTTCGTCCGCGGTACCTTGCAGCAAGGCGACGAGATTGTCGCGAGCGGCACTCATCGCGTAGTGCTTGGCCAACGAGTAACGACACAGTCTGGCTCGCTCGCGCATCGCACGAAGTAGCGAATCGAGTCAATCCATAATTGCCGAATCAAGAAGCAGAGGATTTCGTGTTATGTCCAGTCTGTTCTACGACAATCGTCGACTGCTTGTCCTGTCGGTGAGCCTGATATTGGTGGCGGGTATGTCGTCGTACTATTTGCTACCACGCATGGAAGATCCGGTGTTAACACAGCGAGCGGCGATTATTAACACGCTGTATCCGGGAGCAAGCGCCGAACGTGTCGAGGCGCTGGTCACTGAGAAGCTTGAGGAAGAGCTACAGGAAATTGAAGAGATCAAAGAGATGCGTTCTTCGAGTCGTAGTGGTATCTCAACGATCACGATCGAATTGAAGGACAACGTTTACGAAGTCGACGAAGTGTGGTCTCGCGTGCGCGACAAAATAGACGATGCTGAGCCATTGTTGCCGATCGCTACCTCAGATCCCGACTTCGAGCTGCTTGAGGTGACGGCGTACGCGTCGATTGTGGCCTTGGTGTGGGATCTACCCGACGAGCCGAACTACGCAATTCTTCGGCGGCAGGCCGAAACGCTAGAGGACCGATTACGTGCGATCAACGGCACGCGCGACGTCGACACCTATGGCGATCCGCTGGAAGAGGTCGTCGTCGAAATCGAACAGGAAGAGCTGGCCGCAATGGGGCTGACGATTCGCGAGGTAGCGAGCCAGTTGCAGGCGAGCGACGCGAAGGTGTCGGCCGGTTTATTGCGGTCGGAGCAAGGAAACTTCATTCTCGAAGTCGATGCGGAGCTGCAGACGCTCGAGCGTGTCCGGCGAATTCCGATCGCTGTCGACCGATCGGGCGCGGCGCAGTTTGTGGCGCTCGGAGATATCGCCGTCGTCAAAAAAGACGTTGTGCGACCGCAGCAGAGCCTCGCCTTGATCGACGGCAAGCCGGCGATCGCGTTGGGGTCGCTAGTCAAAAGCGAGAAACGCGTCGATCATTGGACCGACGACTTTAAGGTGGTACTTTCAGAGTTTGAAGCGGAACTACCGACGGGCGTCCAACTGAGGACCATTTTCGAGCAGAATCGATATGTCGAAACGCGACTGACGACGTTGCTTGGGAATTTGCTGCTGGGTGCGTCGGCAGTGGTCGCTGTGGTGTGGTTTATGATGGGCTGGCGAAGCGCCATCGTTGTTGGAGCGGCGTTGCCGTTGGCGTCGCTCATGGTGTTGGCGGGTATGCGTGGCCTCGGTTTGCCGATGCATCAGATGTCGATTACTGGACTGATCATCGCGCTAGGATTGCTGATCGACAACGCAATTGTGATGGTGGATGAGGTGCGCGAGCGAATCGCCATGGGCATGTCGGGACGCCATGCGGTCGGCGAAAGCGTGCGACATCTGGCCGTGCCGCTATTAGGTTCAACCGTCACGACGGCACTGTCTTTTGCGCCGATCGCCCTCATGCCCGGACCGGCGGGTGAATTCGTTGGTTCGATTGCGATCAGCGTGATTTTGGCGGTTGTCAGCTCGCTGATGCTGGCGATGACCATTACTCCGTCGTTGATGGCGCTGCTCGATAATCGTGACCAGCAGGCGAGTACTCGCCACTGGTGGACTGATGGGTTCAAAAGTTCTGCGTTAACCGAGCGCTATCGAGCGACGCTCGACGTGGTGTTTCACAAGCCGCTGTTGGGAATCGGCATTGGCGTGCTGTTGCCGATTGCGGGGTTCTTCGCCGCCTCGACACTTACCGAGCAATTCTTCCCGCCGGCCGATCGTAACCAGTTTCAGATTCAATTGACGCTGCCATCCCAAGCGTCGATTGGCTATACGACCGAAATCGCCCAGGCGGCGCGAGAGAAGCTATTGGCTCATCCCGAAGTGACCGCCGTCGAGTGGTTCGTTGGCGAGAGTGCGCCACCGTTCTACTACAATATGCTCGCCAATCGAGCCGGCACCTCACAGTACGCGCAGGCGCTGGTACAAGTGACTGCGGCCGAGGGTGTGACCGAATTGATCAGGGAGCTGCAGCGCGAACTGACCAACGCGTTTCCAGCCGCTCAGTTCTTGGTGCGACAGCTCGAACAGGGACCACCGTTCGAAGCACCGGTCGAGCTACGTCTCTACGGTCCAGATCTAGCCGTCCTGCGCAACCTCGGCGAGGAGATACGTGGCGTGCTTGCCGAGACACCACAAGTGGTGCACAGCTCCGGCAGCTTGGCCGAAGCATTGCCGAAATTGGCAATTCAGATCGACGAAGAGCAAGCGCGGCTGGCAGGGTTGGATCATACCGCGGTTGCCCAGCAGCTGGACGCCGCGCTCGAAGGGGCTACGGGAGGATCGATTCTGGAGGCGACTGAGGAGCTGCCCGTTCGAGTGCGAGTGAGCAAGGCTCGACGCGGTCAGTTGAGCGAAGTCGGCTCGATCGATTTACTGTCAAGTGCGTTACCTGCTGCACAACGCGAGCAGGTGCCGCTGTCGTCAGTCGCAAGTGTCGATCTGCAGCCCGAGGTGTCGTTGATTCCGCACTTTAACACCGTACGGATGAATGAAATTCAGGCGTACATCACCGCCGGAGTGTTGCCTGCTGAAGTGCTGGCAGATTTTCAGCAGCGGCTCGAAGCGAGTGATTTTCAAATGCCAACTGGCTATAGCTACGAGTTCGGTGGCGAAGCCTCGAAGCGCGACGATGCGATTGGCAATCTGATGTCAAGTGTCGGCGTGTTGTTAGTGTTAATGGTTGCCACGCTCGTGCTGAGCTTTAGCAGTTTCCGGATGGCCGGGCTAATCGGCGCAGTTGCCGTGCTTTCAGTCGGATTGAGCTTAGGTGCGTTAGCACTATTTGGCTATCCATTCGGTTTCATGGGAATCGTGGGCACGATGGGGCTGATCGGTGTGGCGATCAATGACTCGATTGTCGTGTTAGCGGCCTTGCGAGAAGATCCTGAGGCACGGGATGGCAACCCCGCAGCAGTTCGCGATGTCGTTGTCCGATCGACTCGCCATGTCCTGTCGACCACACTCACCACCATCGCCGGATTCTTACCGCTGATTTTAGGCGGCGGCGGATTCTGGCCTCCTCTGGCAACGGCTATTGCTGGTGGTGTCAGCGGTGCCACAATCCTCGCGCTCTACTTCGTCCCGTCGGGCTACGTGTTGGCAATGTGCCGCGGTTGCAGCGAGCGCCAACAGCAAGTCAGCGAGCACCAGGGCGCGAACCTAGCGGAGCCCAGCGAAGTCCGCGAGTTGGTTGCTGCCACTTAGCCGATTGTCGGCGGTTCGACTTTACTCGACCGACGGGGCATAATGGGCTGCGAGTGGCTCGAAGTCGATTATTCAACGGCACGTCGAGGGGAGCGGTATGTTGCGGTGGCTTGGTTTCTGGGTGCTCGTGGTCTTAGCGCATGGGCGGGCGACTGCGCGAGCCGAAGAATTCCACGTTTGTCGTTATTGCGACGCGATGCATCGTCGACTCTCAGCCCAGCAGGATTCTGAGCCCGCTGTTCGTAAGTATGCTCCGCCTCGCTATGTCGATCTGCAGCATCTCAAGCTTGACGTAACGCCTGACTTTCGTCGACGGACAGTTGCCGGCACCGCGACGCTCGAGTTTGCACCAGTCGGCAAACCCCTCGACGAGCTGCAACTCGACGCGGTCGATCTTAACGTCTCCGCGGTGCGAAGCTCGGTCGCAATCGAGGACTATGCCGTTACGCGTGAGCATCTGACGGTCACATTTGTCGAGCCTGTGGCCGTAGGGCAGAAGTGCGTGCTCGAAGTCGAGTACTCCGCGGAGCCGCAACGAGGACTCTACTTTCGCACACCCCAGCAAGGTTACCCGGCTGAGGATACGCACTTATTCACTCAAGGCGAGGCGCAGCTCGCCAGGTATTGGTTCCCCTGTCATGACTATCCTAACGAGCGGACTACGACCGAGATTGTCTGCCACGTCCCCACCGACATGACGGTGCTCTCCAATGGTCGGCTCATTGGCGAGCGGTCGGAAGGCGACATGAAAGCGGTGCACTGGCGCCAGGAAAAACCACACGTATGCTACCTCGTGACGTTGGTGGCCGGCTATTTCTCCAAGTTGGAAGATCTGGATCGCAAGGTTCCACTCGCGTTCTACTCGCAGCCTACGGTCGCCCAGCACGCTGGCAACTCGTTTCGCAACACTGCCGACATCTTAGAGTTTTTCGATCGCGAGATTGGCGTGCCTTTTCCTTGGCACAAATATTTTCAGGTGACGGTGCACGATTTCCAGTTCGGCGGCATGGAAAACACGTCGATGACAACACTCGCTCATCGCACGATCACCCCTTCGACGTATGAGAACGTGAAGTCAGCCCGCATCCGCAAGCTCGACGCCCACGAGATGGCGCACCAATGGTTTGGCGACTACGTTACCTGCAAAGACTGGAGCCATCTGTGGCTCAATGAGGGATTCGCGACCTACTACTCGCATCTGTACGAAGGCGACACCTTCGGCCGAGATGCGCTGCTGTACGATCTTTATCGAGATGCCACTGCCAAGGTGCTCCCCGAACACGAAGACCGCCGTCCGATCGTCTACAACCGCTACAAGGACCCGATGGAGCAATTCGACTATCGCGTTTATCCCAAGGGAAGCTGGGTGCTACATATGTTGCGCTGCCAACTTGGCGAGTCGTTATTTCGCGACATCGTGCGGACCTATCTCGAGCGCCACGCGCTCACGAGTGTAACGACAGCGGACTTTGTGAAGGTGATCGAAGAGTCTAGCGGTCGATCGTTTGACCGTTTTTTCGACCAGTGGGTTTATCATCCGCGGCATCCAAGTTTAGAGATCAAATACAAGTGGTTGGCGAAACAGAAACTCGCCCACGTGAGCGTCAAGCAGACGCACAAAGTGGATGACGAGGTGCTGCTGTTCGAGTTTCCGACCCTGTTGCGATTTGTGGTTGAGGGAAAACCGGTTGATCATCCGATCGAGATAGCCGCTGAAAAACAAAACTTCTACGTGCCGCTCGCCAAACAACCGACGGTCGTTCGATTTGACCCCGACTACACCGTGCTGACGGACGTCGACTTTGAGAAGTCCGACAAGCTGCTGTCAGCGCAGCTCGAAAACGAAAAAGACGTCATCGGGCGTATCCTCGCCGCACGGGCACTGGCAGAGCGCGAAACGAAAGACTCGATTGCCGCTGTCGGCAGCGCTCTGCGAGACGATCCATTCTTTGGCGTGCGAATCGAGGCTGCGAAAGCACTGGCAAAGGTCGAAAAGAATGAGGCGCTAGTGGAACTCAAGACTGTGGTCGATGCGTCAGACGCCCGTGTTCGTGTGGCGGTCGTCGAAGCGATCGGCAAACGCTATTCGCCCGCGGCCGAGTCGTTGCTGCTGGATATCGTGCGGCGAGAACAGAATCCGTCGATTGCGGCCGCTGCCACCCGCGCCCTCGGCATGTATCGCACGGAGCAGTCCCAGGCCATGTTGCGTCAGCAGCTCCGCTCGGAGTCGTTCCGCAACGATTTGGTTTTGGCAGCGATCGAAGCCATCGGCAAACAGAAAGAGCCAGCGCTACGCACCGACATCATGCAGACGCTGTCTCAGCGCGAGCCGGCACTCACCGGTTGGACGATCGGTACCGGGCTCAAACAACTAGCAGCGATCTGCCATCGGCTTGACGATGTCGTCGCACGCGGCGACGTCGAGCAGTTCATCCGTGGCTACCTTGACCATCCCAAGCGGCAGGTGAAGGTGGCCGCGATCGAAGCGCTTGGCACCTTGGGCGACGCTCGCTCGCTGGGCGTGCTTGAATCCTTGGCGGACGAAGACGGCACCGATGCAATCTCGGAGGCAGCAACCAAAGCAATGAAGCAACTGCAGGAGTCGAGTCCTTTAGCCCCCAAAGAACTAAAAGAACTCCGCGACCGAGTCGTTAAGCTGAGCGAGGAAAGCAAGCAACTTCGCGAAGAGGTCGACGAGCTGAGGTCAAAGCGCGACGCGTCTACGAAAAAGTAGGTCGTCTGCTGCTGGCCATTACCGTTGCCGCAAGCCAGCAAAGCACGACATTCGCTGGCTCTGGAATCGACTGGCCGGCAGCTGGGGGAGTTGCGGATTGAAGAGCTCGCTGCCACGCCAGAAAGTCGCCACCGTCCACGTCGGCGTCACGTTGGGCATCGCCGTCGGACAGCGTCGCTTGGTTTGCTGTCGCATAACCGCTTTGCCATTGGTTGAGATCACTACCATCGACGTTGCCGTCATCGTTAAAATCGCCCGATTGTTGTAGCAGCGAGATCTCGATCGAGTCCGCGTGGTAAGTAATGCCGTCAAAAAGCACGCCGAAGCCCACTTCTTCTCCGATTTCCGGCACGCTATCGAATGTGCCGATCACCGAATCGGCGGAGAGGATTTCCAAGGTAGCATCACTTTCGAGGGCCGAAAGCGCGCTGAGGACCAGATCGCCGCCTATGCTAGCACTGCCAGCGATCTGCACGAAATCGTGAGCATCTTGACCAACTTCGATGTTCAATTGGCTGATCTCACCGAAGGATACGGCGCCCGCGAAAGCCATCACGGCGGTACCGAAACTTGGCACAATCTCGCCTTCCAAATAAATCGAACCGCCGCCAGCAATTCCGTTGCCGAACACCATGCCAATAAAGGTAGCTGATGAGTCGGTCGTGACGTTAATTTCCCCATCATTGGTAATTCGGTCGAAGAACGTGGTGCTGCTGTTGCCTGCCAGCGTGATCGTGGCGCCATCAGCGTTTTGAATGTCCCCGTGGATTCGATTTTCGCCGCCAGCAACGATCAATCGTCCATTATTGAACAAGCGATCTAAAGACGAGACGTTAGAGTCTCGGGACCGCAGCGTGGCGTTCTCCAACGTGAGCAAGCCGTCGGTTCCGTTGACAAAGAATTCACGTACATCTAGCTCTCCGCCCACGACGTCGATTCGGCCCATCTGCTCGTTGACCAGCCCATTGGCGAATACCAGCGTCTGTTGATCATCCACACGAATGCGACCCCCGGGAAAGTTATTAACGCGTAAGGCAAAGGTGCCGTCACCGCGGATCGTGCCTTCGTTATTTGCTACTGATGAGCCCGTACTGTCGAATCCAGATACGAAGCCATCGTTCAGCGCCAACTCACTGCCGGCTGAGACGCCGAGAAACTGAACGGCCCCAATCGAAGCGCCGTTTGCGACATTAACGGTCGCGGAGCCGCTAAGACCTCCTCCGATGCTGAGATTGTTGACCAACCAGCGTGAACCTTCACCGTCGACTCGTGCCAGACCACCCAAGAGCTTCCGTTGACCGAGACGTACTGTTCCGTTCGAGACAACAGCGCCATTCTGAATAACTAATTCGCCGTATCCACTGTCTCCGATCGTCAGGAATTCTGATCGGTCGATCCACTGAGTTGTCGGACCATCGGCAACCAACCGGCCAAATGAACCGGTCTGCGAGCCGAAGACCGTATCTTGACCGCTGTTCGTACCGGAGAAGGATTCCGAATTCGAGTTGGTCAGCCGTGCCCCATTCGACAGCAGTATCTGGCCGACACCGAAGTGGCCAAGTACCAGGTTCGAGACCGACCACTGCGAACCTGGGCCGTCGAGTATTGCCGTTCCCCTGCCGTCGGCAAACTGATTGAACGTCGCATCGCCTCCGAGAACGGCAACACCCGCAGTAACGGACCCACCGTCGGATATCGACAAATTTCCCGTACCGGTGCCGCCAACGATAAGCGTGCCAGCATGGGTCAGCAACGAACCGCTGCCGTCGACGAATACCAAGCCGTTACCGCTAAGTCCATCATTTGGGCTCCCAAATTGGTTGTGACCAATAGCGGCAACGATGCTCCCACGATCAAGTGTGCCGCTGGCGACACGGGCTCCATTCTCCACACGCAGCTCGCCAGTCGCCCAGGAGCCCACGTTCAGATCTTGAGCTAATTCAAGCACCGACCCTGATCCGCGCACGATCGTCGATCCAAAAGCCGTGGCTTGATCGTCAAAAATCTCGCTGCTGGCGATCGACAGGCTGCCGAAAGACGCTTGTCCGGACTCCTCGATCACCAAGCTTCCAAATCCTTGGTTGCCAATCACTGCCGTGTTTTCCGGTGACATAAGTCTGGATCCGTTGCCGCGCACGAGTACCGATCCGGAAGAACCAACTTCGCGACCCGCTTCCAAAAAGGGGCCTCTGAAGTCGAAGCCTCCGAAGGTCGCCCCGTTGATTACTTCCAGGGTGCCGTTGCCTCGATCCCCGATAACAACCTGAGAGAATTGCGTCGTGACCGACGTGCCGTCGACGGTGAATTTGCCCTGAAGTTGCGGTTGCGAGGCGATCAGTACATTTCCAATGTCATCCAGTGTCGAGGGCGCTGCGACGGTCAGGCTGCCATCTGCTTGCTGAGCGATGCGGACTTCTGAGTCGAGGACAGCATCGCCGTCTGTGGTTATCGCCGCGAGGCTGAAACTCGCGTGTTGGACCAGAAGCAGGAAGAGCGTCAGGATCGGAAGACGAGAGAAATCCATGGATCGAAGCCGGGAGAGGTAAAGAAAGAGAATCTCGACGCTAAAGGCAATGCCTTGGCGAGCAGTGAGTTCCAGTACGCCCAGTTTACCTGTGCCCCGTTGAGTTGGCAAAAATGCGTAACGGCTCGCGTTCGCCACCAGTCGGTGCCCCTAAATTCGACCTAAATTGACCCATGGTCGGTCGACCGGCACTTTCCGGTCTCACAAGTCCCTCCGAGCTCGTAAAATCCAGGAACTTCCGGCTTTCGAGCCATTGACGGTATTCGCTCCTAGCCTTAGAATCTGCGATTCGTCACTATTCGTGGCGGAGAGTAGTGATCTTTGAAAATTTTGGTCCAAGCAGGCGGTCGGCCGTTTTAGTCGGTCGAGCCGGCAGAGAGTAGGAGTGAGCGTGTCCGCAGCGAAAGAAGTCATTCGTATTCGGATGGAAGCCTATGACCACTCGGTCTTGGATCAGAGTGCCGCTGAGATTGTCGATACGGCCAAACGGACGAATTCCGTTGTTCATGGCCCGATTCCGCTGCCGACCCGCATCGAGCGGTATACCGTGCTATCGGGACCACATGTCGACAAGAAGGCGCGCCAGCAGTTTGAAATTCGAACCCACAAGCGGCTGATCGATATCGTTCAGGCGACTGCCAAGACGATCGAGGCGCTCAACAAGCTGAGTTTGCCTGCTGGTGTGGATATTAAGATCAAAGCCACGGCTGGCTAGAGAGTTTAAGGACGTAGAGCCTTTTCAAAGAGCGTATGCATCGGAAATTGCGTGGGTAAGCTTCGCTGCGGCGAATGTCTCCCACGACAGTAAAACTGCACCAATCACCGTTTGAGCGGGATCTGTCCCAGGTGGGCCGGCTCCCTAAAGAGATTAAGTCATGGCCGATAGAGAAAATGTCGTCGGAATCTTGGGCCGTAAGGTCGGGATGACGCAGGTCTATGATGATTCCGGCAAGGTCGTTCCGGTCACGGTGGTCGAAGCTGGGCCGTGTGATGTGTTGCAGGTTCGCACTCCCGAGGTCGATGGTTATGCGGCCGTGCAGTTAGGCTATCTCGACAAGCCTCGTCGTCTGGCGAGTCGGTCCGAGCGTGGTCAGGTTGCCAAGCTCGACAGCAAGCGAAGCAAGAAACGCTCAGCCGCTGGTATTGAGCCGGTGGTCAAGCCAGGCTGCGAGCCCAAGCGATTTGTCCGCGAAATTCGTGATGGTGCTGGCGAGATTGGTGTGCAGGTGAATGTCGAGGCCTTCGCAGAAGTCGCCGCCGTGGACGTGACGGCAACGAGCAAGGGGCGTGGTTTCTCGGGCGCGATGAAGCGCCACAATTTCGCCGGTCAGCGCGCTTCGCACGGCGTCAAGAAGTGCCATCGTCACATGGGTGGCACAGGTGCCTGTGCCAATCCGAGTCGACTATTCAAGGGTGTTCGCATGCCGGGGCAATATGGCAATGCTCGTTGCACCGTCCGCAATCAAAAGGTCGTTCGCGTCGATGCTGAGCAGAATTTGCTGCTCATCCGCGGTGCTGTGCCCGGGCCTAACGGCGGGTATGTCGTTGTTCAGCAAACCAACAAGCTGTAGGTCTTACAGGCGTTAGCCGCCAGGTGTTTAGCCATGCCAAAACTCTCAGTCCACGATGCTAAGGGCAAGAAGGTCGGAACCTACACGATCGAGCCAGAAGATCTCGCGCCTAGCATCAATAAGCAGTTATTGCACGATGCCGTCGTGATGTATCAGGCGAATCGTCGCCAGGGCTCTCATAAGACGAAGAACCGGGCTGATGTGAAGGGTTCGCGCAAGAAGATGTATCGTCAGAAGGGTACGGGCAACGCTCGAGCTGGTCACAAGATGAGTGGTGTGCGTCGCGGCGGTGGACACATTCATCGAATTAACAATCGCGATTACTCCTACTCACTGCCACGCAAGGCATTGCAGTTGGCGACTCGCATGGCCATCGCATCAAAGGTTCAAGACGACGAGTTGACGCTGGTAGACAAGCTAGAGTTTTCGGAACCGAAAACCAAAGATATGGCCGGAATTCTGCAGCATCTTGATTGCGTGGGCGAATCGCTGCTAATTGCCACTGCCGGCCACTCGGTCAACGTTTACAAAAGTGCTCGCAATATCGCGGGCGTGACGGTTTCTCCCGCTCATGAGCTAAACGCTCTGAACGTACTTTCCTCTCGCCGTCTGCTGATTACCCCTGAGGCACTCGACGAAATCAAAGCGAAGGCTGCCAAGCAGGGCAAGGCCACAAACAATAATGACGCAACCGAGGAGGCTGACAGCTGATCGCCAACAGCTGACTGCTAATCGCCATGCCACGACATATACCAGCCAAAACTAGCCTGACACTCGAGCCTCACCAGGTAATCGTCAAGCCGTTGGTGACCGAGAAGGGCATGCATCGTTCGACGCGCTGCAACGCCTACGCGTTTGAGGTCAATAAACTTGCTACCAAGGCCGATGTGCGGGCGGCGGTTGAGGAGTTATTTGAAGTCAAGGTTTTGAAGGTGCACACGCAGAATCGCAAAGGCAAGCCACGGCGCACCAAGATGCGATTCGGCTACACCAAGCCATGGAAAAAAGCCATCGTGACGCTCGATGCTGAGCATCACATTGAATTGTTTTAGATGAGAGGAGAGAGGTGAGAGGCCAGAGGTCAGGTATTCTGATTTCCGACCTCTGGCCCCTGACCCCTAAATCATGGGTATTCGAAAATACAAACCGACAACGCCCGGTCGACGCGACGCGTCGGTGAGCGATTTTGCCGAGCTGACACCTGGTGCCAAGCCGGAGAAGAGTCTGCTGCGCCCGATGATCAAGACGGGTGGGCGGAATAATCAGGGTAGGATTACCTGTCGGCATCGAGGCGGTGGTCATAAGCGTCGGTATCGGCTGATCGATTTTCGGCGCAACAAAGATGGCGTGCCAGCGACGGTCGATTCGATTCAGTACGATCCCAATCGATCGGTGCGGATTGCTCTGCTGAATTATGCTGACGGAGTGAAGCGATACATCCTCGCTCCCGATGGATTGAAGCAAGGCGACCAAGTTGTTAGCGGTCCTGATGCCCCAGCTAAGCTTGGCAATTGCTTGCCGTTGGCCAAAATGCCGCTGGGCACAACCATTTTTAATATCGAGATGCGAGCTGGTTTGGGTGGCGTGCTTTGTCGCAGTGCAGGTACCAGTGCGACGCTCATGGCTCGCGAGGCGGATTGGGCGCAGATTTCCTTGCCGAGTGGCGAAATTCGACGTATTCCGTCGGCTTGTCGGGCAACGGTTGGTCGCGCGAGCAACGTCGATCATGGTGCGGTTGTGCTTGGTAAGGCTGGTCGCAAGCGTTGGCTTGGACGTCGGCCACATGTTCGTGGTACCGCGATGAACCCCATTGATCACCCGCACGGCGGTGGCGAAGGTCGCACTAAGGGCGGTCGTCATCCGGTCAGCCCGCAAGGCAAGAGTGCCAAGGGCGGAGCAACTCGCGAACGCCGCAAAGCATCAAACAAAGCAATCGTCCGCCGTCGACGCAGCAAACGTTACGGCCAACTGAAATTGATCAAGAAGTAAGGAGTCGCGAGTCGCGAGCTACGAGCCACGAGTCACCAACTCAGAACTCACAACTCATAACTCATAACTAGCTATGGGACGTTCATTAAAAAAAGGCCCCTACGTCGACCCGAAGCTTTATCTGAAGGTCGAGAAACAGAACGACGCGGGTCAGAAAGAGCCAATCACGACTTGGGCGCGTGCTTGCACCATCATCCCCGAGTTCGTCGGTCATACATTTATGGTTCACAATGGCAAAGCTCATCTCAAAGTGTTCGTTACCGAGGATATGGTCGGCCACAAATTGGGTGAGTTTTCGCCAACGCGTAATTTCCGCGGTCACAGCGGCAAGGGTAAGAAGTAGATAGGAGTCGCGAGTCGCCAGTCGCGGGTATCGGGTAATTTACCCACTATTCGCACCACACGACTCACAGCTAACTATGGCATACACAGCAACACACCGACATGCACGCATCAGTGCGACCAAGGTCCGTCCCGTAGCGGCGCTGATTCGCGGCAAAAAGGTCGACGAGGCGCTGGCGATATTGAAGTACCAGCCCCAGCGTGGTGCCAGGATGTTGGAAAAAGTACTGAAAAGTGCCCTCGGCAACGCCGAAGACTTGAGAGCACCCAACTTGGGCGGTCTGCGAGTCGTCGACGCCCGCGTGGACGGCGGGCCGATGTTTAAGCGAGTTCGTCCGCGAGCCCGCGGCATGGCTCACGTCATCAAGAAGCGTTTCGCACACATTAAAGTCACGATTGAATAGGGATAGTCGCGAGTTTTGAGTCGCGAGTTTCGAGTTTTTTACTCGCGACTCGTCACTCTCGACTGGCAACTCAAAACTTATGGGCCAAAAAGTCAATCCTGTTGGTTTTCGTACCGGCATCATGCTCGGCTGGAAGAGTCGTTGGTACGCCTCGAAAAAAGAGTTTGCGGAGCTGCTCGTCGAAGACCAAAAGATTCGCAAGTTTGTACACGACAAGTATAAGTTTGCTGGCATTTCCAAGGTCGAAATCGAGCGGACTCGCGACGAGGTCAAGGTGATTTTGTTCGCCGCGCGGCCAGGCGTGATTATCGGGCGGAAGGGTACAGAAGTCGAACAACTGCAGGACGAGTTGCAAGCATTAGTCGGTCGTCGGATTAACATCAAGATCGAGGAGATCACCGATCCGAATATGCAGGCAAGGCTCGTCGCACAAGATATCGCCGAGCAATTGGCGAAGCGTGGAAGCTTTCGTCGCACAATGAAGCGAGCGATGGAGCAGACTATGGAGGCGGGAGCCAAAGGGATCAAGATCCAGTTGGCGGGACGCCTGGGTGGAGCCGAAATGGCCCGTCGCGAGAAGCAAATCGCTGGCTCGATTCCGCTTAGCACCCTGCGAGCGAAAATCGACTACGGTTTTGTGGAAGCCAAGACGGCTCAAGGCCATATCGGCGTCCAGGTTTGGATTAATCAAGGCATGTTTTTCGAGGATCAAGACGATGGCGCTGATGCCCAAGAGGGTCAAGCACAGAAAAAGCCAAAGAGGGCGTATAAGAGGTAACGCGACTCGCGGCAATAAGGTGGTCTTCGGAGACTTCGGCCTTCAATCCATGGAAGGCGGTTGGATTAGTGCCCAGACCATCGAAGCCGGGCGTATCGCTGCGCAGCAGTACATTCGTGGCGAGGGGAAGCTTTACATTCGAATCTTCCCTCACAAGTCGATTACGTCGATTCCTTTGGAAACCCGCATGGGTAAAGGCAAGGGAGAACCGGATTACTGGGCCGCCACCGTGCGTCCGGGCACAATTTTGTACGAGCTGTCAGGTGTGACCGATGAGCAGGCGAAAATCTGTTTTGCTCGCCTGGCTCACAAGATGCCCGTACGTGTACGAATGGTAAAAAGAACATAGATAGCTAGGAGCCATGAGCAATGGGGCTGTGAGTGATCGGCCCTGAGCCCATGGCTATCAGCTCACAGCCCACGGCTTACCCATGACCAATGCCCAAGAACTTCGCGACATGAGTGATGAGCAGCTTGAGCTCACGCTGAAAGAAGCGAAAGAAAATTTATTTCGCTTTCACATCCAAGCACAGACTGATCGGCTGGATGCACCGAGCGAATTGAAGAAGCACCGTCGTTTGGTGGCACGAGTTAAGACTATACAGACCGAACGGCAGAAAGCTTCTGCCACCGCGAGCGCGAGCTAGATAAGCATGCCCAAAAAACAACTAATAGGCGTCGTCACAAGCGACAAGATGGACAAATGCCGACGGGTCGAGATCGACCGTCTGGTCAAACACCCGAAGTACGGCAAGTACATCAAGAGCCGTACTGTTTGCCATATGCATGATGAGACCAACGAGTCGAAGCTTGGCGACACGGTCGAGATCATCGAGTGCCCGCCGAAATCGAAGCTCAAGAGATGGGACCTGGTCAAGGTCGTCAAGAAGAGCACCTTGGTTGACATCGCCGCGATGCGTGCGGCAGCTGCGCAGGAAGCCGCCGCTACCGAGGCGGAACCGACGAGTTAACGAGTCGCATTTCGACCAACAAAAGTAACCTTAAGTTTCGAAAGCCAGTACGATGATTCAGATGCAAACCCGCCTTGCCGTGGCCGACAACACCGGCGCCAAGGAAGTGATGTGCATCAAAGTGTTGGGAGGCAGCCGGCGTCGATTTGCACAGGTGGGCGACGTGATTGTCTGCAGTGTGAAAAGCGTGATTCCCGGCAGCGAAGTCAAGAAGAAGTCGGTTGTGCGTGGCGTGGTCGTTCGAGTGAAAGCTCCAACGCGACGACCCGATGGCAGTTACGTCCGTTTTGATAGCAATGCCATTGTGCTGATCGACAAAGACAACAACCCACGTGGCACCCGTATATTCGGGGCAGTTGCCCGCGAGTTGCGTGACCGCAAGTTCATGAAAATTGTGAGCCTCGCGAGCGAGGTAGTATAGCCATGCTGATAAGAACCGGAGATACCGTTGAAGTCATTGCCGGTGCCGATCGCGGCACGCAAAGTCGCGTGATCCAAGTCGACCGCGAGAAGGGCAAGGCTTTGGTTGAAGGTGTCAACAAAGTTTACAAGCACGTGCGTCGCAGCCAAAAGCATCCGCAAGGCGGACGACTGAGCAAAGAGATGCCTGTGCAGCTCTCTAACGTGATGTTCTTTTGCGAGTCGTGCAACAGCCGCAGCCGGCTGGGAGCGCGGTTCTCAGATGCGGGTGCGAAGGAACGATTTTGTCGCAAGTGCGGTGCTGGCGCGGGAGAGATTTCGCCGGCTCATGCAAGCCACGCAAAAAAGTAGGAATTACCAGTAACCAAGCAGTCCCGTGGGATTGCGAGCAGCGTCGAAACGAATCATGAGTACCCCCAGATTACAGCAGCGCTACGAAGAAGAGATTCTCCCTCAGCTTAAAGAGAAGTTGGGTCGGGCGAATCGGCTGTCGTTGCCAAAGCTTGATAAGATCGTTGTGAGCATGGGTGTTGGCAGTGCCATCACTGATAAAAAGCACCTAGAGGATGCTGTTTCTGCGATGACGGAGATCACCGGTCAGAAGCCAATGGTCTGCAAGGCGCGCAAGTCAGTAGCAGCCTTTAAGCTTCGCGAAGGATATCCCATTGGCTGCAAGGTGACATTGCGTGGGGCGCGAATGTATGAGTTCCTCGACCGCTTGATTTCGCTCGCCTTGCCGCGTGTTCGCGACTTTCGCGGGCTGAAAGCGACCGCCTTCGACCGACGCGGCAATTACAGCTTGGGTTTGAGTGAGCAGTTGGTTTTCCCGGAGCTGAACCCCGACAAGTATACCCGCGTCCAAGGGATGAACATTGCACTGTGCTCAACTACCGATTCCGACGACGAAGCGCGTGAGTTGCTTCGCGCGTTTGGAATGCCGTTTCAAACAGAAGACAGCGCTGCCTAGCCGTGCCGCTTGATCGGAGTGCCGATTTAGCGGCCGATTGAGCGACCGAAAGAACATCGAGGAAGAAACCGAAAGGAAGAGAACCGACGTGGCGAGCAAATCAAAAGTTGCCAAGGCGCTCAAGACGCCCAAATACTCCACGCGACGTGAGTCGCGATGTCGTATTTGCGGCCGGCCCCGGGCCGTCTATCGCAAATTCGGCATCTGCCGAATTTGCTTCCGCGAGTTAGCCGACCAGGGAATGATTCCCGGCGTCAAGAAAGCCAGTTGGTAACCATCGAGGTCAACGTTCAAGCCAAAGGGCGGTAGATTCCTTGGCCTAGCGCCCCGACCCAACCCTAAACCAGAGTTGATTTGAACCCTAACGGGACAGAACCACCATGATGACCGACCCAATCGCCGACATGCTTACCCGCATCCGCAATGCAGTGCGCATTGAGCGGCCGATAGTGCAGATGCCCCATTCCAAGGTGAAGCGTGGTGTGGCGGAAGTACTAAAGCGTGAAGGTTACATTTGGGATTGGCGTGAGCAAGATGCCGAAGATTCACCCGGCAAAGAGCTATGCATCGATTTGAAATATGGTCCCAACGGAGAGCGAGTAATTCGTCACATCAAGCGGATTAGTAAGCCTGGTCGCCGCGTTTACAGTCGAGCAAACACTCTCAAGCCCATCCTCAACGGGCTTGGAATTTCCATTATTAGTACCAGTCGCGGTGTGATTAGCGATCGCGAAGCTCGCCAGAAGAACCTGGGCGGCGAAGTCCTTTGCGAACTTTGGTAAGCGAGACCTGAAGGCCAAACACCATGTCGAGAATCGGAAAAAAACCTGTTGAGATCCCGTCGGGCGTCAAGGTGAATGTCGCCAGCCGGGAGATCACCGTAGAGGGCAAACTGGGCAAGCTCGTTTGGAGTCATCGACCAGAGGTTGCCGTCGCTGTTGACGAAGAGGCCAAGAAGGTCAACGTCACGCGCAACAAAGACGATAAAGAAGGCCGCGCGCTTCACGGCCTGACGCGAGCACTAGTCCAGAATATGGTGATTGGTGTCTCGGAAGGCTACGAGAAGCGTCTGGAAATTCACGGGGTCGGCTACTTGGCGGCGGTGCAAGGCGACACGTTACAGCTGCGAGTGGGTTTCGCCAACGAAATTCATAAGAAAATTCCCGCCGGTCTGGATGTGACCTGTCCGGATCAGACACATGTCGTCATTAAAGGTGTCGACAAGCAAAAGGTCGGTCAGTTTGCCGCGGAGACTCGAGCCGTTCGAAAACCAGAGCCCTACAAGGGCAAGGGCGTTCACTACGAAGGCGAGCAGATCCGACGCAAGGCAGGTAAGACGGCAAAATAGGCGATTAGCAAAACCAAATAGCCCGAAGCGCGAGCCAAGGGAGAAAGAAACAACCAGCCCGACGCGCAAGCGAGGGAGCAATCATGGATCATCACAAAGCAGTTGGCAAGCAGCGCACGCGTCGCCGCTATCGAGTTCGCAAGCGTTTGCGAGGTACGCCGGAACGTCCGCGACTGACGGTTTCACGCAGTCATCGCAACATCAGCGTGCAAGTGATCGACGACATCGCAGGTAAAACTCTGGCTAGCGCGTCGACCTCGGACAAAGATTTAGCGAAGTCCGTCAAATATGGTGGCAATGCCGAGGCTGCTCAGGCAGTGGGCAAGGCGATCGCCGAACGAGCCAGCCAGGCGGGCATTAAGGAAGTCTGTTTCGATCGTGGCTTGTGTAAGTATCATGGGCGCGTCGCTGCGTTGGCTGACGCTGCACGTGAAGCAGGACTGAGCTTTTAGATATTTGAAAGTCTAACGTCGAGAAGACGCGAAACAAAAAACTCATTGGGAGTACACCGAGCGTGGCTACAGGGTCTCAAAGAAAACGACGCAACAACAAAGACAAGGACAAGGAAAGCCGCAGTGGCGAACTGCTGGAGAAAGTTGTCAAGATCAAGCGTTGTTCTGCCGTTGTGAAAGGTGGCCGTCGATTTAGCTTTGCGGCAATGGTCGTGATCGGCGACGGCAAAGGCAAGGTCGGCTGGGGGTATGGCAAAGCCAACGAAGTGCCTCCCAGCGTTGAGAAGGCCGTCAAGGAAGGTATGCGCAGCATGGTGGAGGTCCCGCTTTTTGATAGCACGATCCCGCACACAGTCAAAGGCGAATATAGTGCGGCTCAGGTAATTTTGGTGCCCGCAACGCCCGGTACCGGAATCATCGCTGGAGCCGCGGTTCGTGCGGTCTGCGAAGCTGCTGGTATTCACGATATTTTGACCAAGAGCTTTGGCTCGAATAATCCCGTCACCCTGGTCAAGGCGACGATCGCCGCATTAGAGCAATTGCGTCCTCAATTTGATGTAGAACGCCTGCGTGGAGTAACGCTGTCATGATTCTCAACGATGTCCATCGCGGGATAAAAAAACACAGGAAACGCAAGCGGATTGGTCGTGGACCAGGTTCCGGCCACGGAAAAACTGCGGGTCGCGGTCACAAAGGGCAAGGATCTCGCGCAGGTTCGTCTAGGCATCCAACCTTCCAAGGCGGTACCATGCCGATGATCCGACGGGTGCCGAAGCGCGGTTTTAACAATCGTTGGGCACTTACCGTCGCGGTCGTCAATGTCGGTCAGATTGATCAGGCATTCGACGTTGGCGAAGATGTGACACTCGAAACGCTCGCGGCGAAGAACCTAGCTAGAGGTCGTTTTGATGAATTGAAGGTTCTAGGCAATGGTGAACTGAGCAAGAAGCTCAAGATTACCGCCCACCGCTTCAGCAAGTCCGCAATCGAAAAAATCGAGAAGGCGGGTGGCGAAATGGTCGTGTTGCCTGGAAAAACCCCGGTCAAAGAGAAGCAAAGAGCCGCAAAGCAAGCCGCGGCGACTTCTTGAAGCCGGGACCCATCCTGTCAAAGATAGGTTGTTGAATTCGATGGCCTACTCACCAAGGGATTGAGCCATGTGGGAAAAGCTACGAGTCGTTTGGCAAATCACCGAGCTGCGCAACAAGATTTTGCTGACACTCGGTCTACTGGCGATCTATCGCCTTGGCTTTCAAATCCCTTTGCCGATCGTCGACACCGACGCGGTGAATGCGGCAGCAAACGCTCAGGGCGGCGTTGCTGACATCCTTCGTACGGTCGCTGTTTTTAGTGCCAGCCAGCTCAACCAGGTGACGATATTCGGCCTGGGGATCATGCCATATATTTCGGCTTCGATTATCTTTCAACTGCTTGGCAGCGTCGTACCCTCGTTGGAGGCGCTGCAGAAAGAGGGAGAAGCGGGTCGGAAGAAGATCAACGAATACACGCGCTACGCGACCGTGGCGATCTGTGTGATTCAGAGTGCCATCTACGTGAAGTCGTATATCATTCCAGGTGGCATGGTCGATCCAGCGTATCTCAACGAGGATGGTGCGCTAGGCTTCGGATGGTTCACGGTAGCGGTGCTCACGATGACCGCGGGCACGGTATTTCTGATGTGGATCGGCGAGCAAATCGACGAATTCGGCATCGGCAACGGCATCAGCCTGTTGATTATGGCGGGTATCTTGGCGGCAATGCCGGGGGCCGGTTTCGATCTGCTGAAGCAGTCTTCGTTTGAGCTGAGTGGCGGGCCGGGTGGCAAGCTTGGCATCGAGCACTTGTTATTGCTTGCGGCGATGTTTGTGGCTGTCGTGGTTGGGGTAGTCTACATTACGCTGGGCCAGCGACGGATCCCGATGCAGAGCGCTAAGCACGTGCGTGGTCGCAAGGTCTACGGTGGCACCCGTCAATATCTGCCGTTAAAGGTGAATCAGGCTGGTGTGATGCCGATTATTTTCGCTAGCAGTCTGCTGATGCTGCCGACACTGATTCTTACGCCGCTGTCTAAAGTCAATTGGGCCGAGGGCGGCTTCGCCGACGTATTCTTTAGTTGGGCGGCTGAGGCGTTTTCGTATGGCTCGATGTTTTACGTGGTTTTCAATGTCGCTTTGATCTATTTCTTCTGTTTCTTTTGGACTGCGATCACATTTAATCCGAAAGATGTTTCAGAGAACTTGAAGAATTATGGTTCGTTTATTCCAGGCTATCGCCCGGGCAAGCGAACCGCAGATTACTTAGAAAAAGTCATGTTTCGTATCACGTACGTCGGGGCTGGATTCTTGGCGTTCGTGGCAATTATTCCTACTTTGATCTCGAATTCGATTGGTGTTTCTCCAATGGTCGCCAGCTTTTATGGCGGTACCGGATTGCTAATTGCTGTGAGTGTCGCTTTTGATTTAGTGCAAAAAATCGATAGCCATTTGGTGATGCGCAATTATTCTGGTCTATTGGAGAAATCGTCTAGCTCAGCAGGCGGCCCGGCTATTTGAGATTGCCCGTTCCCGGTTGAACGTGGCACTAGTAGTTGGCGATGGGGCCAGCTGGTTTTTCGCAAGAGAGCTGGATGCCATGAGAATTATCTTGATAGGCCCACCTGGCGCGGGCAAAGGAACGCAATCGGCGCTGATGGCCGACGCGTTTGGGATTCCGCATCTTTCGACCGGCGAAATTCTTCGCGCCGCGACCGCCGAACAGACGCAGGTCGGCATCGAAGCCGCCAAGTACATGGAACGCGGCGATCTTGTGCCCGACGAGATGATCCAAGAGATGGTCTTCGAGGAACTGAGCAAGCCTGTTTGCGAGCACGGCTACATTCTGGATGGGTTTCCACGCACCGTACCGCAGGCAGAAGAATTTGATCGCTGGCTTGCATCGCGTGGGCGAGCATTGACGCTGGTGCTCAAGTTCTCGGTGAGCGAAGAGGTCCTGTTGCAGCGGTTGGCTGGCCGCGGACGAGAAGACGATAATCGAGAAATCGTCACCAAGCGGATGGAGAAGTACCTAGCGCTAACCAAGCCACTGGTCGACTACTACCAGGATCACGGAGTGTTGCGGCGTATTCAAGGAGGCATGGGTAGTGCGGAGGATGTGTTCGCCGAAATCCAGAAGATTATTGCGAGCCTCCCTAGTCAGCAGCCTGCGAATAAGAGCTGAGGAGGCATTAACGTGAAACGTGATATTTCGCACAGCATTGAGCTCAAGTCGAACCGCGAGATCGGTCTGATGCGCAAGGCAGGCATTGCCGTTTGGCAGGCCCATCAGATTGCCGCAAAGATGGTTGCCCCTGGCGTGACCACAGCCGAGATTGATCGCGCGTTTGAGGACCACTTTGCGCGGTTGGGTGCGAAGCCGTTGTTTAAAAACTATCCAAACAGCACCCGCGGCAAACGGCCATTTCCGGCGGTGACATGTATGTCGGTCAATGAGGCGGTTGTCCATGGAATTCCCAGCGAACAGCCGCTTGTCGAAGGCGACATCGTGAGCATCGACACTGGCTGTTTACTAAACGGATGGTGTGGAGATGCAGCCGTTACTTATCCCGTGGGACAGATCAGTGACGAGGTTCAGACGCTACTTGACTGCACCAACGGTGTGCTGGAGCTGGCGATCGACGAACTGAATCACAAGTCGCGTTGGAGCCAGATCGCGGCTTTGATGGCGCAATATGTGGCCGATCACGGATTCTCGACGGTGGAGTGTTTCGTCGGTCATGGGATTGGGCGAGAAATGCACGAAGATCCACAGGTGCCGAATTTCCCAAGTCGGTCGCTGCGTGGCAGTGGCGACTTCGCCATTCAGCCGGGCTTGGTCATCGCGATTGAACCGATGGTCAACATGGGTACGAAGCGGGTAAAAATGCTACGCGATCAGTGGACTCAGGTCACTGCGGACGGTCGTCCCAGTGCCCACTTTGAGCACACCGTCGCGATCACCAACGAAGGCCCCGTAGCGCTGACCAAAGCGCCTACGCCTGCGGAAACCGCAGAACTGGCCATCTAGGGCGAAATCCGACAGAAAAACGGTCTGGGTTTTGCTCAGTAGCCCTTGTGGCGCTGCCCAGCGGCGGTCTATATTCATACGTTTCGCCAGAAGTCATTGCAGCCGGCAGTAGGCTGCGTCGTTGGGAGTCTGAGGGAATGAAAGTCCGAGCGAGTGTCAAACGCATTTGCGACAAATGCAAAGTCGTGCGTCGTCGCGGTGTGGTTTACGTTGTGTGCAGCAACCCAAGGCACAAGCAGCGGCAGGGATAAGAAGCGTCGCGAGATTCGAGACGCTAGTTTGAGTTCAACCAATTGGCAATAGGCGTCTTGTAACTCTCAGCAAGCTGGCCACTCGCGCAGGCCGGCATTCGCGGGAAACATTGCCAGTAAGCACGAAGAGTGGAGTAACAGCAGATGCCACGTTTGCTAGGTGTCGACATTCCGACCGACCGTCCAACGGTTATTTCGTTGACCTACCTGTACGGCGTCGGCCCCAAGGTCGCACGCGAGCTATGCCATAAGGCGGGTGTCGATCCGCAGCGTCATGCTCGTGAACTACACGAGGACGAAGTCGCACGCATCGCGGCGTTGCTGGACAAAGACTATGTCGTCGAGGGTCAGCTTCGACGGCAGACCAGTCAGAACATTTCGCGTCTGCGCGATATCGCTTGCTACCGCGGCTTGCGACATCGACGGGGATTGCCGGTACGCGGACAGCGGACCAAGACCAATGCCCGCACCCGCAAAGGTCCAAAAAAGACCGTTGCTGGCAAGAAGGGCGTTAAGGATTTACGGTAATTGAGAATGAGGTTCGGCATCGTGAATGCATCAGCAAGCGATGCGGATCTCGCAACCCGGAGCTAATTTGTGGCTAAAGCAACTAAGGGCAAAGCCGGTAAAGCCAAAAAGAAGAACGTGCGTCGCAACGTAACGGTTGCGATCGCGCACATCACGGCGACGTTTAATAACACAACGGTCACGATTACCGACACCAAAGGTGACACGCTGTGCTGGGCAAGTGCTGGTACGAGCGGCTTCAAGGGAAGTCGGAAGAGCACGCCGTTCGCTGGCCAAAGTGCAGCCCAGCAAGCTGCCGAAAAAGCCCGTAAGTTTGGAGTCAAGGATGTCGAAGTGCGGGTGAAGGGCCCAGGAAGCGGTCGCGAGAGCGCCATCACCGCGCTAGAAGCAGCGGGATTGAAAGTTAAGTCCATCGAAGACGTCACGCCACTGCCGCACAACGGCTGTCGGCCTCGCAAGAAGCGTCGCGTCTAGCTCAGTAAGTTTCGTTCGTATTCGGGTCGTCGACATCCAGGCATCAAGTCGCAGCGCCCCCGTCCTTCGTTAAATCAGTCAGCACAAAACCGATTATGGCTCACTACACAGGTCCTAGAGCACGCGTCAATCGCCGATTGGGCGCCGTGATTTTCGAAAACGCCGGCGCAACGCGCGCCATGGATCGCAAGCCAAACCCACCGGGGATGGCAGCTCGGCCTCGCAAGCTCTCCACCTATGGCGAGTCGATGCGTGAGAAACAGAAAATTAAATACTACTACGGTCTGGGCGAACGTCAGCTACGCAAGTTGTTTGGCAAAGCCAAGCATACCGCTGGCAACACAGGTGAGAACCTGTTGCTGCTTTGCGAACAACGGCTGGATAGCGTCGTCCGATTGGCTGGATTTGCCAAGACGCGGTCGCAGGCTCGCCAAGGCGTTTCGCACGGCCATTTTTTGGTAAATGGGCGTCGAACCGATGTCGCTTCGTATCAGGTCAGCGTTGGCGATGTGATTCATGTCAAGCGTCGGGCCAATCTTTCCGACGTCTATCGAAACAACATGGAAAACGCCGAAGGCGAAGCTGTCGATTGGTTGACTGTCGACAAGGGTCAGCAGGAGATCATCGTCAGCCGACTGCCAACCGCCGAAGATATCACTTTGCCAGTCGACGTCGGCATGGTCGTCGAATTGTTGTCTCGCTAAATGTCTTGTGCTTTCCGTCTGCCAGTTTGTGGAAAGCCATTTAATGAAGTGAAGGCAAGCTGGAATGTTGGCGGAATGAAACTAACACCTAAGAACGGACTGTCTACCTCGACAAACGGAGGAATTTGATGCATATCCGATGGCGTGGCCTCGAACTACCTAGTCAGGTGACCTGCGAGACCGAAACTCTCACAGGCAACTACGGAAAATTCTTTGCGGAACCTTTCGAGCGTGGATTTGGCACGACGATCGGTAATGGATTGCGTCGGATTCTGCTATCGAGTCTCGAAGGCAGTGCCGTTACGCAGATTAAGGTACATAACGCTCAGCACGAGTTCACAACGATTCCGGGTGTCTTGGAGGATGTCACCGACATCGTTCTGAACATCAAATCGCTCGTTGTTAAGAATCACAGTGAGTCGACCAAGGTGCTGCGTGTCGAGCGCAATACCGCTGGCATCGTGACTGCTGCTGACATCGAGACTGACGAGTCGGTCGAAGTAGTCAACAAAGATCTGGTGATCGCCACGTTGACTGACGATGTACCGTTCATCATCGAGATGGTGGTTGAGAACGGCAGAGGCTATGTTCCTTCGACCGAGCATGGGGCCAACATTCAAGAAGTCGGCATCATTCCGATCGATGCGGTATTCAGCCCGATTACCCGTGTGCGTTACGACATTGTCGAAACCCGTGTTGGACAAAAGACCAACTACGATAAATTGACCATCGAGATTCAGACCGACGGCTCCGTAAATCCGGAAATGGCGTTGGTCGAAGCGGCAAAGATTTTGCGGAAGCATCTCACACCATTCGTGCAATACACCGAGCTTGGCCCGCAGGTTCACTCGGCCGCACGAGGTGGTTCGATGAGCAACGCCGATAGTGCGTTGGAAGCCAAACTAAACATGAATATCTCCGAGTTAAATCTGTCGGTGAGAGCTGGCAATTGTCTGGAGACTGAAAATATCATGCAGGTTCGCGACCTGGTGACTCGCACCGAAGACCAATTGCTGGAAGTCCGCAACTTTGGCGAAACGACTTTGGCTGAGGTTCAACAGAAACTCCGCGAGCTGGGTCTGCACTTAGGCATGCGAGTGCCCGGTCCAACGCCAGCCAGCGTGTAATTAATTTTGATCACAACTAGCAAGCGTTATTCCTATGAGACATCGCAGAAAAGGCCGTAAGCTCGGTCGCAACCCTAAGCACCAGCGAGCCCTGTTGCGGAATCTGGCTAGCTCTCTCATTCTCACAGAGCGCGACGCCGAATTTGACGAGAATGCGCCGAAGGTGAAAGGTCGCATCGTTACTACCATCAGCAAGGCGAAGGAAGTTCGTCCGTTGGTCGAAAAGTGCATTACGATCGCGCGCCGATCGCTTGCCGCCAGCGATGCAGCAGCCGATTTAGAGTCGACGGCCGAACGTGGAAGCCAAGAGTGGAAGTCGTGGCGCCAAAGTGATCAGTGGCAGGCTTGGAACCAGGCAATCGTACCCGCCGTCAACGCTCGACGTCGTTGCGTGACGTTGCTCGGTAACAAAGAGGCGGTCGAGGTCTTATTTGAAGAGATCGCACCAAGGTTCGCCGACCGCCCGGGCGGCTACACACGGATCATTCGTTTGGCTCAGCCGCGGCTTGGCGATTCTGGCCAGCAGGCAATCTTGGAATTCGTCGGCGTTCGCGATCGCGTTGTTCAGAAAAGCGAAAAACCGGCCTTCGACGACGCTCCTGCCGAAGATTCGCAAGACGAGACGTCTGAAGCCACCGAAGTCGAAGCCAACGAAGACGACACCGAAGACGTGGCCGCCGAGGACGCCGCCGAAGAAGGTGGCGAGGAAGCGGCAGACGAAGCAAAGTAGACGGAACGACCGTCACGATCTGCTTGCTTTGCAATTGGCTACCCACCTGGTAGGCCGAGATGACAAGTCAAGGATTCGACTTTTGTGCTGCGATGCGCCGTCTTGGCGACGACATGACACGTCGTCTTCCGGAGCTTGGCCACATCGATCTCAGTCGTGTCGCACTCAGTCTTTGCCAAACGCGCAAGGACGTTGCGCATGGCATCTACGCTTCGCTCACCCCTCTACGATTCGAAGCTGGCGCCAGAACCACGATCCGTCGTGGTCGAAAGTATGGCGTCGAACCCCTGGTCGACGCTAAGGGACGAGAATACTTATACATTCTGAGCTTTTACTTGCCGCGATTCATGAACGTGGGAGTCGAGGAAAAACTCTCGACGATTGTGCACGAACTGTGGCATATTAGTCCGAGTTTTGATGGCGATCTTCGACGGCACGAAGGCCGCTGCTATGCCCACGGGCCGTCTCAGAAGAAGTACGACGCCCTGATGGACCAGTTGGCCCAGCGTTGGCTAGCACTTGACCCACCGGCACATCTCTACGATTTTCTACTTGGCGATTGCGCGGAAATGGTTGCCGAACATGGGCGGATTGTGGGAACTCGCTGGGCCACTCCGCAGCTAGTACCGGTAGATGCGGCTTAGCAGTGCTAGCACATAGCGTTTGCATTGACACTGTGTGTGGCTGGACCTATCGTTCTCGCTCTCTTCACCACTCTGTCTGCGGACAGCTACTCGGACGACGGCATCCATGACGACCGGCCATGACGACCGACGGCAATCGACGCGCGCCTTCTACTCGGCGTTTGCGCGAATCGTAGGCTGCTTGCTGTGGTCGGGCAGCGCCGGCTGTAGCTTGTTGCTGACGCTTCCTATGCCGGACGATCCGGAGTCGTTCTTGAAGGCCATCGAAACGGCACCAGACAGCGTAGCGCTCGAGATTTTTCAAGTCCGCGTCCCAGTGACCGACCAAAAACTCGACGCCGAGCTGTGGCAAGTTGCCGACGAACAACGCGTTGATATTGATGTACGGCACGAACTGATTCGCAATGGCTTTCGAGCGGGAGTACTCGGAGGTACCGTTCCTGATCGATTAGCACGCTATCTGAAGTTGGAAAGCGAATTACCGGAATCGAAGGCCGAGCGATTGATCACCGGCGATAATGCCGACCCGACCGTGACCCGGCGAGTCGTGCAACTCGACCGAAACGAGTCCGCGACCATTCAGGTGTCGAGCTTACGCGACAAGCTCAACGTGCTGATGAACGAAGAGGGCGGTCTACGCGGTCGAAGTTACGAGCAAGTGCAAGCTGTCTACACAATGCGTGCGCAGGCGATCGCCGGCCAGCGCATCCGTCTTCGACTCGTTCCTGAGTTGCAGCATGGCGAGCTACGCAATCGTTATGCGGGGAGCGATCAAGGCATCTTTCTCGTTACGCCTTCGCGGGAACGCGAGCTGTATGACGAGCTAGAACTGAGCACTGAGATGGCCCCCGGCGAGCTGTTGATTCTCAGCGGGTTGCCTGACGCATCGGGCAGTCTGGGCCATGCTTTTCACGCCGAAAGCCAGCGGGGCCCCGCCGAGTTGAAAGTCGTTCTCATTCGACTTGTCGAGGTGCCGGGTAGCGAAATTCTCGCGGAGACGGACTTCTGAGCGACGAACGCTGTTGCTTCAATCACCGTCGAAGTCTGAAAAACGCGTCTATTCTACCGACTCGAAGTAACGCCACCGAAGGTCCACCCCGATTTGGCCCCCCTGCGCGGGTTCCTTTAAAACTGCTATACTGTGGGACTCTCACAGGCGAGTTGCCACCGACAGGTGAGTTTCGAGAGTCACATTCCGAGAGCATCCATCCCAACGTTGGGGCCTCTTCGACCATAGCCCTTAGACGACGTGCAATCAGATTAAGGAGTTCCAGACATGCCACTAGTACCGATGCGAATCTTGTTGGACCACGCCGCCGAAAACGACTACGGTCTGGCCGCGTTTAATGTCAACAACATGGAGCAGATTCAGGCGATTATGGAAGCTGCTCAGGAAACCGAGTCGCCTGTCATCGTGCAAGCCAGTCGGGGTGCTCGTTCTTACTCGCAGGACAACTATCTGCGTCACTTGATGCTGGCAGCCGCGGAGCTTTATCCGCAAATCCCGATCGTTATGCATCAAGATCATGGCAACAGTCCTGACACTTGCCAAAGTGCGATCGACAACGGTTTTACCAGCGTGATGATGGATGGCTCGTTGGAAGCCGATGGAAAGACTCCCGCTGACTACGACTACAACGTGAAGGTCACGAAGCAAGTCGTCGAATCGGCTCACAAGCAGGGCGTAAGCGTCGAAGGCGAACTCGGTTGCCTCGGCTCGCTGGAAACAGGTGGCGGCGAACAAGAAGATGGTCACGGAGCCGAAGGCGAACTCTCGCACGACCAATTGCTGACCGACCCGGACGAAGCCGAACGTTTTGTCGCCGAAACGGGCGTCGACGCTTTGGCCGTTGCGATTGGCACTAGCCACGGTGCTTACAAGTTTACTAAGAAACCAACCGGCGACGTGCTGGCGATGGACCGTATCGAAGAGATTCACAAGCGTCTGCCTAACTGCCACCTTGTGATGCACGGTTCGTCGAGCGTTCCGCAAGAGCTACAGGACATCATCAACGAGTTCGGCGGTGAAATGCCCCAAACGTATGGTGTGCCCGTCGAAGAAATTCAGAAGGGCATTAAACATGGCGTGCGCAAGGTGAATGTCGATACCGACAATCGCATGGCGATGACCGGTGCAGTGCGCAAGGTACTGATGCAGAACCCTGAGAAGTTCGACCCACGCGACTGGATGAAGCCAGCCCGCGCCGCGATGAAGGAAGTCTGCATCGCCCGCATGACCGCGTTCGGCCAAGCTGGCAACGCAACCAAGATCAAGTGCGAGCCGATCGACAAGTTCGCTGGCTTCTACGCAGCCGTCTGAGATCGGTTGTCGAAGAATCAAGAAGTAGCCGGCGACTAGTATGTCGCCGGCTTTTTTATGCGCCAGAGGAAACCATGATACGTCGCGAGATTCAGCTGCCTGATCAGCCGAAGCAGTGGCTGTTGATTTCCCAGATCGAACACGCGCGGCTATGCGGCGTTTTGGCTGAGAGCTGCTTAACCAGCGTTGACCAATCTTTGCACCGAGAGCTGCTCCAGGCAGCCGTGCACCATGACGATGGTTGGTCAACGTGGGATGCTCGGCCGAAAGTCGATCCGGACGAGGGGAGGCCTTACTCGTTTCGTGAGTTGCCAGTGGCCGATTCGCTGTCGATCTGGAAACACTCAATCGACGCGGCTGCGAGATACGGTCTGCTGTCAGGCTGGTTGGTTGCTCGTCACTTCTTGGCGTTACTCGAGAAAAGTGAATCGATAAAGGATGCCGTAGTCAGTGCATGGCGAGATGAAGTCGAAGCGTGGTGCTCCAAGAGACTCGCCGCGTGGCAGAAGACCGATCCCGCGCGGAACACGGTCGCTCTCGCTGGCGAAGGTCTCGCCTGGTTGCAGTTGTTCGACATGATGAGTCTCTGGCTGTGCTCTGTGTGCTCAGGACTCGAAGAGTCGGCTGCGACCGACCGAGAAAGCTATCTGTTTGCCGACTCACATGAGCAGCTGTTGACTTGGTGTCACTTTAGGCGGGGCCAGGCTAGCTTTGAGCCTTGGCCGTTTGGGCGGTCAGCCATTGACGTGAGTGCTCACGGCTGGCTCGTTCCGATTCGCTCGTACGACAGTTCGTTGAGTCTGGCAGACATCGGAGTGGCCCATGATACACGCTGGCACATTGTTCAGGAGTCTTGAGCGGGACTGTTTACTAGCGCCACCAACTTTTGTCCCGGCTTCGGGATCATATCCTTCTCGTCGGTGGCAATTGTGAGTTTGCCGTTTTCGTCGAGACTGAACAGCACCAACGCTGATTCGCCATAGCGTGCCAGAAAGTCATCGAACGTAAAGTCAGCGCTAATCATCGTTTTCTTGATCGTTGCGCCGGCCTCGAAGCGATCTTCTAGCTGTTCGATAGTAGTCGGCTTGTCGAACAGGGTTCGTCCGCGGCGATAGGCACCCACCGCTTCGGTCCGACCGCTGGACGATTCAGCGGCGGCGACCTGATAGACTTCCGCGCGGCCGAAGCGCTCCGTAAAACCCATCGCGGCAAGCGTATTCACTTCGTCGTTGGGCGTCATCGCCAGCAGACGACCGATGCCGCCAAGATCGATTTCTTCCTGCACAAACTCGCTACCTACGCTGGCATAGGCCATTGGCAGACCGGCCATTCGTGCGGCAGCATTGTTGCGTGGATTCGTATCAACGAGTAGCACAGGCAAGCCTTCGTTTTGAACCGCCACAGCAATTTCGCGAACAGCGGGTGAGGCACCGGCGAATAGGATGCCCTGCGGGTTTTCTCCTGAGAGACCTAACCACTTCGCGAGCGGCGAAAGCGTGAGGCCGTACACAGTCACCGATCCGACGATGACTAGGAACGTCATTAGCACAAAGCGGTCGGCCTCCGCTGCCAATGGGTGTGCCGGCTCTGCATTTTTGAGTGCCAATGCGAATAGCGAACTCACCGCCGCGGCGACGATACCGCGCGGATGAATCCACGACAGAAACGCCCGTTCCTGCCAGCTCAGCCCACTGCCAAGCGTCGAGACGAAAACCGACAGCGGTCGCACGACAAGTATTATCAGCGCTACCAATGCCAGACTCGACCAGCCGAGTGTGCGAATCGCCTGCATGTCGATCGTCAGTCGCGAAGCCAGCACAATGAACAACGTCGAAATCAGTAGCACGCGCAGATTCTCCTTGAATTCGACGACGTGCCTGATGGCTACGGTGCGTTGATTAGCGAGTATCAAGCCGAGCAGTGTCACCGTGACGAGTCCCGACTCTTCCTGCAGATAGTTGGAAAAGGCAAAGAGCAAAATCACGAACGACAAGATAAGTGGATTTTGCAAATAGTCAGGGACGAGATATTGCTGCAATAGTCGAAGTAAGATCCACGCGCTGGCCGCGCTGAGCAGCAGGCCGTAAACGATGGTGCGGGCCATGTGCATGATCGAATCGCCCGCCATGTTGCCGTGCGACTCATGCAGTATCAGTTCAAACACCAATGCTGCGAGGACGGCACCAATCGGATCGTTAACGATGCCTTCCCATTTGGCGAGCGAGCCGATGCGGCGTACGGGTTGGACATGACGCAGAAGCGGCAAAATGACCGTCGGGCCGCTCACGGTTAGCAGTGCTCCAATCAGAATTGCCATCTGCTGAGAGAACCCGCCAACCGCGTAAGCAAACCAAGCTGTCAGCAACCAAGTGATAAGCAGACCGACCGAGACGAGTCGAATAACGACTCCCCGTGTTTCTTTGATTTCATGAACATTGAGGCTTAGACCGCCTTCAAAGAGAATGATTCCGACGGCCAGCGACACTAGCGCGAAAAACAGATCTTCGTTGGCGCCAGACTGCGTATTCGAGACCTTGCCCAGAAATACGCCAAATACCAGCAGCAGCACGATGGCAGGCAGTCGAAATCGCCAGGCTACCCATTGGGCACCAATGCCTAGCGCGAGCACGCTGGCCAAGTAGAGGGGGTAGTCCATCGAAGTCGAAATCTCGGTGCAAGGCGGGCAGTAAAGGGGTCTATTTTAGGCAAAAACCTCGCCCAACGGATAGCACAGCTTGCGTAGCCACAAGTCCGTTATTGCTCAGAAATTTGGGAGAATCTGGGATTCCAGCGAAACCACATCCGGCCTGCGGAGTTTGATCCTTGTGAGCCAAGCACCACACACTCCCACACAACACGAGGGCGAGTCATGCGATATCTAGTAACCTCACTTTGTTTTGCTATGTCGATGTCGGTCGTCAGCACCGCTGCTGCTGAAGACCAAGCACCCGGCGGGGACCGCCGCGCTGAGATGCGAAAGAAGATCATGGCCGAGTTCGACGTCGATGGCGACGGAGAACTCAGCGACGACGAGCGTGCCAAAGCACGCGAAGAGATGCGCAGCCGACGTGGTGCTCGAGGCCAGGGTGACAACCCACGCGGCGAGCGCATGCGACGCGGACGACAAGAGGGTCAACGCGGAGGTCCGGGCGGGCCACCTGACCCAGGCCAACTATTCGACCGGTTCGACGCCGACGGCGATGGTAATCTTAGCCGTGCCGAGTTTATGAAGCTCACCGAAGAAATGCGTCCACCGCGCCCGCCTCGAGGCCGTGACGGCGCAGGTCAGGACGGCCCTCCGGCTCGCGGCGAAGGCCGACGACCGCGCTTCGATCGTGACGCTCCACTCCAGAATCCCGGAGACGAGGGCGGGCGGCCACCTCGACCCGAAGGTCGTCGTCGGCTCAACGACGAAGACGGCTCGGCAAGACGTGGACCAAGAGAACGCGGCCAGCGCGGTCCAGGTGCTGGTGGTCCCGAAGGCCGTCGCCCACCAAGTCCAGAAGCCGTGTTCGAGCGTTTCGACGAAAACGGTGACGATCGGCTCAGCCGTGACGAGTTCATGAAGCTGGCCGATCGCATGCGTCAAATGCGCGAAGGTCGCGGCGGTCCTGGAGCGCGTGGAGGACGCGGCCCCGGTGGCCCGCGTGATGATGACGGTCCGCGTCGTCCAGCTCGACCTCAATTCGACGACGGTGCTGACAATGGTCCGACAGAAGACAACTCGGTTTGACCTGACGGCACGCTCGCTGTTTGGCTACGCCTGAGAAGAGGCTAATCCAAAAGCAGGGCACCAACCTGACTATCATCGAGCCCCGTGCGCTGTAAGCCCCCAGCTAGCGCACGGGGCCGGTGTGTTAGATGGGTGGGCTTCCATTGTCCTTCACGGGCAGGCACAAAGTTGCCTTAATGCCTGTGAGCGTTCTGAGAATCGTTTGCAAAATGCCGCCTGTCACCAGCTCAATCGGGTAGCGGTCAAACGCGTAGGCGGTTCGAGTGAGGTGGCCGCTGATGGGCAACCACTGATCGACCAAGCGCCGCCAAGCCGCATCCATTTCGCTAAGCGAGCCGGAGAATTCAGTCATTGCGACCAAACCACTCGGGATCGTGTAAGTACTCACCGCATCGTCGGGTTCAAAGTCATCGGGCACAACCACCGCTGCATCATAGCGGTAACGGTCTTCGGCGTTGGAGTCCCAGTAGTCATTGTGAATGCCCATCACTTGTGTTTGGTCGTTGAACAGATCGTGTTTCTTCGTCCATTCAATCATCTGCGGCCAGATTTCCGCAGTCTTTTCCACGGGACCAATGTGACGCATCGTTGCGATGCGAGTACTCGGCATCTGTTCCATTCGTACGAGTAGCTTCACGGCCTCCAAGTCATCGAGTTCCAGCGGCTTGGTCGAATCGCGTTTGAAGTGCAAATACGGCGTCACATTGTGACTGGTGCGAAAATCCTGGGGCGACTGACCGTAAGCTTTAACGAACGCCTTGTTAAACCCCGGGTGGGTTTCAAAGCCGGCTGTCATCGCGACTTCGGTAACGGTGATGTCTGACCACTTCAGCAAGTAGGCAGCTGTTTGGAGGCGGATGCGCCGAATGTATTTTTTCGGGCTCTCGCCGATCACTTCGCGAAAGCAGCGCTGGAAGTGTTTGTCAGAGAGTCCAGTGTATTCGGCCAGCGCTGCGACGGTGAGGTCGGCCGAGTAATCTCGCTCGGCCGCTAAGGCAGCGTCGAATATACGACGTCGTAGTTCCGGTGAGATTTCCTTGGCCATGATTGATTGGATCGTCGCAAGATGGTGTTGCGGAAAGCCACTCGACGCAACGCAACTTACTAAGTGTATTTGGCTGTTCAGATAGCGACTTGTCCAAAAGTGATTGACTCGCAAGTTTCTGCGACGCTCGTCACATATCACTTTTGGACAAGCCGCCTACGTTGACGGCGATTATTGTAACACGACATCCGCGGCCAACTTCGACCGATGTCGGACACTCCGCAACCTGGGATCGCAACAATGAAAAGTGCTACCTCTCAAATAGCCGCGTTTCTTACCAACTCGCGATTAAGCCAAATTGCAACGCGACTGATAGCTACGCTGAGTTTGTTGTTGGCGATGGGTCAGACGAACACGGTCCATGCGATTGATATCGAAGTCGAGTTCGTTAGCAACTCGTTCTTCGCGCAGAACAACCAGGCAGTGGCAGCAATCAATGCAGCTGCTGAGCATGTCGGTAGCGCAATCACTTCGACGCTCGCGTCCATCGATCAAGTCAGCTTTGTTGATACTGTTGGCAATACCACGGCAACTTTGGATTGGAGTTACACGTTCATCGATCGATTCACGAACCAGCCGATCGGCAATTTTCCCAATCCGGTGCCGAATCCTAATCTAGCGAGCGATACCGTACGGATTTTCGTCGATGCGCAGCCTTTGGATGGCTCGACCGTTGGCTCGGGGGTTCCGTCAGGCGCCGGGGCAGATATTGGTGCTTCGATTCTTGGCCCGGGTCCCCTTAACGCGGCGGCGATTCAAAGTGTGGCCGGACTCGCCGACAGCGAGATGAGCCGAGGTGATGGCGGAGCGCTGATCGGGGTGTTGTTTGATGCTGGTGAGACGCTTGGCGGCGTGGATATCGATGCGATTCGCT
Organism: Planctomycetota bacterium; assembly: GCA_039184115.1. GTDB lineage: Bacteria > Planctomycetota > Planctomycetia > Pirellulales > Lacipirellulaceae > Bythopirellula. The sequence continues at coordinate 41,602 of JBCDBK010000009.1, read as the reverse complement.
TTCGAACGGCATTCGGCGGCATAACGTTGGACAACGATACCAACGATAACGATCAGATTGATACAGCGCAGCAGCTGGAGGACTTTTGGCACCTGGATCACACGACAGCGGTCGACCCAAACAAGGTCGATCTATTCTCGATCGCGGTCAGCGAAATCGTCACGGCACTCGGCTTTGGCACATCGGACGCCTTCGAGGCGCGTGCGCAGGGCCTTGATTGGAGCGGCGGGGAAGTGATCGACTTGTTGGGTTCCGGACAGAACGTGCTCGATCCCCAATCGCCCGGCAGTGTGTTATCGGGAACGATCAGTACAAGAATCTCTGATGGTGCGGCGCAAGAAGTTGCGCTCGACCCAGACATCGACGCTGGCGTGCGGCAGGAGCTAACGGCGCTTGATCTCGCATTCTTGCGAGACATTGGGTTCGAGACGATCGTTCCGGCAAGCCCGGCCAACGCCGACTTCGACGACGATTCTGATGTCGATGGAGATGATTTTCTCGTCTGGCAACGTGGAGGTTCGCCGAATCCACTCAGCGCCTCGGATCTTGCCCTTTGGCAAGATCAACACGATAACGCGCCCGCAGTTGCGATCGCTTTGACAGCAGTTCCCGAACCCAACTCGGCCTACCTATTGGCGACCTTTGTGGTCGCGGCAACCTCGAGGCGGAAGCTAATGGAGTTCTAGCGATCATTTTCGCAGCTGCTTCGCATCGCGCGCGTTACCTAACTGAAGACACTAACAATCACCAGAGAACTGACAACTATTTCGAGGAGAATTCAATGGATAAGAAGCTGATTGCTGCCGCCTTACTTGCAGCGTTTCCGATCACTTGCGCTCATGCGACGTATCCAGACGTGCCGTTGGAAGGAGGTTTGTTCAACTACGCCGATCCGCTGTACATGGGTGATTATTTTAGCTTCGGCACGAATTTGACATACACCGAGGGATTCACACCAAATAGTTTTGAGCAGACGACCGGGCTCAACGGATTCACGGCCGCGTCATCGGATATCACGCCCATTCCCGGCTTTGTATCTGGGTCCGAAGTGCCGCTCAACGGGCAGAACTTGAACGACTTGTTTCCGGCGACTGCCCCCGAAGGCTTGGTTGATGTGTGGGCAGAGAATAGCATCTCGGCGGTTGGTAATTTCCAAGATGGTTTTAGCTCGTTTGGCGTGCATCAGAAGAAGGTGGCCGGCGTCTCACAGGACAGTGGGGAATTCGTTGATGCCTTTGCCGAAGCCAAGTCCAACGTGCCGTTTCAAGTTTGGTCGGACGGCACCGATCCGGTGCCTGCCAACATCAATATCAGCCTAGACAGTATCGTGAACGTTGAGGGGGGAGGCGGCTTGAGCGAAGGAGTGTTCGTGCAGCTAATAAACATCACCGATCCAGAGAATCCGACACTGCTGTATGATGTCAGCGGATTCTATTTCTTGTCAGCTAGTTCTATCGATGGTTCGTTCTTGATGGGTGATACCGACCTTTCAGAGAACCTCACAGCCACGCCATCAGGCGATTCGTTTGCCGATCCTGTGGATATCGATTTTTCCTACGACATGGATATCTTCTTAGACCCAACGATGACCTATGCCGTCAACGTGCAGGCGGACGCGAGCACCTTCGTGCAGAATGATGGCGTTGCAGAGATCGACAGCAGCAATACGCTTGATGTAACCATCAGCCTGCTCGACCCGACCGCCAGTCTGGCCATTCCTGGGGCGATCCCTGAGCCTACGACCGCCTGCCTGCTACTGTGCGGCTGCCTGGCGGCATGCATGCGTATGCCGGGCAGATAGCCTGAGATGGCAGCTCTGGGACCCGCCGTCTGCCCGATTGTGACGCTGTTGCCGATCATATCGACAGAGGCGGCGCCAGAGCTGGTCGGCGGCGGAAAAGTTTGCTGCTGTTGATTCGGGCATTTATACTGGAATCATTGGCAAAGCGCCGATTTCTTCCAGTCCCGACCCGAAGAGACTTCCATGCGTGGCAAATCGTACTACCGCTGTTTCTGCATCTTGCTGGTGTACCTGTTGACGGCGGTTGCTGTTGATGTGGCGGTTGCTCAGAAGACCGCTCCGCAGTTTGCACCCGGTGTCTTGACGACGATCGAACCCGACGTTGCCAGCGATGATACGGTTGTCGTGCACGATCTGGTCGAACTGACCAGCGACGAGCAGCTAGAGCGGCAGCCGGCAACCAACACCAAGAGTCGTACGCTCTACGAGATGGCTCGTGACGTGCCTTTTCGTCGCGACATCTGGTGTTTGGAGTTAGCGTTCAAACCGCTACGCATGCTGGAAGTCGATGTGCCACAGCCTGCGGGTAAGATGCAACGTAAGCTAATTTGGTACATGGTGTATCGTGTGCGAAACACTGGCGTGGGCCTCGCTCCAACCGAGCAACCCGACGGCACGTACGTAACGACGGACAAGACGACCGACTCGGTGCGGTTCTTTCCTCAGTTTGTGCTGTCCAGCCAGGATCGGAATCGCGAGGGCGAGAAGATTCGCAAGCAGTATCTCGACCGCATCATTCCGACAGCTGTGCAGGCGATTCAACGTCGTGAGTTGCCCGACGGCGAGTTGCTCAATAGCGTGCAGCTTTCTGAACAGCTGCTGCAAGCCGAAACCGGTCGCTCAATCGGTGGCTTTTGGGGGGTCGCGACCTGGGAAGAAGTCGATCCGAAAATCGACTTCTTTTCGGTCTACGTGGGTGGTCTGACGAACGCCTACGATTGGCAGGATCTTGAGGACTTTCAGGCGGGCGACCCCGCGGGCACGGGTCGCAAGTTTGTCCGCAAGCAGCTGCAGCTGAATTTCTGGCGTCCTGGCGACGCGTATGCCGAGGATGAGCGTGAAATCCGCTTTGGGTCCGCCCCCGGCAAGGGCGACTTCTACGGATCTAGCGAAGGCGTTGCCTTTCAGTGGATTTACCGCTAGAATAGACGGGCTAACGAGCGGTGGGCGGTGCCCACCTTGGTTCCCTCAAAGCTCCAGCCCAGCGAAGACAATGGCACATAAAAAAGGTCAAGGCTCCAGCCGAAACGGTCGCGACAGCAACGCGCAGCGTCGAGGCGTCAAGAAGTATGGTGGCGAGAAAGTCATCGCTGGCAACATTCTCATACGGCAAGTTGGTAACAAATTTCACCCCGGCAAAGGTGTCGGCCAAGGCAAAGACTACACGTTGTTTGCGCTGGTTGACGGCGAGGTGATGTTCGACCGCAAAGGCCGTCGCGTAAATGTGATGCCCGTCGCATAGTGCCGGCGAGTTCCGCTTCCGCAATCCGATTCACAGCAAGGGACGCGCCGTTGGGTGCGTCCCTTTTTCATTCAAGTTACGAGTCGCGAGTGTTGAGTTGATTGCTCGCGCCTCGAAGCCCCATTCATGTTTGTCGATCGTGTTACCGTTGATGTCGAGGCTGGCAAAGGCGGAGACGGCTGCGCGAGCTTTCGACGCGAGAAGTATGTGCCGCGCGGTGGACCGGATGGCGGCGACGGCGGCAACGGTGGTAGTGTGATCGTCGTCGCGGAAGCGGGCGTCGATAGCCTGTCCGAACTCATTCATCGCAAGCACTGGCGAGCCAAAGGTGGCACACCTGGCAGCGGCGGCAATCGTCATGGCGCAAACGCGAGCGATCTGACGATTCGCGTGCCGCCTGGCACCGTCTTGATCGATGCAAAAGGCGGTTTCGAGCTGAAAGATCTTGCCGCCGCCGGCGACACGGTGGTTGCTGCGCAAGGTGGTCGAGGGGGCAAGGGCAACACGCGGTTCAAATCGGCTACCAATCAAACGCCGCGCGAATTTACTCGCGGCGGCGAAGGTGAAAAACGGCGCATCACATTCGAGTTAAAAGTGATCGCTGATGTCGGGCTGCTCGGCAAACCAAATGCCGGCAAGAGCACACTCCTCAGTCGCGTTTCACGCGCCCGTCCCGAAATTGCCGACTACCCATTCACAACCAAAATACCCAATCTTGGCATCATCCAAGTCGATATGGACCGCACGATGGTTATGGCCGATATCCCGGGGTTGATTGAGGGTGCACACGCCGGAGTGGGGCTCGGGCACGAGTTCCTACGCCACGTCGAACGTACTCGTGTGCTGGTTCATTTAGTAGAGCCGACACCGATGGACGGCACCGATCCGATCGAAAACTATTCGTCATTGCGCGAAGAGCTCAAGCTCTATGATGCCAGTCTTGCCGAACGACCAGAGATCGTGGCCGTTAGCAAGGCGGAACTACCCGATGCGCAGCGTGTGCGAGACCAACTTGCCTCGGCGTCAGGCGAAGAGGTTCTGCAGTTCTCTTCGGTCACAGGGCAGGGGCTAAAAGAGCTGATGAATCGTACTTACAGCTTGCTCGTTGACGAACGAGAAGCCTCGCGGCGATAATCGGCATGAACGATAACGCAGGATTTTTGGCCGTCGATGTCGGGAGCAGCCGAGTCAAAATTGGTTGGTTTCCATCAGTGGGCGACTGCGTAGCCGAGAAGCAAGCGCTCAGCCTGCCAATCGCCGCATCTCCGCTTCGACAGCCCGACCAAACTTTGGCTGTGGCTCATCAGGAACAAGCCGCGTTGTGGGCGACCGTTGGCGCTTGGCTAGAGCAACATTGTCCGCATGCGCCGCCAGGCTACCTCGCTTCGGTACATCCGCCGGCAGCGAAAGTAGTGCAGGAACTGTTTGGCAATCGACTGCGCGAGATCATGCCCGCCGACGTGCCGATCGAAACACGTGTCGATCAGCCGCATCGTGTAGGTATGGATCGGTTGCTCAGTGCGACCGCTGCGAATCGAATCCGCCCACCCGACGAGGCTGCGATCGTCGTAGACTTGGGCACCGCTTGTACGGTGGACTTGATAGGCGCCGATGGCGTGTTTGAGGGTGGTGCGATTCTGCCAGGTCTTGATCTGTCGGCGTCTTCGTTGCACGTTGGTACCGCGTCGTTGCCCAAGCTGACCATTGAGGACCTCGGCAGTTCTCCGCCCACTGTAGGCAAATCGACGCAGGCGGCCATCGCATCGGGCCTCTACTGGGGCATTGTTGGTGCGGTGCGTGAACTGGTTGGCCGCATCAGTAGCGATTTGCCCGATTCGCCACAGGTTATCGTGACCGGAGGTGGCGGCGAACTATTGGTCGAGCACCTTGCTGCCGAAGCGAAGCCGGTGCGTTGTCTGCCGAATCTGATTCTTTCTGGCATTGCTGCGGTTGTCGAGGACGGGTCGTGAGTATGGGCCAGGGCACCCATGTTTGCTTGCTCACGCCGCCCGGTCGCGGTGCTGTCGCTGTGATTGGTGTTCAAGGGCAGGGTGCTATTGCAGTCGTTGCCAATTTTTTTCGACCGATCAGCGGTCGAAAACTAGATGATCTGCCGATGAAACGCATCGTTTACGGCCACTGGCAAGTATCGAAGAACCATAGCTCTGCGGGCGAGGACCTAATCGTTTGCAAGCGATCTGACACCGCTTTGGAAATTCACTGCCACGGCGGATCACAATCGTCGGCACGGATCGTTGGCGATCTCGCATCTGCGGGCTGTCAGGAAATGGACGCGGCTACTTGGCTACTTAGTGAGTATAGCTGTTCGATTCAGGCCGCCGCGCACCAGGCACTTGCAAGCGCTACCACGTCTCTCACCGCATCGATTTTGCTCGATCAGTATCACGGCGCGTTGCGTCGCGAAATCGAATCAATGGTTGCTGACCTCGAAGCCTCGCGCATAGACGCCGCGCGATCGCGATTGAACAAGCTGCTTGATTTCGCCGAGTTTGGCCTGCATCTGACGAAACCTTGGCAGGTGGTCATTGCCGGACAGCCCAATGTTGGCAAGAGTAGCCTGATCAATGCGATCGTCGGTTACGAGCGAGCGATTGTGTTCGACCAACCAGGTACAACGCGCGACGTGGTGACGGCGACGACTGCCGTTGACGGTTGGCCAATTGAATTGAGCGATACGGCCGGTATGCATGCGTCTGACAACGCGATCGAGATGGCGGGAATCCAACTCGCTCGCCAACGACTCGCAGCGGCGGATCTGATCGTTTGGGTGCTGGATGCTAGTGAGATTCCAACGATCGACGAGTTCGGTTGCGGACCGCTAGTTCAGCAGCAAGCTGAGCAGGCTGGCGTGGCGATTTCGCTTGATAGCACTCTGATCGTCGTCAACAAGACAGATCTTGCCTCGATCGATATCGCTCGAGATGAGGAATTCGTCGCGACGAGCGCCGTGACTGGCGACGGCATGCCGACGCTGCTGGAAACCATGGCTCGGCGATTGGTGCCGCACCTACCAGAAGAATCGTCGGCGGTGCCGTTCACGCCTACCCAGGTCGATCGACTTCGCGCTTGCGCCACGTCCGACCTGGCGGATGCGTCTGCGATACTGCGGCAGCTACTGTCTGGGTAGACTCACCTCACACCGCCGCTTCTGTTTGTGAATTGGTGGTGTGGTTTCGCGCGGATACCGCTGCCAGCAATGCAGCCATCTGGTTTGCCTAGCCAGACTTTTTTCTCTTCTCGGCGTAATTGTCATAACGCCTGCGACGCGCGCACCCGATAAGGGACGATAGCGAGGTGCGCCTAGCGGGCGACCGCGCTCTGTTTCAATCTAATCACCGCTGTCGTTCAGGCGATGGCTACCAACACACAGCGTGTTGCGACCCGCAATTCGCACACTTGTTGTTGAGGGGGGAAGTTCGATGCGTCAGGGAAGATCCGTTCCGACGAAATGCCTAAATGCGCTGCTTGCAATCCAGTTTGCTGCGATTTCCGCTACTGGGACCCCTTTGGGGTCGCAGGCGAGTGCTCATCCTGGTCACGATGACGAGCAATGTGCTCCGCAGGGCTTGCAAGAAAAGTCGATCGTCATTTCGGCCAAGAAGTTGACTGACGACGACGCGACTTCGGAGTCGGACGACGGTTCCGATGGAGTGCTGAAGCCGATCGCGAAAGTGTCTAAACGCGAACCCGACCTCGCCGAGCCGCTGGAAGTTGCTCAGGTGCCGACCCCAGCCGAGGTGCCCGATGCCGAACAACAACTGCAGCCTATTGCTGCCGACTCGACGACAGCCGACTCAACGACCCAGTCGGAGCAGCCGACGGATGAGTATCTCACGATGGCCGAGACTGAGGTCATTAGTTTTCACGGCATCACGCCGGGGCTTTCCAAACGCATCAACGTGTTACGGACTTGGGGCGACCCGCGAAGCGACGACACGCAGGCCGACGAATTGAAGTACCGATTCGATAACTTGCCAGCAGTCAGAGTTCGCTTTGCCGACAATCTGGTCGAAGCGATCGAAGTCGAATTGGCTAAGCCGACGGCAGTTGCCACACTAATCGGGAAAATGAACCTGCAGCAAATCCGGCCGGTCACGCTTCGCGAAGATGGTAAGACAGCAACGGCGATGGCTTATCCCGAGCGCGGAGTGTTGCTACGCTACGCGAGCGAAGAGATTGGACTGACCATCGCGAGTGACAGCGATGCCGACGAAACGGCAAGTCCTCGCATCGGCAAGATTCTGCTGCAGCCGATTTCTGCCGAGCTATTCCTAGCCCGCGCTAAGAGCCAGCTCAATATCAATTACACCAACGCCATCGCCGATTTGGTCGCATCGATCAAGCTCGATGGCAAACTGGGTGTGGCACGGGGTCAACTGTCGGAGCTTTATTCGCGGACTGGCGGGGCGGTCGCCGCCGAGCGATACGCCGCTGAGGCTGTCGACGTCGAACCGCAAAACGCCACGTTGCGTTTGCAATGGGCGAAGTGCTTGCGACAGCTCGCACGTTACGACCGAGCGGTCGAGGAAATTCGCGAGGTCTTGGAAACTGCTGATATTGCGCCGTTGGTGCGCGCCCGAGCACTCCACGAAATGGGCATGCTCGCTTCTCTAGGGTCGAAAGTCGTGGCGCGCCGCGCCACCAAACTGCATTCCAAAGCGATCGAAATCGCGGACAATCTAGCTGTAGGCAGCGATCGGTCAGTTCGCTTGCCGGCGAAAGAATTGCTCGTAGAGGCACACTTGGCGGTCGCGGTTGAGATTTCGCGTGGTAGCTGGCAGCAGAAAGACGAGACCGTCCCACAGTGGATTGAACGCGCGTCTGCTCTCGCCGAAGCTCTTATCGAAGAAGACGAGGCGTATCTGCCGTTGCGATTGAGAGTAGCCGTCAGTGCGTTGGCTGCGGCTTCGAATCTCGAGAAACCCATCAACCCGCTACTATGGGTAGAAGAGGCCGAAGAGACGGTTGCTGAAATCAAGCAGGAGCGCTTCGATGTCAAAGCCGTCAGTCAATATGAGTGGCAACTTGGGCTGGCCTATTTTCATGGCGCGCAGATTCAACACCGCCGTAGCGAACCTGAGAGCGCGATTCATTTGGGCGAGCTAGCCGATCAGCAGCTTGCCGAGCTGTCGCTAGATCGTGACGAAATGCCTGACACTAGCTATTTGATGGGCCGGCTTTACTTCCAGCTCGGCGCCGTCCATGCCGTGCACTACGAAGATCATGTCACCGCCTGCCAGTGGTACGATGACGCTGTGGATCGTCTCCTCAATCCGGTACCCGTGACGACAATGGCGGCGCCCCAGCAGCACGGTGATGCACTCGTCAGCATGGGCGTTTCGTACTGGCACCAAGAAGATCGTCAGCGAGCGATCGAAGTCACGAAGGCTGGCGTCGAATTGATTGAACAAGCGGTTAGCAGCGGCTTGCTGGAAGAGGACACGTTGATGGTCTCGTACAACAACCTGTCTGCCATGCATCAAGCCCAAGGCGACCGCGAGCCAGCTGCACGCTACGAGCGCCTGGCGAAGCAAGTGACTGGTGCCAAGGTCACGAAGAAAGAAGAGCCCAAGAGTGCGAAGCGACGCTAGTTAGCGCCGCGATTCAGCCACGAGTCTGGGAGCGGAGAATCCTTGCCCACGCAAGATCTTGAGCTTCGCCCGCAGGCTGGCAACTTTGTCGGAATGTTTCGATGCTAAATTCCGTCGTTGTCCGAGGTCGCTGGCAAGATCGTACAGCTCTGCGGGCGATCCGTCGTCGGGCGGGTAGCTGTGTTTTTTCTCCCACTTCGCATTCCGTTGGCTGTGGTAGCCATCTGTACGATCAACCAGTAGCCAGTTTCTACTTCGGATTGCGTACGCGTTAGCATAGGTATTGTGGACGTGCGACTCGCGCACTGACGAGACATCGCCTTGCAGTAAAGGCACGAGATCGAAAGAATCTTCCGCCGATTCGTCAGGAAGCTCGAATCCGACCACACTGGCAAATGTGGCCATGAGGTCAATCTGAGAAACCAGGGCGTTGCAGACCTGGCCTGGTTCGGTCACACCCGGCCAGCGAATCAGATAGGGCACATGGTGGCCGCCTTCGTAGATATCTCGTTTCAGGCCGCGAAATGGTGCTGACGACCAGTGATCGAAGCGTTGATCGCGCCGGTACGCGTACCGTTCCGACCCGTTATCTGCCGTGAATACCACGAGCGTGTTGTCTGCCTGTCGTGATTCTTCTAGTGCCCGCAGCAGTCTTCCACAGACGTCGTCGGTCTCGCAGACAAAATCGCCATAGGCGCCCGCCTGCGATAGGCCATCGAACTGATCGTTGGGAATGATCGGCGCATGCGGCGATGGAAAAGCAAAGAATAAGAAGAATGGTTCTTCCTGCGCCGACTGGGCGTGGAGGTAAGCTTCGCCGCGCGCAGCAAGCGTCGGTAAGTTCTCGTACGGGTCCCAGTCATCGACCATCGGTCCCGGGCGGCACTCCCAGTTGCCCTCTTTAATCGGCTTCCACAACTTTGTGTCCATCATGCGATCGGGCACTTGGGTGACGAGGTTGTTCTCAATCCAGCAGTAGGGTGGAAAATTGATGACCGTATCGCCGAAGTAGTAATCGAAGCCGTGCGCCAGCGGGCCATCGGCAATTGGCAGCGTCCAATTGAAGGCTTTCGGACCCCAGACGTTCCGGTTCCGTCGGTCCGTCGCATGCGGTTTCGCGTCTGGTTTTCGGATCGACTCCCAATTCCAGCCCAGATGCCATTTGCCGATAGCTGCGGTCGAGTAACCTTTGGTCTTCAGCATCTCTGACATGGTCAAGCGCTGGCTGTCGAAAACCGAATCGCCAAAGGCGTTGACGATGCCGTGGAATTTTCGCCAGTGATAGCGACCAGTGAGAAGTGCATAGCGGCTGGGTGTACAAATCCCTGAAGACGAGTGTCCGTCGGAAAAACGCATGCTAGTTTGCGCGAGATCATCAAGATTCGGCGTTGGAATCTTCGAATCAGGATTCTGACAGCTTAGATCCCCGTAGCCCAAATCGTCCGCGTAAAGAATCAGTATGTTGGGTTTGCCAGAATTCGTGGCGGCGACCGACGCCGTGGCAGCGGCGCAAACGCACAGAACGAAACAAATCTTGATAAGAGTCTTGCGAAGCATGCTAAGCATCGTATTCGAGGTTCCATGTCGCCGCAACTTATTGGCCGCAAACACATCAGCGAGCTACCGATCCGCAAGTTAACGATGGTCGATTGCGGTCGGTTGAAACACTGGTTCGCAAATGCGAAAAAATCTCTTGACTCGTCGCGGACTTATAGCTACAAATGTAGTTGATCGGGGTAAAGGCATGTTTCAGTCCCTGGAGAACCGCGATGAAAGTGCAAAAACGCCGTTTAACGTGTGCCCTGGCCATATCGGCTGGCGCATTGGTCTGGCTGGTGAGTGCGCCAGCCCACGTCCAAGCCGAGCCGCTACCTCCTGAGCTCGCGGAGTTGTTTGAGCAGCTAGGTATCGAAGTCGATTCGGAGGGCACCCCTGTGCCGCCTCCCACTCCTCCGAGCCCCGTTCCAGCACCGGATCCTGTCGATCCGCTCGACTTTCTTGCCGAACTTGGCATCATCGTCGACGAGATTCCGGAGCCTTCGGTCCCATTACCTACCGCCCCACCCACGCCAACTTCCACCGAGCCTCAGCCGCTGACGCCAGCGGAAATCGAGTTGTTTGCGATCTTGGGCATTGTGGTGGACGACAATGGAAACCCGATTCCGCCAGAGCCCGCGCCCCCAGTTGCGCAGCCAGACGTAATCGATACCGAGGAAGAATTGATCGACTTCTTCGCTTCGATCGGTATCACGCTCGATGGGCAAGGAGTTCCGATCCCGGCCGCTGCTCCAGCCGACGTCTCGCCGGCACCGCCGGTCGATCCGATAGTTTGGCTCGCGGCATTTGGCTTGCCGACAGACTTGCAAGCAGCGTCGTTGGAAACTACGTCGTTTGCAAGTCCATCGAGCGTCAACGTGCCGGAACCAACCTCGGTACTGTTACTCCTGGGTGCATCAGCCGGCTTGCTCGCCTGCCGTGGCTGTTCCGATCTCAGCAAATAGATCGTCGGCGATGCCGCTCCATTGAACGTCTGTGGCCTCGTCAGCCGAAAGCGATCCGGCTGGCGAGTCTTTCGATGGCGCCGCGAGCGGCAACTCGCTCACTAGTGGCAGTTCGAAGATGCTGTCACGGTACAGGTGTTGACTGACCAAGCTATCTACGGCGTGTGCGTCGCGACCATAGTACTCCGTAAGATCGAACACTGGCGACTGGGCAGCTTCGGCAGGCGCTAAGCTGTTGAATACTTCGCCGGTTAGACGAAACTCGAAGCGTGTCTCCGTAGCGCTGGCATATTGGTTGAGCAGCACGAGCAAATCGCCACCGGAGACAAGATTGTCGCCGTTGATATCTCCGTCGGCGAATGTCGTACCGCCGACGCCACGCTGCCAACGCAGGAAATCGTCGCCGTCGACATCTCCGTCGGCGTTCAAATCACTGGCAGCGCGATCGTCGGAGAGGATCGCAATCGTGCCAGTCATATCGCCTGTGGTCGACGTGTCCAGTGCAATCGTAAAGGCGTCGCTGCTTCCCGGCGCGATAGTGCCGTCGAGACCTTCTGCTAGAGAGTATCCAGCCGGCAACTCGACGGAACTGATCATGAGATCAGCGAAACCGTGATTCTCGACAATGAACTGCTTGGTCGGCGAACTTTCACCTTGGTTCGCCGCGCCAAAATCAAGCGGCGTGCGACGGCCGTCGATGATCAATGATTCGTCGAAGGCGATCGCGCCGTCGTTGTTCGTATCTTCGATCACACGCAATTCGGGCAGCGACTGTCCCACGACGAAGAGCTCGTCGCCGACCACGACGCCATTGACCAGGACCTCGGCTCGCCAGTTTCCCGCTGCGGGATTCTGAAGCGACACGAACCACCAACGATTCCATTGCCAAGACCCCTCGATATCGGTGGCAAACGGAATCGGCGCCGACTCCGGTGGCTGAACATACTCGGTTCCGTCTGGTCGATAAAACTTCATCTCCCAAGTGTCGCCCGGTTCGATCGAAGAAAAAACGGCCCACGGAAATAAGCTCACCGTTTGTGCAGGCAGGGCGTCGTTGTCGGACGGTTGTTCGATAACGTCGCGGAAGTAGGGGAAAGCGGTTGTGATGCCTAAATCGTGCAGGACCGGATCGACATCGTAAGCGTAGTCAGCCGGGTCGATGAAATACTCGTCCGGCGAGACAAAAGGCTCGACGGGCGAGTTATTGCGCTGGACTTCGAAGTGCAAATGCGGTCCGGCTGAGTTTCCTGAACTGCCGACATGTCCGATCACTTGTCCGGCAGTTACGTTGTCACCGACGCTGACCATGACGCTGTCAGTTTGCAGATGGAAATACTGGGTGACCCAGCCGTCGCCATGATCGATAAACACACGGTTGCCGTCCGGGATCGGAAACTGAAACGAAGTCCAGCGATCAAAGTTGCCGTCCTGGGCAAGAACAACGGTTCCGTCTGCGGCGGCGCGCACATCAACGCCTTCGTCCGCCTGCGCAAAGTCGATGACGGCGAAATCGATGCCGTTGTGAAAGTCGCGTGTATTGGACGTATTGCCGCGAAAATCTTCGTCGCAGTCGAAGCAGAACTCAGGATCAACGTCGACGTAGCCATTGACGATCCAATCGACGTTTTCCTCGCCAGCCACAGGATTGATAAATTTCTGCGGCAGGGAAGTCGGGGCGTCGGGAGTGAACTGAAACGAGAATGTGTTGTTCGACTCGTTCATTTCGCTGGTGACATCGTCGGGATCGATCGTCACGTTAATCGTGTGCTGGGTGTCGGGACGAGCGATCCAGCCGTCGCGGACGACATAAAATGGATCGAATGCGGGCAGGTTTTCTTGCACATCGATCGTGACGCCATCGATGGCGAATCGCAATGTGTAGGTGTCTGAGGTCGAGAGCCCTGTGTGCTGAATTTCAGCCCGCAGTGCGATCTTCTGTCCCTCGACCGGCACCACGCCGACGGTCGGGCCAAACCAATCCGTCGGATCGACGAATTGCACATCGACGACCGCCAGATCGACGGCCAATAGACTTCGGCTTTCCAAGGACTCCAAAGACAAGCGGCTGCGCATGGGTGTGTCCTCCTAATCCCCAGATTGTAGCCGCGTCGGCAGCCGGAGCAAATTATTTTGCCATCGACCAATGAGAACTATTTTTTTCGCTTAATAGCCCGTACGATTGACGAATCGATTATTCAATCTACCCAGCCCAAAGGGGGGTCGACGTGTCGTTTTCGCCTGCAGATTTCGGACCGGTGTTTGCCGAACTACTTGACGTCGATCGACTGCGCGACCTCGACGAAGGATCGCCGCAGCAGACGAATCACAAGCGATTGCAGTCACTTTCTATCGAGCAGGCGTTTGCGCATGTCCGGGTGGTTGATAACGATCACGCACGCTGCTGCTTGTCTGCGATTTGGCTGCTTTACGATTTTCTGGAAGATTCGCACGCGATCAGTCAAGGCGTTGCCACGGCTGAGGGCAGCTTCTGGCATGGCATCATGCATCGACGCGAAGGCGATTACTCGAACGCCAAATATTGGTTTCGCAAGGTAGGCCAGCACCCTGTGTACGCTCAGCTCGCTGACGACTGGGACCCGCACGTCTTTGTCGACGCATGCCAAGCGGCGTTACGCGACGGAGGCGACGATGCAGCTCGCTGTCGGCAGCTTCAGCAGCAAGAGTGGGAGCAGCTGTTCGAGTATTGTTTCGATCGGGCCATCGCCGGCTAGGTGGCTGTCCGCCACGCTCGCTGGCTGCCGGTGCGCGTCCAATGGTGTGCCATATTCGCACCTGCAAAGTGGTCGCGGCCCTTGCATCGGGACTATAAAAGCCGATACTTAACGCTTTATGGCAGCTTCTGCCATCCCGCCCGTGCAACAGTCCCCACCCTAAAATACACACTCACGAGGAATCTCCCATGTCGCGTTCTGGAGCCGTCACTTTCAAAGGCAACCCGATGACTCTCGCCGGCGAGGCAGTCGCTGTTGGTCAAGCTGCCCCCGAATTTAAGCTGAACTACTTTGAAGGCGGGATGCAGGAATTGACGCTTGCTGATCTAAAGGGCAAACCCTCGCTGTTGAGCGTCGTGCCCTCGCTCGATACGCCTATCTGCGCGACGCAGACCAAAACCTTCAACGAGACGCTCGGCGAATTGGGCGACAAGATCAACGCTATCACCGTCAGCCTCGACTTGCCGTTTGCGATGAATCGCTTTTGTGGCGCTGAGAACATCACCAACATTCGCCCCGCCAGCGACTACCAAGATCGCAACTTTGGTAATGCCTGGGGTACGTTGATCGAAGAGCTAAAGATCATGGCTCGCGCGATTTTTGTCCTCGACGCCGAAGGCACGGTCAAATACGTCGAGTACGTCGGCGAGGTCGCCGAAGAGCCTAACTACGACGCTGCGATCGCAGCACTGAAAGAGTTGCTGTAAGGCGACTGCTTGCCTCTTTTCTGTTTGGGGAGTGAAACTCAATGAGTGCGCCAAGATGTATGCTTGCGGAAGCGATGGGTACGTTTTTCCTGTGTTTTGCAGGAATCGGCGCGATTCTCAGCAACGAGCCGCCCATTAGTAGTGGAGCGGGCTTGATCGGTATCGCGCTGGCGCACGGACTAGCGCTGTCGGTCGCGGTGAACGCTTTCGGTGGCATCAGCGGAGCCCACTTCAACCCGGCGGTGACCGTTGGCATGTTGATCACCGGACGGATCAAATTCGATGGTGCCTTGCAGTATATTCTGGCGCAGCTCGCCGGCGCCTGCATTGCTGCTTGGGCTTGTCAGGCACTTTGGCCTGCCGATGCAGTCGCCTCTGCCAAGCTCGGTATTCCGCTGCCTGGCACGATGCCCGCCGAGGGCGTCGATTGGCCAACTGTGCCGGTGATCTTTATGGTCGAGTTCATTCTTACGTTTTTGCTCATGACTGCAATCTTTGGCACGGCGGTCGACGGACGGGGAAAGGCGGTGAAGATCGGCGGCTTTGGTATCGGGCTGACAGTGGCTTTCGATATCTTGTGCGGTGGACCGATTACGGGCGCGTCGATGAATCCGGCACGCTCGTTTGGACCGGCCTTGATGTTCAAACTCACTGGCGGCGACGCCGCGGCCGGGGCTTTCGAGTTGCATTGGTGTTACTGGGCGGCGCCGATTGCGGGGGCCGTGGTAGCTGCGCTGTTGTACGACAATTTTCTGTTGAGTGACGACGAGTAACTTTGCGGCGATTAACTTAGAGACGAGGCACAGTTTTATGGGCAGATTCATTGCAGTTTGCATCGGTTTGATTTTTATCGCGCTGGTAATCAACGCATACAAGAAGCAGCCAGCCAAAGAGTCTGGCGGTCCCGAACAAGTCGCGGCGGCAGAGCAATCAGCCGAAGTGACCGATACCACCACTGAGCAAACAGACGAGAGTAACGCAGCGGTAGCCAAGGCTTCTGGAGCTGACGAACCATCGGCGGTCGAAACCACGGCCAAACCGACGGCGTCACCGAAGGAGGCTGAAGTCGTGGCAGAAACTGCCCCGCCGGCGAGTGACGCGGTGGAGTCTATCGCAGCGGCTTCCCCAGGGCAGCCAGCCGCCACCGCCGACGAGCCAGCTTCGATGGAGGCTGAGAGCGCCGACGCTTCGCCCGAGGAAGTTACCGAAGCGCAGCCTGAGGCGTCAACCGCCGATGACTCCGCTCCCGAAGAATCTGTTGAGCTGGAGCCCGAAAAGGTTCTCTTGGGTAGCGGCCAGCTGCTGCTGGGTATTCCCGGCGACGGCGAGTTGACCGTCGAACAGATCGATGCATGGCTGGCCGATCCAAAAAACCATGTGATGCTTGAACCCGAATTGCCGCTCGGCCTGGCTGCTGGCGCCGCTGAGATCAAAGGAATTGACGAAAATCCGCTCACGCGGGCCAAGATCGAACTCGGTCGGCAGCTTTACTTCGATACGCGGCTGTCAAGCGACAACACCGTCAGTTGCGCCAGTTGCCACGATCCAGAGTATGGCTATGCCAAAGATACCCAGTTCGGCGTAGGCGTTGACGACCAGCTGGGCGGACGAAATTCGCCCGTCGCGTACAATCGCATTCTCAGTGGACCCCAGTTCTGGGACGGAAGGGCCGAGTCCCTTGAAGCCCAAGCCGTCGGACCGATCGCTAATCCCATCGAAATGGGAAACACGCACGAAAACTGCGTCAAGACTCTGCAAAGTATCGAGGGCTACGCCAAGCAATTCGATGCGATATTCGATGATGGCGTAACGATCGACAATGTCGGCAAGGCCATCGCCACCTTCGAACGCTCCGTCGTTACGGGACCGGCACCTTGGGACTACTACCAGAAAGTGGCCGCGTTCCGAAAGTCGTTTGGCGAGGATATCGATTATATCGAAGAAGAAAAGGCCAAAGACGATCCCGAACTGGATGACGAGGACTTAGAGTTGTGGGATGAGTACGTCCAGTTGCAGAAGCCCCTCGAAACGAATCCAATCAGCGAGAGCTCGATCCGCGGCGGCGAACTTTTCTTTAGCGAAAAGGCTGGTTGCACGGCTTGCCACGTCGGGGCGAACTTCGCTGACGAGCAGTACCACAACCTGGGTGTTGGCATGGTCGCAGAGAAGCCGGATATGGGTCGGCACGATACGACCAAAGACGACAAAGACCGCGGTGCCTTCAAAACGCCGACCGTCCGCAATGTGTCGTTCACGGCACCTTACATGCACGATGGATCACAGCAGACGCTTGAAGAGGTCGTGGAGTGGTATGCCAAGGGGGGCCACGCGAACCCTCACTTGAGCGAAAAGGTCAAAAAGCTGGACCTGACCGATCAAGATAAAAAGGACTTGGTGGCGTTTATGGCCGAAGGCCTCAAGAGCGACTTTCCCAAGGTCGAGTCGGGACGACTGCCGCAATAGTCGTATTTGCTTCCTTCAACTGTTCGACAACGACTGAAGCCCGATGGTAGTAGATGAAAACGGACGACGACAAAAAGAGTGTCGTGAAATTTGGTATTCGCGACCTTGCTCTGATCATCTTGGGAATCTCCGTTTTACTTGGCAGTCTAACCTGGATCGCACAGGGCATTGATCTTGAGTTAAGAACGTTCTTCATTCTGTTTTATTCGATCCCCATAGTCTCAGGCATGGGGGGACTGTTAATTGGACATTTCCGAGGCGGAATCATCGGAGCGATCGGAGGCGCTATCGTCTTAGCAACGCTGATCGCAGTCCTAAGATGATATCCGGTGTACGGATTACGAGCTGGCGGATAGGGCTCTGCGCGTCGCTAGTTTGCGATATGTGAACATGACCCACAGATTGGGTTTCGCGAACAGCAAACGCGTTACCAATCCCCAACAGCCGGTCGCGTGTTCGTACTCGACATGTTCGTCGATTTGTGTCGTCTCGGCGTCGAGCGCGGTGAAGGTGTGCGTGTGCTCCCATTTTTTCGCCGGCCCTTCCGCCTGCACGTCGGTGAAGCCGTTTTCGGTGACGTCGCGATGGACGGCCTTCCAGCGCAGCGGTAGCGGACCAACCCACAAGGTGAACTCCGACACCGAGCCATCGGCAAGTGGCTCGATCGAATGCAACTGGACGATTGTCGGAGGCGGTGTGAGGATCTTTAGCGCGCTGGTGTCACGATGGAATGCACGCACCTCTTCGAGCGACGCGTCGACCTTAAATTGATACTCAAAGATCGGCATGTTGCTAGGATAAAGTTGTGCTAAGGTGAACCACGATGCAATAGCTCAACGAGTTAAGCGAGAGCTCTTGGCACTTGGTCGTTGGTTTGTTGCTAGTCGCTTAAGTTGTTTTCCACGACATGCGCATCGACCACGCGACCTTCGACGACGTTGGGATCGCTGTTGGGGCGTCCTGGTGAAGACGAAAATGCGACCGTCTCGACGCGGACATTCTTCTTGACCCAAGCCAAGAAAAATTTCTTAACCGCCACTCTAACCGGTGGCAGCAGCAGTGATAAACCAAAGACGTCCGTCAGCACGCCAGGTGTAATCAGTAGCACGCCGGCAATCAGAATCATGACGCCATCGCCCATCGCCTCGGCCGGCATTTGGCCTGCTCTCATCTGCGACTGGATGCGAAACATGGTTTGCCAGCCTTGTAGCTTCGCGAGCCAAGCACCGACCATGCCTGTCAGCAGCACGACGGCGATGGTTGTCCAAAATCCAAACAGGCCGCTGAGCTGAAAAAGTAGCCACAGCTCCAGCAGTGGCATCAGCGTGAACAGCAAAAATAGTGGTAATAGCATCTTCAGCCGTGTTTCGATGGGAAGTGCAGGTGGTATTCCTACGGTAACTATACGCAATTCGGCTGCGGAAGGCTTGGTCGACAGAAATAGTAAACATATGTATACTTATTGGGCCGATTGTCGGTATCGCGGTCTGAGTCGTCAGCGATCATAAAGACACATTGCCGATGCGGTGACATCATGAGCGCCGAAAAGCGACCGCAGGCCGTCGGACGAGGAGCACAGGTTCAGCCTGCCAATCGTTTTCTTGCTGTCCAACAAGAGGACGACTGGGAGCACGTTGCCGAAGACGAGGAGTATCTCGCCTCGCTTGGCCGACCACCGACCGTCTATCTGCCCGACGATTCCCAGTCAATTGTCAGTGAAAACAACAGCCCCGATATTCCTTTTCGCTACAGCATCAACCCGTACCGAGGTTGTGCCCACGGTTGCAGCTACTGCTACGCTCGCCCAACGCATGAATACCTTGGACTAAGTGCAGGACTCGACTTCGAAACCAAGGTGATGGTGAAGCATCGAGCGCCCGAACTCTTACGCAAGTGGCTAGCGCGACCCAGGTACGAGCCACAGCCGTTAGCATTTTCTGGTGTGACGGATTGTTATCAACCCGCAGAGCGTGAGTTCCGTCTTACGCGAGGCTGTCTGGAGGTCGCCGTCGAGTGCCGGCAGCCGGTCGGTATCGTCACAAAAAACGCGCTCGTGACGCGCGATCTCGATCTGTTAATTCAACTTGCCGAGATTCAAGCCGTGCGAGTTGCCATGAGTCTCACCACGTTGGACGCAGAACTTTCCCGAAAAATGGAGCCACGCACCAGCACGCCCGATGCACGACTACGCACGATCGAAACCTTGTCGTCCGCCGGCGTGCCGACGTATGTGATGACAGCGCCGATCATCCCAGGGCTCAACGATTGCGAGATTCCGGCGCTACTTGCGGCTGCTAGCGACGCGGGCGCGAGTGGCGCAGGTTATACCGTGCTGCGCTTGCCGTATTCTGTGGTCGAGGTGTTCTTTGAATGGTTGGATCGGAGCTTGCCGAGCCAAGCCGAGAAGGTGCGGAACCGAATCAGCGACGTCCGAGGAGGCAAGCACTACGACGCACGCTTTGGTCATCGTATGCGAGGCACAGGTATTTTCGCCGAACAGATTGGCAAGACCTTTCAACTGTTCGCCAAACAACATGAGCTCGATCGACCGAGATCTTCGCTCGACGTTTCGCGATTCCAACGGCCGAGATCCGATCGCGATCAGCTGAGATTATTTTAGAGCGGCAGCCAAGAGCCGATCAGAGAAATTTCTGGTTTCGATTGCTGCCTGGATTGGCGGGATCAACAGGATGTTCTTCTAATGCTGCAACTATCCCATCAAGTAGATGGTCGTTCGATGCCTGTCCGCTTGGCTTCTCGGATCGGTCCTCAAGGTCGTAGGTTGCCTGGCACGCCGTCTGGAAAGTACTTTTGAATGGCTTTGTCGATGTAGGCAACGCGGTTTTCGGGCTTGGGATGGGTACTCAAGAACTCCGGTGGACCTTGACCGCCGGCAGCTTTGTCGAGAATTCGCATGACACCCTTCATCGCACGGGGGTCGTAGCCTGCCAGTCCGCACAATTTGACGCCCCAGTCGTCGGACTCAAGTTCGTGGTCGCGACCATACTTCATACTCAGTGCCGAGGCGATCATTTGTCCCATGCCACCCGCTTGTCCGTCGCCGCCGAGTACTCCCATCGCTCCGGCCAGGCCCTGATAAAGTCCCTGCTTGGCCATCCGTTGGTTGCCGTGACGCATGATGACGTGGCCGATCTCGTGGCCCAATACGCCCGCCAGCTGTCCCTCGGTTTCGAGTTGATCGTATAGTGCGTGTGTGATAAAGACTTTGCCGCCGGGAAGTGCAAAAGCGTTGACTGTGCGCTTGTCTGCAAGTAGCACAAACTGAAACGCCTTGAGATAGGGATTACGGCGGTTTGCACCTGGGTTGTCTTGATTGTACGTTTCCAGATCCAAATCGAGCGCTCGCAAAAGGGTCCACCCGACACGATCGACAACGTCTTGGTCGGCTGCACTACGCGTCACGCCGCCATGCTGGCTAACCATCTGGGGCGCCGCTTGCAAGCCAAGCTGAATCTCTTGCGCCTCGTCAGTCATTGCGACGCGTTCGGACTCGCCGGTCGTTTCGTTGACGTCCTTTTGTTTCGAGTAGTAGCTGATGAACGCGAAGGCGGCGATTGCCAGGGCAATGAGCAGTCGTGCCTTGAGACCACCACCGGCACTGCGTCCGAAGGTAGGCCGACGCTGGCCTTGCCGAGTTCGTTGTCGTTGGGGAAAGGGAAAGCCGCGGTTGCCGCGTGGACTGGGAAATTGAAGAGGCATTGTGGGTAGACCCTGAACAAGAACGCTGTGTCACGAGTCTACTAATATACCAAGAGCGAAAAGAAAGGCGAATTTATTGCCCAGCGGCGTTACCGTTCGTCGGGTTTCCGTCGCCGCCGCCGTCCCTTGGGCGCAAACATCCGCTGGACTTCGGCAATCCCCGCGACCAACCGATCCACGTCTTCCGGCTGATTGTAAAGATAAAAGCTGGCTCGGGTGCTCGCGGTGATGCCGAGCAGTTTATGCAAGGGTTGCGTGCAGTGGTGCCCTGCTCGCACCGCGACGCCAAATTGGTCGTTAAGTACCTGCGCGAATTCGTGGGCGTGAATGCGTTCGAATGCGAAGCTGATCAAACCAGCACGATATTCGGGAGCGGGCCCAAGAATCCTGAGTCCATCGATCTGACTGAGTATTTCATACGCGCGCTCGACAAGCACTTGCTCGTGCTGATGGATCGCTTCGAGGCCGATCGCGTTGAGGTAGTCGACTGCGGCCGACATGCCGATGGCAGGCGTGATTGGCGGTGTGCCAGCCTCGAACTTGGCAGGTAGCGCGGCCGAGGTGAAACCATCGAGTCGCACTTCGTTAATCATACTGCCGCCGCCAAGGAAGGGTGGCATTGCATCAAGTAGCGACTCTTTGCCGTATAAGATGCCTACTCCCGAAGGTCCTAGCATTTTGTGGCCGCTAAAGGCAACGAAGTCGGCGTCCCAGTCTTGTACATCGAGCGGCATGTGAGGCACACTTTGCGCCGCATCGACCAGCACGAGCGCTCCGACGTCGTGCGCCTTACCAACGATTTCGGCGATGGGATTGACCGTGCCGAGTGTGTTTGAAACGGAAACCGCAGCGACCAGCTTCGTTTTCTCGTTCAACAATTCGTCAAAAGCGGTCATGTCGAGTCGACCATCTTCGAGCAGCGGCACATGTCGAAGTACAGCACCCGTCTGTTGGCAAATCTGCTGCCAGGGCACGAGATTCGAGTGATGTTCCATGACGGTTGTGAGCACTTCGTCGCCCGGCTGCAAGTTCGTCTCGCCCCAGCTCCGCGCGACAAGATTAATTGACGCGGTCGTGCCTTGGGTGAAGATAACCTCGTGTGCATGCTGAGCGCCAATAAACGCGCAGACTTTTTCGCGTGCCTGTTCGTATTGCTCGGTGCTGCGCTCGCTAAGCGTGTGTATGCCACGATGGACGTTGGCGTAGTCGCGCTCGTAAACTTGGCTCAGCGCCTCGATGACCTGTCGTGGTCGCTGCGTGCTGGCAGCATTGTCAAGAAACACCAGTGGGTGTCCGTCGAGAACGTCACCGGTCAAGATCGGAAAATCATCACGCAGCGAAGCGGGTAGCAGGCTTGCAGTGGGCGATATGGTATCCATCGAAATAGACTGAACTACAAAGCAACGACGCAACGGAGAACAAAGGAATAAGCCGTCGTCGCTTAGTTCCGTTGTGTTTCATTTATTCTGGGTTCAGTGGTGAATGCACAGCCGATTGGATGACTTTCCAGGACAACAGGCAACACTTCTGACGGTTGGGTGTGAGGCGCGGTCCGTAGAGTTTGAGCATATCCTCGGCGGAAAAACCCTTGAGATCGTCAACAGTCTTGCCGTACATTTCTTCCAGCAGCATCGACGCCGAGGCTTGGCTGATCACACACCCTTCGCCGCTGAAGTAAACGTCGGCAATCTTGCCGTCTTCGTCGAGTTTCAGCTCGATTCGTATCACGTCCCCACAGAGCGGATTCTTATCCTCGTGGGCGTGAGTTGCGTCAGGCAGCGTGCCGCGATGAAAGGGATCCTCATGATGGTCGAGGATGTGTTCTTGATAGAGTTCTTCTTCGGAAGGCATGGGCGGAGATTCGGCGGTCGATCAGTTAGGTCGCAGGAGAGATTTCTTCGACGTTGGCCATGGCGACTAATGGTAGGTAGACATTTCTCAGCACTCCATCATCGCTGCGGTGGAGCAGAGTAAGTGTGATGTCGCTGCACAAAGCGAGTTCGGCGCTATCAACAACGTAGACGCTGCCGTCATTCATGGTGATTTGCAGCGGGCACCGAGCTAGCACTTTGTTCATTTCTTCTCGGTCCATATGGTATTCCTTTAACCGCAATTTCCACCGCGAAACAACCTAGCCAGTTCATGCCCTATTTTAGCAGTTCAAGGCAAAGGTTCCACTATACTCGGTCTCGCAAAATTTCGGTGGCGGCGTTCGCGCCGCAAGAGCCCATGACGCCGCCGCCCGGGTGGCTGGCAGCGCCGCACAGGTAGAGTCCCGGCACGGGCGTCCGATGGTCGGCCCAACCTGCGACGGGCCGGAAGCAGTAGAGCTGGTGTGGAGACATCGCACCCTGCATGATATTGCCGCCGGTAATGCCATAGGTGCGCTCGAGATCGAGCGGACTGAGCACCTGCCGATGCTCGATTGCGTTGGGGACATTTGGTGCATACTGCGAGAGCACTTCTATGCAACGATCACCGAACGCGTCTTTGGCATTATCCCAGTGGTCGTCGCGTAGTTCGTAGGGCGCGTACTGCACAAAAATCGAGAGTAGATGTTTGCCGGCGGGCGCGATCGAATGGTCGACGCTGGTGGCCATGGTCATCTCGAGGACGGGTTCGTTGCTCGGACGACCGTATTTCGCATCGTCGTACGCGCGATCAAGGTAGTCGAGTGACGGCCCGATGTGCATCGTGCCGTGATGATGCGGTGCGACACCATTGCTGGGTAGGCAGGTAAACTGCGGCGGTTCAGCCAACGCCAAGTTCACCTTGGCAGAGGCCGACGAGTAGTCAATCTTCGCGACCGCGGCGCGGAATTCCTCGGGCAGCACGTCGGGGGATAGCAGCTTCTCAAAAGTCAGGTGGGCGTCGACGCTGGAAGCAACACACCGCGCCGCCAATTGCGAACCGTCCTCCAGGCCTACTCCGCAAACTCCGCGCGAATCGGTCTGAATCGAATGCACCGGAGCCTCGCGTCGAATCTCGACACCCATGTCGTGACAGGCGGACTCCAACGCGTTGGCCAAGCCGCCCATGCCGCCTTGCACGTATCCCCAGACACCTCGCGCCCCACCTGCTTCGCCCATGACATGATGCAGCAGCACGTACGCGCTGCCGGGTGAGCTTATGGACGTGAACGCACCGATGATGGCATCGGTTGCGATCGTCGCCTTCAGAACCTCGGTTTCGAACCAGCGTTCAAGTATCGGACGAGCAGCTCCCGTGAGAATTTCAACGGCGGCGGGGAGATCCTCGCCCAAATCTTTGACGGCGCTATACAGCGCCAACAGTTTTTTGCCGTCGCGTAGTTTCTTGCCAAAGCCAATCTTCCGCCAATGATCGGGCAAGGGCAGTGGATCGGGTGCAGCCTCGCTCAGCGTTGGCTCAAGTGTGGCTGCGATGCGTTCGAGTAGCGCCTCGTAGCGCGGATAAGCGGCCGCGTCTTTGGGGCTGAATTTGCTGATTTCCCGATGATTGAGGGCAGCATCGGGCCCCATCGTCAGGCTGCGACCATCTGGCAGCGGAGTGAACGACGACGGCGAGCGCGGCAAGATCTTTAGTCCGTACTCTTTGAGTCGTAGCTCGCGAATGATATGCGTCTGAAAAAGACTGATGACATAGGCGGCGGTCGACACTTTGTAGCCGGGCCACAGCTGCTCAGTTGTGGCGCAGCCGCCAAGCACGTGTCGCCGCTCAAGCACGCAGACTTTTCGGCCCGCTTTTGCTAGGTACGCGGCGCAGACAAGTCCATTGTGTCCGCCGCCGACAACGATCGCGTCATATTTGCCGTGCTTGGCCATCGAGTTGACTTCCGTGTGGTGCGCGTGGATATCCGAAGTGCGGACGCAGATTGTACGGCGAATGGCAGCCAACGAAAAGCGGACCTTGGTTCAAGCAGGGATCCGCTTTCAACGTTTCGCCACCCACGAATCAAAGCCCAAGCGATTTGGCGGTTACATGCCAGTACAACTCGCCGCAGCGCGGTCCGATGTCGGCATAGTAGCGAACGGCAGCGATCGCGCCCTTGGCGAAGCGGACGTTGGCGCGTGGATCGCCGATGAGCGTGCCGGTCATGATGCCGACGTCGGGGGCGTGACCGACCCAGCAGATCGACTTGGCGGATTTTTGCTGCGACCAACTTGTCACGGCTTCGAAGTCGCTGCCGGGCGCGAGTGCCTCAACCTCGACGACTTCGGGCTGATGGACCGTGTGACGCGAAATCAGATCTGCCGTTTGGCGACAGCGCACGAAAGGGCTGGTCGCCACGATCTCGGGCTCGAAACCTCGTTCGGCCATGGTCTCGACGACCTGGATGTAGCGTTCGGCGCCATCGAACTCCAATTCGCGCTGCGAATCGTCAGGCCAGCGAGGATCGCCAAATTCGTGAGCCCAGGCATGGCGAGCGATATAGATGAACATGGGTGGTTGGTTGCAGGTGATGAGTGGCGGCTCGGCTAGCGATTGCGCCACAGGGTACGATCATCGATTCCGAGCTTTGATTGTACAGCGGCAATCTCGCTTTTGAAACGTTTTGCGTCGAGCGGATAGCCGGCGGTCGGTTTCAGATTGGGCACATGTCGACCCCAATACGCGTTGAATGCTCGCATCGCTAGTTCGCGAAAGTACTTTGCTGCCATCGATGCGAGTGCGACAGGCAACTCGGCTTCGCCCTTGCTGCGGAACGAGACTTCGGTTCGTGACGGCAGCTGCCCCCAGCGATACCGGCTGATGGGACGGCTTTCCTCGACGACTTGCACGATTGCGTCAGGAAAATGATGCTGCAGCAGCGCCGCGTAACGATTCCGACCGCCGTGCTTGTCGCAGGAGATATGTGTTGTTGGCGGTTGGTGGCGGGTGGCGGGTAGTCGGCCGAGAATGGTCTTCGCGAGTTCGAGCGAAACGTGCGATAGCGCCGCGCCTTTCGTGCCGTAGTATTCCGTCAGTTCATTAAACTCAGCTGGGTAGACCGTGCGGACTTGGATGTCGAGGAGTTCGACGCCGGCGGCCTCGTTGGCGGTTTGCCATTGCTCGACCAGTGCCATGATTTCGACCACATCGGCATCCAGTGGCAAGGGGCAGTTGTAGTCGGCGTACCAGGGTAACTCGGGAGGCGAGAGCAACGATTGCAAATCGGCCGCGGGACGATCGAGCATTTCCAGCGCAGTATGGACAGCGCGTTCCAAATGCGCGAGTCCGCAGCTTTGCGAGTGACTGGCCGGCTTGTAGAGTCGCTTTGAATCAGCGATCGCAATGCGATGCTTGTCGGGAGCTGGGCTAATGATCTCGGCAAGTAGCTCATAGAGATCAGCAACTCGTCCCTCGCTCCTCGTCCCTCGATCCTTAACCCGCCACGCAGTGGCGCCAACACATAGCGGGCCAAAATTTGGTCCGTAGCCAGCCTCGTCAATGCCGATGAGAAGGGTCATGACCGACATTGTACCGGTTGGGCATCCACTCGGTCGAGGCGACGCGTTGTCCGCCTATTCAAACAGCAGCAGGCTGATCTCTTGACTTGATGGCTCGTCCGCCGAGGGCAGGATGCGTCGTGTCGCAATCGCCCAAGCGGCCCCGGACGAAGGCGCTGAATGGACAATGGCTGTCAGCGGAATTGCCGCCTCTGCCGTCCAATGGGATTCATCCGCGTCGGCAGCGACGAACCATTTGGGGTTCCATCCCGGATTCAGCCAGCATCGATCACTCGTCCAGCCGCGGTGGTCGATTGCCAACTCATACCAAGTGGCGTAGTCGCGATCGACGTCGAGATGGATTTCGATGTGATCGTGTGCCGAGAGATCCGCATCGTAGCTGCGAACGCGAGAGTCGGTTTGATAGTCGTGTGCGGCTTTTTTTTCGCAGGTGATTGCCAAGTACAAAAACTCGTGATCGTAGGCAAAACGCACACACGAGTTCGCTTGCCAGCATGGCTCGTCGAGCGATCCGTCAAGATGTGGCCGTTGGTCGATTCGTGGACAGTGCACGACTGCAAGTGGTGGTTCGTCGCGGCGATCGTCGTGAAGCCATTGCTCGGCCAAGGCACGCGTGCGCCAGGGTTCGCCTTGCAGGTCTCTTTTCAGACGAGTTAGTCTGCCTAATGCGGCGCGCTGCTGACCGACATGGCGTGTCGCGACTGCCCGCTGGAAGGTCAAGGCGGGATCCTCGGCAAGTGTTGGTAGCTGTTGCACTGTCACATTTGCGGTATGCATTGCGTATCTAGCGAAACCGCGTTCGTCGGCGTTCGTCGGTTGAGTCGACTGCTTCAGTCCTTCGGTATGTTGTACTTCGCCACTGGAATAGAGTCTGACCAAGCGGAGCAGAGCGTCGCGGGCAATTGGTTGATCGCGGTGCTGATTGAGCAGCTGTTGTAGAACGCTGGCTGCTTGATTGTATTTCGCGCGCAGCAAGTAGTCGCTCGACAGTTCGAAGTACAACGCCGACGTTGCCGTGGGCGACAAGTTGCGTGACAGTTGCACGAGGTTGGCCAAAGCTCGCGCGTCGTCCCCTTGGTTGAGCACAATCTTGCGAATGGTCTCGACCTGGCGATTTGCGATTTCGCTGTGGTGCCGTCGCGATTGGTCGAAGGTGGCTAGCTCGATGGGCTGCGCGGGCTCGGCTCGTACATCGCGAGTTGTCATGCACATACCGAAAAGTAGGACTGGCAGACACGGGAGAAGTCGTCGCATAACATCGGCTCCGAGTGAGAACTGGCGGGCAATTCTAGAGCAATCGGAATAATCGGGTAACGGTGAATTCTCAGTCAGGCACAACTGTGACGATTGTGCTAGCAGTGGCCGACGTGCTGCTACCAATGAGCTATATGATAGTAGCCGTCGAGTTAGGTCTCGGCGGACGTCACCCGCGCACGCCACATCCGCAATTGCCCCAACTTGCTCAAGACTTTCCATGACGACCGCGACCGCCAACGAGAAACAACAGTCCACGCCAATCGACGAGCTGGTGCGCCGGGCGCGCTCGCTCTACTCGTTGCCGGCAGTCGCGGCGGAAGTGATCCAACTGACCAGCAATCCAAAGGTGGACGCTCGTGCGCTCAAAGAGTGCATTCAGACCGACCCGGCGCTGACTGCCAAGTTGCTACGCGTCGTGAACAGTTCGTTGTTCGGACTCAGTCGTGAAGTGTGCGACTTGAATCAAGCCTTGGCGTTGCTGGGTACCAAGCCACTGAAGCTGCTCGTTCTTGGGTTTAGCTTGCCAGAGAATTTGTTCGCTGAAGTCGCCCGCGAACAACTCGACTGGTATTGGTCGACCACGCTGACGCGCGCCGTAGCGGCGCGCGAAATCAGCGAACAGCTTTTCGATCGCCCCGGCGACGATGCGTTTCTCGCCGGATTATTCCAAGATATTGGTGTACTCGTATTGCTCGGTGAGCTGCAAGAACCTTACGCGGACTTTCTGTCAGGAGTCATCGATCAGCGCGTCGATCTGCAGCAGCTCGAGATGGACTCGCTTGGCTTCGACCATTTGCAATTGACGTCGGCTTTGCTCGAGCATTGGAATATGCCGCAGCTACTGGTCAAGTCGCTCGCCGAGCCGCGCGATCACACGCAGCTCATCAAGTCGACAGAGTCGCATGCCGAGTTGGCCCGAGTGGTCCACATGGCCGAACTTGTCGCGGAACTTGTTGGACAGAATCGGCTGGGTGTTTTGCCCGATCTGATGGAAGTTGGCGAGGCGTACTGTAGTCTCGAGAAAGAGCAGCTCAACGAGCTGGTCGAATCGCTGCAACCTAAGGTGAAGCAGCTGGCCGAAGTGCTGTCGTTGGAGTCTGCCTGCGTTGCCGAGACCGATTTCAAGGCGATCGTCGCCGAAGCTCACCAGCAGATGAGCGAATTGGCCGAAGAAGTGGTCGAGCTGCTTGGTCACCCACCACTCGAAGAGGAGCAAGCCTATTCGAATCTACTGGCCGATGCGACGCGGCTGCGCAAGACCGTCGACAGCTTCTTGAGCCAAAGCTCGCCACCCGAAACGCTCAGTGCACCGGCGTCCGCGAGTAAGCAGCTTCCTACGCCATCGCCTTTGGCAGCCAAGCCGTCGGTCATTTCGTCTCAATCCAGTGGAGCATCGACGACCGCATCGTCGGGCGATTTCACGACGCAGCTAACGCTGATGATTGGCCACTGCCGCTCGCGTCGGCAGCCGGTGAGTCTGATTGTGCTGGAGCTCGGCGGCGAAAGCGCGAATGACGCCCAAGGCCGCCCCATGCTTGCGCAGGTGCTCGAGTTAGCCTCGCGCACGATCAACGTGCCCGACATGATCTGCGAAACAAGCAACGCCTGTCGCAGAGTTTTCGTGCTGCCGGCGCGCGACCGACACGAGGCGGTCCAACTCAGTGAAGAAACACTCAGTCGAATCGAACGAATGGTTCGCCGATTGGAAGAGCAGGGGACAAGGCTGGAGTTTGTCAGTAGCGCAGGGGTTGCGTCAGTTGCCTTGCCGCCGAAAAACTTTCCCCCACAAGATTTGCTCGAGACGGCTGAGCGCTGTTTATCGGCTGCCCAGTCGAGCGGTGTGAATGTCGTGAAGAGCTTGGAAATCTATTAGAGGTGAGAGGTGGAGCGATCGTCGTCGGGAAGGTAGCAGCACGAACCTGGAAGTGCGGGCGCTGCAAGCGGTAAGGACGTTGACCGCTTCCCTTTGTTCGTGAGCGAACATTGCTCCACCCTTAGTCCACCCTCTGGTCGCGATGCCGATCGCTGTGCTATCATTCATCGATGGATGCAGCGGAGCCCAATGCCGAAGAGCCGGTACCAACACAGCCGACCGCGGCTGACTCCGGCGAACCGGCAGCTTCTCTGCCTTC
This sequence comes from Planctomycetota bacterium, assembly GCA_039184115.1. GTDB lineage: Bacteria > Planctomycetota > Planctomycetia > Pirellulales > Lacipirellulaceae > Bythopirellula. Next base: position 11,786 of record JBCDBK010000009.1, on the reverse strand, counting down.
GCTAGCGAGTGATCCCTTCAACGATCCGGCTTTCGCCAGTTTGCCGGAGCTGAAACTCTCCGACTTTCACTTTCGTCCGCAACGACGGGTGCTGCTGCCGGTCCTACTGTTTGTTGCCACCTGCCTGTCGACTTTTTGGGTGGGTTGTACCAATTGGGAACCGGTCGAGCCTGCCTACATCGGCAGCTATGCGAAGATGTGGGAGCGTATGAAAGTCCATTGGCCCACCGGTTTGCAGTACATGGTCGCGGTGTTGGCAATTCTGCTGACGCACGAGATGGGCCACTTTTTGCAGACCGTCAAGAATCGAATTACGGCGAGCTATCCGCTGTGCATTCCAGTGCCATTTAATGCGATTGGCACCATGGGCGCCGTGATCGGCATGGACGGTATGAAGGCGAACCGGCGCGAGATTTTTGATATCGGCATCGCTGGCCCTCTTGCCGGTTTGGTTGTCGCGGTGCCCGTGTTTTGGTGGGGCATCGTCGATCTCGATCTCACCATGCAGCCCCGTCACGGCAACTTGCAACTCTATATGCCGTGGATTGGTCAGTGGATGCTGGAGCGTGCCCATCCGCAATGGGCAGGGCGCGAGTGGATCGGCCTGGCGCAAGTGAATGCCTACTTTATGGCAGGTTGGGTCGGCATGCTCATCACCGGACTGAACATGTTGCCGATCAGCCAACTCGACGGCGGACACACGACCTATGCCTTGTTCTTGAAAGGTTCGCACACCCTGTCGCGCTGGTTTATCTCGCTGACGATTTTTTACGTCGTCATCAATTTGGAACAAGCTGTCATGTGGACGCCGATGATTGTGCTGGTGATCTTGATGGGCATTCACCACCCCGAGACCGCCGATGACGACGTCGAACTCGGCCCCGTTCGTTGGACCATTGGCCTCGCCTCGCTCGCAATCCCACTGCTTTGCTTCCCGATCGAAGGCTTCCGTCAGTAGAATGACGGCATGCTCAGTCTCAAGCGAATCCGCTGGCCACAGTTTAGCCTGATTGGCCTGTTCTGGTTTGCCACGGCTGTCACGCTTGGGTTTTCCATCGGCAAGACGTCGATCGAAGAGCCGGTAAACACACTGTTTGGAATGCAGGCACGTGCGCTTTACTCGCCGACGCTAATTGCTATCGGTGCTGTGTTGGTCGTTTACGAGTTAGTTCGCCAGGCGACCTTGCTTTGCCGTTCAAACGCCGAATTGCAGGTCGCTCAACAGACACGATGGTTAGCGATTGGCGTTCGTGGCGGACTGGCGATCGGAATCGCCCTCGCGTTGGCGTGTACGCAGCTGATTAACCGGCAAATCATCGTCCTCGAAGAGCCATCAGACTTCTTGCAATTCTATGGCGAACTGTGGCCGGCGACGATTTTGCTGCTGTTGCTGTTCGTATCGATGCGATTGATGACGAGTTACAAACAGTTACCGCATTCCTCTTCTCTGATGCAGCTGATGGCAACGCTGATCGTTGGCTTTGGGATGGTGATGATGTTCGTGTACATGATCACTGATCGTAACGCGATTAATTTCCTAGTTCATGTCGCGATCGCAAATATCGAAAAGGACCATGCCATGCGTTGGCAGCGACTGAATGCGTTTCCGGATCAAATTGCTGAGGACTTTCTGACCTTCTGGATTGCGCTACGAGCAGCCATTCTTGTTGCAATTGGTGGACTGTGCCTGGTGTTCGCCGCGAACGCTTCGCGAAAGACGATTGCTGTCCTACTTGGGTTGCTGTTTGTGCTGACAGTCGTGCATGGAGTTCGCCATGCGCATTGGTTCGTCACCGAGGAGTTTCCTCGCATCAATCCGGATCTCGCTAGCCAGGAACTTCACGGTTTGACGAGTCAGTGGCCGGGTGCCTTGGCGCTTGGAGTTGGCCTGTCATTGGTGCTCGGTGATCGTCTGGCAGCAGCTATGAGAAATGAACAACGCCCGTTGACACGCTCAAGCATCCAGTTGCCCGAGGTTTCGGGCTTGATGGTGATTGGAGCTTTGTTGGTCGCCATGGGATGCGGAAGTGATTTCTTGCGAACTTGGTATGACTCGATGGGCATGCCTGCAGGCTGGTACACGGATACGCCTTGGCTTGATCATATAGCGTCGTTCGTCTCATTGCTCACCTATCCTGAACAGATGATTCCACTGGGAGCGACAATCGCTGGACTGCGAATCGTTTGGCAATACTATCATCCGTCTGGCGAGCAGACACGGTTGCAGCCACGCAGCCTGCCGCGCGTGCTAGCCTACTCCGCGGCCGTCTTGCTATGGCTTGTTGTCGCCGTGCCGACCTTCGCAATCTTCGGCTTCTGCTACTGGCTTGGGCCGTGGGTGCTGTGATGGATGGCTGCTTTCTGGGCCGTGGGTGTCGCGTTTGATGGGCCAAGGAAGTTAAGCTGGGTAGTTTCTTTCGGCTCATGACGATCAGGAATTGTTGCATTCTTCCCAGATTGCTGGCACGAATCGACGGTTCTTGGCGAAGTGTCATTGGCGAGACATCGCGCCGCATCGCACGCTCACAAAAAAAGTTGGTGCAGGGCGGTGACTTCGCTAGATTGGCGGTGAGGTGAATTTCACCATAAGGGCACCCGTTTTGCGAAAGGAAGAGGTATGAGTCGGCAAAGCACCAAACAGGTTTGGACGCGTTCGTCGCTTGCGCTGGCAAGGTCGTTTGTGCTGGCAATGTCGTTGTCGCTTGTCGTGTGGGCTGGATCGACACGTGCGGACGATGTCGCTGACGACGTCATCGAAATCGACCAAGATACGATTGCCTTCGAGGTAGAAATCGAAGTGCCAGCGCAGGCAGTCGTCGTCGCGGCCGCGGCAGATACCAACGATGAAAGCGTCAAAGAAGAAGTCAAAGAGAAATCAGATTGCGCATCAAAAGATAAACCTTGCGACACCAAGGCCACCAAAGTCGCAACCGACGAGAAACCAGTGCGGTCCTCAAGTGCCATGCGTCGGCTGCTCAGCAGCCTGGTGCCAGCCTTGGGTGATTCGGCGAATGCCGCCGCGACCGACGATAGTTCAGACTACCAGGCGACGCATCGACAAGTGGCACTGCTGAAAATAAAGCCCAGCGACGGCTCCGAGCCGGACCCCGGCAATCGTCGCTCTGGCTGGGCGGTCAAGTCGTTTTGCCTCGATAGCGAAGATAATCTGCTTGTCGCGGTGGGTGATGACAAAGCGGGCGAGTTGCAGTTGATCGACGCCGACGGAGAGCGCCAGCAAGCCTGGCAACTGCCGGTTGTGCCCGAAGCCATCAATGTCGATCCCGAGGGCAACTACTTGGTGGCGGGCGCGGGCCGTCTGCTCAAGCTGGATCGTGATGGCCAGGTATTGCTCGAAGCGGAATCGCCTTTGGTTGCCCACCTCAAGGAGAATCAAGACGAGATTCGCGAGCAGGTAATTCAGCAGATGAAAGCGCAAGTGCAAAGCTACACGCGCATGAGTGCAAGCTACCAGCAGCGCATCGATCAGCTGACGAAGAAGGCTCTCCGGCGGCTTGATTCCGAGATTGTCGCGGAGTACTCGCTGCTTAAACGGCGCGTCGAGAAAATCACGGACGAAAAGCTGGCGACTCTGCCAGCCGAGGAACAAAACGCTTGGGCACTACGAAAGGTATTGCTGCGCATGCTCGAAGCGAAAGTTGAGAAAAAACTGACCAAGTCAGAGATTAGCATGCGCGACGTGTATCGTCAGCAGATCGGGCAATTCGAAAAGTATGCCGCCCAGCAGGGCAGTGCCGAGCCGACCGAGGAGCAGATCGAAGCGTCTCTCAAATCGATGATTGCCTATAAGTCGCGTATCGCTTCGATTAGCTCAGCTGGCGGCGACTTCTTCGTTGCCACCGGAGCCGCCAAGGGCTACGGCTACGGCGTGTGGCGATTTGACGCGAGCATGGGAAACCCCGAGAAGATCGTCACCGAACTGCGCGGCTGTTGCGGACAGATGGATGTGCAGGCATGCGAGTCGGGCCTGTTTGTGGCCGAGAACTCGCGGCATCAAGTCCGACACTTTGACTTTAGCGGTGAGAAGTTGAACGAGTGGGGCAGTCGCGCGCGAGAAGGCGTCCGAGGTTTCGGGAGCTGCTGCAATCCGATGAATGTGGCGTTTGGACCCGACGGAACGGTCTACACCGCCGAGTCGAACAGCGGTCGCATCAAGCGTTACTCCGCCGAGGGCGAATTGATGGCGCTGATCGGCAGCGTCGAACTCGTGCCCGGTTGTAAGAAGGTTTCGATTGCCGTGACCCAAGATCAGCAACGTGTGTACATGCTCGACATCACACGCAACCACATCATTGTGATGGAAGCCAAGCCCGAAGGGCAACAAGTGGTGAGCAACGACACGGTCGAAAGCGCTTCTTGACGAAGATTTCGCAGACGCTGTTCGGTTGATATCTGGAACCCGTATTAATCGGACGCGGGTTTCTTTGTCCGAGAGGATCGAAAGATGAATCGTTTGTTCATGAATAGCTGCCAGTTTCTGTGCGCAATTCTGTTACTCTTGGTGCCGTCGTACTGCGCCGAGGCGTTGCCTACGGAGGCATCCTCCGCAGAGGAATTGACCATCGTGGTGATGGACCCATTGGCGGCACCGCTATCGTGTCCCTGCGTCGAAGGCTACGCGCAGCGCGACTACCAGCAGCTGGCCGATTTTCTTGGCAGGCAAGTCGGTATGCCTACCAAGTTGGTGTTTCACGAGTCGTTGACCGTCGCGCTTGAAGAGAAGACGAAGGGTCGTGCCAGTCTGATTATCGGCAAAGATTCGGTGGTGCGCAGCGACGCGAAGCGCGCTGGTCTGAAGCTGCGCCCGCTCTCTCGCCTGACAGGCAAAGACGGTCTCACCACGCAAACGGGTTTGATAATCGTGCGTGCTGGCGATCCGGCTGAGAGCTTAGCAGACTTGCGAGGGTATCGATTTTTATTCGGCCCAGCCAATTGCGCCGAGAAGCACGGCGCAGCGCGAGAGCTGCTGGCCACAGCAGGCGTGACATTACCCGAGTCGGTCGAAACCAGCGCGGCTTGTAGCGATGGCGCTTGCAAGATTATCGAGTGGGGCGACGATGTGCGCGCCGCGACGGTGATTTCCAGCTACGCCAAGCCGCTGCTGGAGGGTTGTGGGACAATTTCCAAGGGCGACTTGCGCGTGATCGGCGAAACCGAACCTGTGCCGTTCGTCACGGCGTTCGTCAATCGGCAGTTGCCGCAGCAACTGCAGGACCGTCTGGAAGCGTCGCTGCTGGAGGTCGGTATCAATGCACCGCTGCTAACGGCGCTAGAAACGCTGACCGGTTTCGAGTCGATTCCCGAAGCGGAGTCGAGCACCGCGCTGACCACACGAGCCGAGCAGTAAACCACCAAGCAACAAAGCAAAGAAAGCACGCCCTCTAAATTTTTCTTTGTCGCGTCGTTGCTTTGTGGTTCGATTTCTCAACACCGCTGCGAGAGAATTTCGAGCATGCCTTTGCAGAACTCAGGCAGGTCGTCAGGCTTTCGACTGCTGACGTGGTGACGATCGATGACGACGGGGGCGTCTTCCCAGATCGCGCCGGCGTTGACCAGATCGTCTTTGATTCCCAGCGAACCGGTTACGCGTACGCCCTGGTACACACCTGCCGAAATCGGAATCCAACCGCCGTGACAGATGGCCGCGACTAATTTGCCTGCCGCGTCGAACTCACGCACCAGCTCCAGCACCTTTGCGTCGCGCCGCAGCTTGTCGGGCATAAACCCACCAGGCACCAGCAGTCCGTCAAAGTCGCCCGCGTCCATGTCGTCGATTGCCGCGTCTGACCGGCACGGATACCCATTCTTACCCGCATAGACGACCCCCGCCTCCGGCCCCGCAACGACGACCTCCGCACCCGCTTCGATCATACGGAGCTTCGGATACCAAAGCTCGAGGTCTTCATAAATGTCGCCGACGAAGGCGAGGATGCGTATGTTTGTGAGGTTGGGCATTTGTTGTTCGTTTGAGGGGGTTAGATTAATGGCATGTGCGATTTCGCTTTGTTACATTGTGCACCATCAATAATTTTATGCAGGACGAGTGTCTATTCCTTGGTATTCGTATTCAGCGGGAGCATTGCTCATTCCATCCCAAAAAATCCAAAGTCGCTCGCATGATGAACACCTTAAAGTTTGCACTGCACTTGACCAAACTGCCATGCTTGTGACTATGTCATCCTGAGACTCTACATCCGAGTCCTTAACCAGATGATATGACGGATCAGCAGGAATCGACGTATAATCTATTCGTGCGTTGCATTTGCATAAGTAGCTTGGCATACAGTTTTTCCACGGGCTAATAATATGAAGCAAAGCACAACTGCACCATGCTCTGTTGAGCAACATACCACTTATGCCCTCGCCGATCACTTACTATCGTAAAACTCCGCCGCATTCCCCTCGTCGTAGGTGTATTCTCCCATTCGAACGTGTCGAAACAAGAGCAGAGAGACGCTATGATCTTCCTGCGATTTATGCATGACATGCGTCAAACTTGCCAATTATGGTGCTTTTGAGATAAAATTGAGGGTAATCACGGAGCCATGCCATGACTCAATCTGAAGTTGAAACCCTCGTTCGCCAGGCGGAAGACCTCTACGAACAGAAGCTCCGCGCTGTGCTTGAAACAATGCACAAGGATGAGTTCGTCGCCATCGAACCCGAGTCGGGCGAATACTTCATGGGCAAGACGCTTAACGAGGCGACGCAGGCCGCTCGACAAGTCTATCCCGATCGACTGACCCATGCGATGCGCGTCGGACATAAGGCAGCATTGCATTTTGGGATGCATGTCCGATGAGCGACTCCGCCATCGTCGGCAAAGTCGATGAATTTGGTCGCGCGTTAATATCGATAGTCTTGCGCAGTGCGAACGAAGACGCATCACAATCGATCGAGGTTTGGATCGATACCGGATTCAACGGTGACCTTGTTTTGCCTCAACAGGTGATCGAAGATCTTGAGTTGCGTCCTTCGGGTACCTTGAAGGCAGTTCTCGCCGATGGTTCTGAAGTTGCACTGCGGCGGTACACGTGTACGATCGCTTGGTTTGAGCATCAACGTGAGCTGGAGGTCGTGGCCAACGAGGGTGAATATCCGCTACTTGGGGTTGGTCTGCTCTTAGGGCGTGATCTACAAGTCAGCTACCGTACGGGTGCGATTAGTATTTCTTAAGTGACAACCTTCACAACCGTTTCTCATTGCAATTGTGCCAGTGCATCGCACAAACTACTGGAAGACAATTTACCCCAATCCTTCCAGCACTGCGATGATCACTTCTGACCGGTCGTTTCTATCATGCGCGGTAGCCAAAACGAAACGCAGACAGAGCAGCATTGTCGCGAGAAGGTTTTGTAACGGGTATGAGCGTTTTTGTTTCAAAACGAACCGGTGGTCGGGGCGAAGCCATGGCGCAAGTGCTTGCCCGGTAACCACCTACAGCAACCGCGACGTTGCGAAGATACGAAATTCTGCAAAAGAAAACGCAAAGCGTTACAAAACTCGAAAGCTTGCAAAACTAATCGGAGCGAGATGAACCACGACGCAGCAAAGCACAAGAAGCAAGGACTTGTCCTCACTCTTTGTTGCTTCGTTGCTTTGTGGTTCGCTAACAATCTGCCAGGTGGCAGCACTACGGAGCCAACAATAACCGCCCTGGGTTGGCGAGGTAGCCTTTCACGTCGTTGAGAAACCGCGCGGCGGCGGCGCCGTCGACGATGCGGTGGTCGTAGGTGAGCGAGAGGGGCATCATCAGCTTGGGCTCAAATTCGCCTTTGGCTTTGTCCCATTGCGGGAGCATGCGGCTGCGACCCACCAGCAGGATTGCGACCTCGGGCGGGTTGATGATCGGCGTGGAGTAGGTGCCGCCGATCGCGCCAAGGTTGCTGATCGTGAACGTGCCGCCACGCAGATCGTCGACGGAGAACGAACCATCGCGGACTGACTCGGCCAGTTCGGCGATTTCGCGGGCGATGGTGGGGATGTTCTTGCGATCGGCGTCGCGTAGCACGGGAACGACCAAGCCTTTTTCGGTGTCAACGGCGATGCCGACGTTGACGTATTCCTTGTAAATGATCTCCTTGCCTGCGTCTTCGCCCTCGGTGGAGATCGAGGCGTTGATAATCGGGTGATCCTTAAGCGACGAGGCGAGGGCTTTGACGATGAACGGCATGGCCGTGAGCTTGATGCCCTTGGCGGCGTAGTCGTCTTTGCTCTCTTTGCGAAGATGCTCTAGCTCGGTCGTGTCAACATCGTCGAAGTTGGTGAGTTGCGGGATGGTGCTGTATGACTGCATCATGTTGCGAGCGATGGTCTGCCGCATGCGACTCATCTTCTCGCGACGCACCGCGCCCTGGGTGTCGGAGTCGGGCAAGCCGGGCGGCGTCACACCCTGCGAGGCGGCGACGGCTTGAGCTTGTTGGTTGCCAGCGCGAACGTGAGCCCGCACGTCTTCCTCGGTGATACGACCATCGGAGCTAGTGGAGCGAACGCGACGCAGGTCGACCCCCAGCTCGCGAGCCAAACGACGCACGGCAGGTCCCGCCGCAGCGGAAGATTGGCCATCGCCGGGAACATCGACCGTCGGCGTTGGTGCCGGGGCAGGCGGCGCCGGACTGGGGGCAACAGCCACAGGCGTCGGAGCTTCAGCGACGGGCGCTGAAGGTGGCGTAGGTGCAGGCGGCGGAGTCGGTGCGGGAGTTTCAGCGACGGGTGCAGGCGGAGGCGTTGGATCAGGAGCGGGTGGCGCCGGTTCGGGCTCTGGTGCTGGTGCAGAAGCGCCAGCTTCGACTTCGAGGATAGCGGCGCCGATCGCGACGGTGTCGCCTTCGCTCACCAAGATTTTAGTGACGGTGCCGGCGGTCGGGCTGGGGACCGGCATGGTCGCCTTGTCGGTTTCGATCTCGACGAGATCCTGGTCGACGGCGATCGTGTCGCCTTCGCTCACGAGCAGCGACAACACGTCACCCGATTCAATGTTTTCACCCAAGTTGGGAAGTGTGATTTGTGTAGACATGATTATCTCTGGAGTTTCGAGTTCCGAGCAACGAGTTTCGAGTAGCCTTCAAGCAAACTCAAAACTCGCGCCTCGCGACTCACAACTAAATTTACGCATACAACGCCGAGACCTTCTCTCGGTCGTAGTTGAAATCTTGGATGGCTTGATCGACGACTTTGGCGTCGACGGCGCCCTGCTTGGACAATTTCCAGAGCGTGGCGATCACCACGCTCTCGGCGTCGACCTCGAAGTGGCGTCGCAACGCTTCGCGGCTTTCGCTGCGGCCCATGCCGTCGGTGCCGAGGCAGAACATGCCGTTAGGTGCCCAAGGAGCCAGCTGCTCGGACAGAGCTCGCATGTAGTCGCTCGCGGCGATGATCGGGCCTTCGGTGCCGGCCATTTGCTGCTGGAAGTACGACTCACGCGGCTTGGCAGTCGGGTTGAGCATGTTCCAACGCTCGGTCTCTTGAGCGTCGCGACGCAACTCGGTGTAGCTGGTGACGCTCCATGCGTCGGATGAAATGCCGTACTTGTCGGCCAAGATCTGCTGGGCATCAAGCACGCCATGCAAGATCGAACCCGAGCCAAACAGCTGCACGTGATGCTTGCCCTTGGAGGCCTTAGCCGATTTGACTTTGTACATGCCGCGAACGATTCCCTCTTCGACCCCCTCGGGCATCTCGGGCATCAACACGTTTTCGTTTTCGAGCATCAGGTAGTAGATGCAAGTTTCGTTTTCGACATACATCTTCTGCAAACCGTGGAAGATGATGGTCGCGGTTTCGTAAGCATAGGCTGGATCGTAGGCGCGAACCGTTGGGAAGGCCATGGCGTTCACGAGGCTGTGACCGTCTTGGTGCTGGAGGCCTTCGCCGTTGAGCGTGGTGCGTCCGGCCGTGCCACCGAGCAAAAAACCCTTGGCACGCATGTCAGCAGCCGCCCAGATCAGATCGCCGATGCGTTGGAAACCGAACATCGAGTAATAGATGTACATCGGAATCATGTTCACGCCGTGCGACGAATAGGCAGTGCCAGCAGCGTTGAACGAACTCATCGAACCCGCTTCGGTGATGCCTTCTTCGAGCAGCTGCCCGTCTTGGGCTTCTTTGTAGTAGGCAATCTGATCGGCATCGACCGGTTCATAAAGCTGACCCGCGTGGGCGTAGATGCCGACCTGGCGGAACAAGCCTTCCATGCCGAAGGTGCGCGACTCGTCGGGAACAATCGGTACGATGTTTTTGCCGATCTTCTTATCGCGGAGCAGATCAGAAAGCAGCCGGACGAAGCCCATGGTGGTCGAAATCTCTTTGCCTTCGCCCTTACTGACGAGTTTGTTCTGCAAAGTCTTCTCGTAATCAGCCAGCGTCGGCATTTCCATGGTGACGGGTGTGCTCTTCCGTGCGGGAACCGATCCGCCCAATGCCTGGCGACGCTCGCGCAGGTAGACCATCTCGGGGCTATCTTCGGGCGGGCGATAGAAAGGTGCTTCGGCTACGCGTTCGTCAGAGATCGGAATGCCAAACCGCGTGCGGAACTCGCGGAGTTCGTCCTCGTTGAGCTTCTTATTGTTGTGGGTCATGTTGCGACCCTCGCCCGCTTCGCCCAAGCCGTAGCCCTTGATCGTCTTGGCGATCACCACAGTCGGTTTGCCGTTTTTAAGCGTGCGTGCTTGGTGGTAGGCGGCGTAAACCTTTTCAGGGTCGTGGCCACCGCGGTTGAGTTTTTCCAGCTGCTGGTCGGACAGGTTCTTCACACGCTCGAGCAACTCAGGGTACTTGCCGAAGAATTTCTCGCGGATGTAAGCGCCACCAGCGACGACGTACTTTTGATACTCGCCGTCGACCACTTCCATCATGCGACGGGCGAGCAGGCCATCGTGATCTTCTTCGATCAAACGATCCCAACCGTTGCCCCAGACGACTTTAATCACGTTCCAGCCTGCGCCGCGGAACGTGCCTTCCAGCTCTTGGATAATCTTGCCGTTACCACGCACCGGGCCGTCGAGACGTTGCAGGTTGCAGTTGATGACAAAAATTAGATTATCGAGCTTTTCGCGCGAGGCGAGGGTGATCGCACCGAGCGTTTCGGGTTCGTCGCATTCGCCGTCGCCGAGGAACGCCCAGACGCGTTTGTCGGAACAATCGAGAATGCTGCGGTCGGTCAGATACTCGTTAAAGCGTGCCTGATAGATCGACATGATCGGGGCCAAACCCATCGAGACGGTCGGAAATTCCCAAAAGTCGGGCATCAGCCACGGGTGTGGATACGACGACAGTCCACCGCCCTCGCTCAACTCGCGACGGAAGTTGACGAGATTCTGCTCCGACAACCGACCTTCCATGTAGGCACGCGAGTACATGCCAGGTGCGGCGTGGCCTTGGTAGTAGACTTGATCGCCGCTGTAGCCGTCTTCGCCGCGACCGCGGATGAAGTGGTTGAGGGCGACTTCGTAGAGCGTGGCCGACGAGGCGAAGGTGCTGATGTGGCCGCCGGGCGAAGCGGGATCGCGGTTGGCCCGGGTGACCATCGCCATGGCGTTCCAACGGACGTAGCTTTTGATGCGGCGCTCGAGCTCGCGATCGCCGGGATAGACCGGCTGCTTGTCGCGCGGGATGGTGTTGCGATAAGGCGTGGTAGCTGTGAAGGGGAGTTCGACACCGTTGCGAACGGCAGCTTCTTCCAGCGTTGCCAGCAGTTGCTTGACGCGCTCCGGGCCCTTGCTCTCCAAGATATAGTCGAGCGACTCAAGCCATTCCGAGGTTTCGGTCGG
>JBCDBK010000008.1:0-90831 GCA_039184115.1 Planctomycetota bacterium | reverse complement strand
GGCATCTCTCACATTGCCTTCCGCCCGTCCGGTTTCAGCCCACTCCCGCAGCAGCGACAATTCATGGTCGGACAGCCAGCGCTCGCCGACGAATCTCTCTTCGCCGGGATGTGGAATCCACGGCGGCATAATGCGATCGTGTGTGACCGACGCGATCCAGTCTGCTCGTTTGGCAACCTGCTCGTACGAACCGAGACCAAACGGCGCTACCTGACCCTTGCGGTGACAATTGAGGCAACGCGAATTGATAATCGGCGCAATGTCTCGATAGTAAGTGACGGCCGCACCGAGGCGGTCAATTGCGAAGGTCTCAAACAGACATCCCACGGGTGTCGTTTTCGAGACCAAAATCGGCTTGCGACGTGCTAACGCGTCGATCGCGTCTGCCAGATAGTTCTTCGCGGGCTGCGGGCGACGTCTTCCGACAGCTCTCCACGTGTCGTCGATAGCACCACGGTAGACGACGGCGTTGGAGTCGTCGAGCACGAAGGCTTCGGGCACGTGCGTTGGACGTAACAACTTGGCAAGTATGCCGTGCGTGTCGAACAGCACTGGCACCGCTAGGTCGAATTCCTCGAAGTGCGCCGCCGCTTCCACACGCGTGACTGACAGGTCAGTCAACACGCCAAATATCTGCACCTGCTCGGCACGCGTTTGCTCACGCAATCGATTGAGCGTCTGCAAGTAACCATTCGATACGGGACACTCGGTCGATAAAAACACGATCACTCGAATCGAGCCTCGATCCGTTCTCTCCAACTGATGCACGCTGCCCTGCAGATCCATCAGCGGGACGGCAAGCGCGTACGCTGGCTTCGGTACCGAGCTATCGGCACAAACACCGTTCGTGGCAAAGTCATCGATGAGCGTCACGATGACTAGGCAAGCGAATACGCGTCGGACAGTCATGCATGTTTTCTCCGCGACTCAAGGTCGCAAGTCGTAGCCGATAAGTCTAATTTCAAGCCTAACAGAACTACCTAACGATCGGTAGGTACTACCTGTGTTTTGCGGGACGGCCAAGCAAGAACGCCGTAAAGCCTTTCCATAAAATCACTTACGGCCAAAACCAACGCTTGGCACCGCCCCCCCGACAGCCAACTCTGCGGTCGCGTTGCGCCTCAGCAATCGTGAATTGGAGCCAGATCCGACGTATCCACCGCCAAGCGCCGTGTCGCAATGGTCAGCGACAACACACCAGGTTTAGCGTCTAGAATCGAAATCCCGGAGCCTTCGCGACCGCCTCTGCGGCCTGCTTTTGCTCTCGGTTGTGATGCTGTTGAATGCGATGTACGGTAGTGCGCTCGCCGTTGTACTTGCCGCTAGGAGTTGCTTGTGTTCGCCAACCCATTCCGTCTGTTGGTTACGATAGTCGTCGCGGCTACGGTTCCGACAAGTTTTGGCAAATCCGCTGACGCGCGAAAGCCCAACGTTGTCGTCATCATTGCGGACGACCTTGGCTATCGAGAGCTGGGATGTTTTGGTCAGCAATTGATTCGCACGCCGCACCTCGATGGTCTCGCGCAACAGGGGATGCGACTGACGCAGCACTACTCGGGCAACGCTGTGTGTGCCCCCTCGCGTTGCGTGCTCATGACGGGCAAGCATCCGGGACACGCCACCATTCGCAACAACAAAAGTACGCCGCCAGAAGGACAGTGGCCGATTCCCCTAGCCGACGTGACAATCGCTGAACTCTTCCAGCAGCATGGCTACGTCACTGGTGCGTTCGGAAAATGGGGACTCGGCGGCCCAACGTCGACCGGTCGTCCCCTAAAGCAAGGCTTCGACCGGTTCTTCGGTTATAACTGCCAGGCGATCGCCCATTCGTACTACCCGAATTACCTATGGAACGATGAACAGAAGCTAATGCTCGACAACCGCCCGCCGATCCCCGGGCACAAGGGCCTGGCAAAGTCCGCCGATCCCGCGGATCCGCGTAGCTATGACGAGTTCAAGGGAACCGACTACGCACCTGACCGAATCAACCAGCAGGCATTGGAATTCGTTTCCAAAAACAAAGACCGTCCGTTCTTCCTGTACTATCCAACCATTATCCCGCACATCGCGTTGCACGTGCCTGATGAAGAACTCGAACAGTATCACGAACTGGGTTGGAACGATCCACCGTTCACACGGAGCGATGGACAGGGCTACACGCCGCATTTCACACCTCGCGCCGCCTATGCCGGAATGATCACGAGAATGGATCGCTACGTCGGCAAGCTGCTCGACCTACTCGATCGCTTAGGATTGACGGACGACACGATTGTGGTGTTTAGTTCCGACAATGGTACGAGTCATGTACGGCGCGAGGTTGATTACAAGTTTTTCCACAGCGTAGGAGAACTGCGCGGTCTCAAGGGATCGCTTTACGAAGGCGGCGTTCGTGTGCCGGCGATCGTGCGTTGGCCCGGGCACATCCAACCGGGAACCACTGGCGATCGCGTCAGCGGCTTCGAAGACTGGCTGCCGACCCTACTGGAACTTGTCGGCAGTGAGATGGCGATTCCGTCCGACATCGATGGAGTCAGTCTCGCGCCGACGTTGCTAGGCAAAGACCAGGCGCCGCGCGAGTACCTCTACCGCGAGTTTGCCGGCTACGGCGGACAGCAATCCATCCGCGTGGGAGATTGGAAAGCCGTCCGACAGAAGTTGGCACGTGGCAGGACGAATGTCGAACTTTACAACCTCGCCACCGATATTGCCGAGAAAAACAATGTCGCCGACCAGCATCCCGAGATCGTCGCGAAACTCGCCGAGATGATGGCTGCAGCCCGAACGCCGTCCGAACTGTTCCCACTACCAGCGTTAGACGCGATTAGTAATTAAACGCTAGGCGGCTGCGATTCGCGTCGGCTCTCTAGCCGATTCCTCTGTGTGTAGATAGCTTCGGCCAGCGAAGCACTTTCACATTGTACAACACTCACCAATATCTGCGCCTTCAAGCTAGTGCGACCGCTCTGAAACGAAAGGCAATGTCACCCGCCGATTTTTCAATCGCCTCAGTAATGGCGCTACAACATTTCCTCCCACACACTCGAATACGCCTCGTGCAACTGAAAGTACTCGAGCAAATCGCTATAGAACGCGTGGCGACCGAGGGTTGCGCTGTCGCCGATGACGATGAGCTTCCGTCGCGCGCGGGTGAGGGCGACGTTCATGCGGCGGGTGTCGCCGAGGAAGCCGATTTCGCCGAGGCGATTGGATCGCACCATCGTGATGATGACCGCTTCTTTTTCACGGCCTTGAAAGCCATCGACCGTGTCAATTTCTAAGTCTGAATTCTTGGCATGCTCGCGCAGCCAGCGCACCTGCGCTGCGTAGGGCGCGATCACTGCTATTTCTTTGGCGTCGACGCCGACGTCGATCAGCTGCTGCACCTTGTGCAACACCAACCGCCCCTCCATCGGATTGCGTTTGCTCAGTCCTTCGGGTTCGACTTCTTCGTCGTAGTCAGCGCCTGCCGTGTCGATAAACAGCAGCGGCTCCGACGTCAGCGCCGGCAAGATTTCTGGCTGCTCTTCGAGCGGCAAAGGCTTGATGCCGTCGAGTCCTGCAAGCGTATGCGCCTGGACCGACTTGTCGGCAACGAGCGTGTCGCGATAAAACTGCGCCGACGAAAAGTTCATAATCTGCTCGTGCATTCGATACTGCACATCAAGCTGACGAGTCACGCGGTCGCCATACTTTTCGATCAGACGTTCCATCATGCTGCGGGCGTAGCCTTCGCTGGCTGCGTCCTTAGAAATCACGGTCGGCGGTAGTTGACAGTGATCGCCCGCGAGCAAAATACGATCGCCGCGTACCAGCGGAATCCAAGTGGCCGATTCGGTACACTGGCACGCCTCGTCAATCACGATCCAATCGAACCAGCGGTCGTCGAGCAGCTCATTGTCGACCGTCGTGGTGGTGCAAACAACTTTTGATTGCGTCAGCACTTCGGCGATCGACCGTTTTTCGAGCGCGCGGGCTTCCCACTTGAGCCGCTTGGCTTCGCGACGCCACTCTTGCTTTTCGCCCCGCGCGGGTCTGGCGCGTGTGTAGCGATTCGCTTTCTCAAAGAGTTTTTCGGCGTCGCGTAGCAGCTCTTTGATCCAACGATTGTTCTCGTGCGCTTCTACCATCGCGTCGAGCGTGTGTTCTTGCAGCTGCTTTTTCACGCGTGCCGGATGCCCCAAACGCACGACCCGTTGTTCGGCAGCGACAAGCCGTTCCAGCAGGTTATCGACCGCTGTGTTACTCGACGCACAGGCTAGCACCGTTTCGCCACGCGCAGTCGCGTGACGAATGAAATCGACAACCGTTGTCGTCTTGCCAGTGCCCGGTGGTCCGTGGATGATTGCCAAATCGCGCGCGGACAGGGCGAACTCGACCGCCTGTTGCTGCGAGGGGTTGAGATGCTCGAGCGTCGGTAGACTTTCCGCTTCGTCAAACTCCGGCAATCGTGCGCGACCAAACTCGGGATCGAGATCGCCAAGCAAAATCTTCCGCAACTGCAACAATCGGCCACCGGCTTGGCTCACCGCCGCGAGCGCCGCGCGCTCGCGATTGCGTGTGACTTCGTCGCCGGCCAGATCAAGATCGTAAAACTTCGCCGATGGCCAATGCTCGACGGCGACTTCGATCCATTCGATCTTCCGTGCACTCACAACTCCGTTGAGTGGCTCGCCCTGCCCCTCTTGCGGCGTGAGCAACACTGGCGCACCCACACGCATGCGATTCCAGGGCAGTGGTACATCAGCTTTGCGTTTCCGCAGTTTCAGCAGATAGCGCCCACCTAGTCCGCTCCGCGTATCGGCAATCGTCAGATCAAGCAGCGTCTCGCCCGATTGCTCCGCCGTCGCGCGCGTGCGCGCCGCGCGACGCTCGGCCATGCGCTGAGCTTCCGCCTCGGCATCCATGTCGAGCCAACGATAGAAGCGGTCGTAGTAGTTTTCGGACGAGGAAGTGATTGTCTGTTCCTTCGCGACGAAGTGAAAAAATAGGACGCGGATTAACGCTGATCTGACGGATAAACGCGGATGTTAACCCGCAGGGGCTAATCCGCGATCATCCGTCGAATCCGTTTGATCCGCGTCCTAGTCTTCAAACGATCAACGGTCGCAGGACGTTGTAGCTAATCTGAAGCGACTTTACACGACGCTCGACAGGGCCTTCGAAGGCTTCGTCTTCGACTTCAACGCAGACGGGGCCGTCGTAACCGGCGTCGGTCAGGGCGCCGATCCATTTGCCCCAGGCGATGTCACCGAGGCCGGGGATCTTGGCGGTGCTGCGTTCCATTGGCGGCACAAGCGAACCGACATCATTCAGCTGATCGAGATTCACACGCATATCTTTTGCGTGCGTGTGAAAAATCTTGGGGCCGAACTCTTTGATGGGCTCAATCGGATCGATCAGTTGCATTCGTAAGTGTGACGGATCGTAGTTCAAACCAAAATGGTCGGACGGAATCGTTTCGAACATGCGCCGCCAGATGGCCGGCGTTCGAGCCAAGTTCAGACCGAACGGCCAGGTGTTGGCGAACAGCATCGGACAATTCTCGATGCCGATGCGAATGTTTTTTTCCTCAGCGTGGCGGATCAGCGTAGGCCAGACCTCGGCGAACTTCGCAAGGTTGTCTTCGAGGGGCAACGTGTGGTCCGCACCGATAAAGGCGTTTACGTTCTTCAGGCCAAGTAGCGCGGCCGCGTCGATCACTTTAGGCAGGTGCTCGCAACACGCCTGCGCTTGATCGGCTTCGGCCGAGAGCGGAATCGAATAGTAGCCCAGCGCCGAGATGCCAACGCCGTACTTTTCGCACAACGCGTTCGTGTCGTCCGCCCGCGACCGTGTAAAGTCGGTCACGTCCAGATGCATCACGCCGCCATACTTGCGGTCGGGCCCGCCAGGCGGCCAACACATCACCTCGACGCAGTCGTAACCAAGGTTGGAGGCGTGCTGGAGAACTTCTTCGAAGCTGAGGTCGCCGAATATGGCGCTAACGAATCCGAGTTGCATGGCTGTGGGTAGTGAGAGAGGTCAGAGGTGGGAGGCGAGAGAGAACATCGCGGCGTTCCGATGAAACGCCGGTGAGGCCTAGCTTACACCTCGGCAAACCCACACGCCAGTGTGGGCGCAAGCTGAGGCAGGGTGGTTAGACGATAGTCGTACCCCAGCCAAAAGAATCTCGTGTGAGATTGCATTGATGAGGCGAAGCTGTGTACCTAGTCACGGATTCGCAAACATGGCTCGAAAGCGGTCAGCTTCATCTTTTGGCATTGACGGAAGCAACGGCCGCATTGTGTAGTTGCCAAACATCTTTCCACCTTGAATATACATCCAGTCCGAAATCTCAGTCTTGCCAACACTCAACTTCTGCCCCATACGCACGTTCGTAACGATCCCGGGCTCATTGTCGATTTTTCCCGTAAACTTGTTGTTCGAAAAAACAACGTCCACCAACCAAAAGTGTTCGGTCTCACCCGAATCATCAATCGGTACCTTTACTGCATAGTTTTCTGATCTTCCAGATTTCAAGTCGGCGATGAACAAATCGACCTCATCGATCGCCCGACTTGTTGCGGCCGCCATCTCAGCTTCATCATAGCCGCCCACAACCAATGTCTCTGTGCTGGACGAGCAGCCCACGGTAGTAGTTGCAAGAATTGTCCACGTGAATAGCGTTTGTAGTTTCATCCTGGCGTCCTAGGTATTGAATGGTTCTTGGAAAGCAACTTCTCTATTGAGACTCGCCACCTAGCCTGCGTTGGTTCGCAGGACTCCTGGAATACCTTCTACCCAATTGCCACCGGGCATGGAAGATTAGATTCGTGACTGCCTTTCTCGGCAAGACTGAGTTAGGGGCTTACGCATCATAGTTAATGCCTAAATTCTAGAAACTGCAACTTAATCTTCCCTAAGCGAATGCTTGCACTAGATCGCCCTGCAAATCCTCAAACGCCTCCAGCCCCACCGACAACCGAATCATCCCATCAGTAATGCCGTGTTTGGCGCGGTCGGCGGGGTCGTAGCTGGCGTGGGACATCGAGGCGGGTTGTTCGATCAGCGATTCGACGGCGCCGAGGCTCACGGCGAGTTGGAAGAGCTTGGTTGACTCGACGAATTTTTTGGTGGCGGCGTAATCGGCTTTCAACACGAAGGTGAGCATCGCGCCGAACTCGCCGTCCATCTGCTTGGCGGCGACTTCGTGACCGGGATGATCTGTCAGGCCGGGATAGAGAACTTTTTCGACTTGGTCATGAGCATTGAGCCACTCGGCAAGTTCAGCGGCGGTGCGACTTTGCTCGCGGACGCGAAGTTCTAGCGTCTTCAAGCCTCGCGAAGCCAAAAAGGCTTCCATGGGGCCCATGATTGCGCCGGTGGAGTTTTGGACAAAGTACAACTCGTCAAAGAGCTTTTGGTCGCGGACAACCAGTGCGCCGCCCATCAGGTCGCTGTGTCCGCCGATGTACTTGGTGGCGGAGTGCATGACGATGTCGGCGCCGAGTTCGAGCGGTCGCGTCAGCACGGGCGACGCGAAGGTGCTGTCGACGCCTAACAAAGCACCGTGCTCGTGGGCGATTTCGGCGCACGCTGCAATATCGGTGATTGTCATGCGCGGATTGCCGGGGCTTTCGATCCAGACGAGTTTGGTCGTCGGCGTCATGGCTGCCGCCAGATTGGCCGGGTCGGTCGTGTCGCAAAGCTCGACTCCAATGCCGGCGCGGTTGGTTACCTTGTGCAGTAGCCGATAGGTACCTCCGTAGATATCGCTACCGGCGACCACTTGATCGCCTGCGCTGAGCATCGACACCACGCAGTGCGTGGCCGCCATACCGCTTGAGAAGGCAAGCGCGCCGCAACCACCTTCGAGCGATGCGAGCGTGGTCTCGAAAGCCTTACGCGTCGGATTGCCGCTGCGCGAATAATCGTACTCTCCCCAATCGCCTGCACCAGGTTGGACGAAAGTCGAAGCGAAGTGTAGCGGCGGCACAACGGCTCCCGTCTGGGAACATCGTTCGTTGCCAACGTGGATAGCGCGAGTTCTAAACTGCATAATTTGTTGGTCTTCGTACGGAATACGAGTCGAAAAATGAGCCGACGGCGCTAGCCGCGGGTGAACCCTGGGCGACGCTGCCCATCCAAAACCCGCGGCTAGCGCCGACGGCTCAAGGGATTGGTGGTCTATGCCTCAAGTGCCTGTGCCAGATCCGCGATAAGATCGTCGGGGTTTTCGATACCGCAGGACATGCGAATCATGTTGTCGTCGATGCCGTATTCGGCGCGATCTTCAGGTGTACACTCGTAGTAGCTCATCACCAGCGGCTGCTCGATCAGCGATTCGACGCCACCGAGGCTCGGAGCGATCCGCGGAATGCGTGCCGCGTCGACGATGTCGGCTGTCTCGCGCCAGTCGGCATCCTTCACCAGAAACGTGACCAGTCCACCGTAACCGCGCATCGTATGCCTGGCCACTTCGTGGTGCGGATGCGACGCGAGGCCGGGATAATACACTTTCTCGACACGGGAATGACCTTCGAGAAATTCGGCCAACTTCTGTCCATTCTCATTGTGCCGCTGCATGCGGAGTTCGAACGTCTTGAGACCGCGCGACAGAAGATACACGTTCTGTGGTCCGATGACGGCACCCATGATTCCACGCAGGTTGCGCACGGACTCCATTTTTTCGTTCGTGCCGACCACCACTCCGGCGAGCAGATCGTTGTGTCCACCGAGATACTTCGTGGCCGAGTGCAGCACGTAGTCGACGCCCGCTTCGATCGGTCGCAGGTTGTACGGCGTGGCGAGCGTTGCGTCGATGAGCGTTTCGACACCGTGACGTCTGCCGATATCGGCGAAGCGTTCCAAATCGATGCAGCTGAGGTGCGGATTGGTGGGCGACTCGCTGATGAGCATCTTGGTGTGCGGCGTGATGGCGGCTTCCATCGCTTCGTAGTCGCATGTGCGAACTTGCTTGGTGACCACGCCGAAACGTGACATATGCTTGGTGCAAAACTCGCGGCTGCGACGGTAACATTCGTCGAAGAAGATGACTTCGTCGCAAGCGCTGAGCTTCGACATCAGCACACCGACTAGCGCCGCCATGCCGCTGGAGTAAAGCACTGCGTCTTCGCCTCCTTCGAGCGCGGCAAGTTTCCGCTCGACGGCGCGCTCGCCAGGATTACCGTATCGTCCGTATTCTTCGCGCTGCTGCTTTTGCTCGATGAAATCGATGACCGACTGCGTGTTGTCGAACGAGTACGTAGCCGCCTGGAACACCGGATCGGTGAGCGAGCCCTCGTGCTTTTGCCGCACTTCGCCCGCATGCACGGCTTTGGTCGACATATCGTCGGCAAACTGCTGCGGCTGCGAGGTCGCGTTTTCGTCAGGTGTTGGCACTTCTAACTTGCTCATATCAATCTCGCTCAGTCCGTGAGAAGTAACTTCTTAGTTCACCTGTCGCGCCCTTTATCTATCTGTGCGCAACAAAAAAACCGCATTCACGCTCGGTAAATGCGGCTTGTGTGATGCAAGCAGGTCGAATTGTTGTTGCCGTTCAGGTTAAGGCGATTGGCAACGTTTGGCTTTTTAGCAGTTTCGGCTGCAAGCGGCCACAAATCCCGAGTTATTGAAGTGTACGCGGCAATTACGCCTGATGCAAGCACCTTCCGCAACGGACGAGCAGATTCGTTCAAAACACGTTGAAAAGATGCGCCGGTTACATGCAACAGTGCCTTGCTAGCACTACCAAAATAGATTCTCGAATCGGATCTGCCGATGAAATCATATCAACCGGCTGGCCGATCTTGACCGAAGACCAGCTACCTGGGACCATTCCCGCCCCGTTTTTCTTGCCCAAGTTCCACACGATTCCTGGTGCTGCGATGACAGGTTTCTCTAAACGTTTTTATTCGCACGTGGTCGCGTGCGCATTCATCTCGGTCGCCGCGATTTCAATCGGCTGTCGTTCGCCTTACTATGCTGACCGAGGCGCTGGAATCGGCGCCCTTGCGGGAGCGGGTGCGGGCGCGATCATTGGCGATGCCACCGGTGGAAACGCTGGTAGTGGCGCGTTGATTGGTGCGGGACTCGGCGCGCTGACAGGCGCGGCGGTTGGAACCGAGATGGACACACTCGCGGCGCAAAACCGCGCTGAGATTGCTGCACAGATGGGACGTCAGGTGCAGGCAGGGGCAGCGAACATACAAGAGGTGATCGCGATGACACGCGCTGGCGTAGATCCACGACTGATTCAGAACTATGTCCGCACGTCGGGCGTGGTCGCACCGCTAGCGGCCGCGGATGTGATTTACTTGCACGAGCAAGGCGTCTCGACAAACGTGATTCAGGTAATGCAAAATCCACCTGCGGTAGCGCCGACAGCCATTGCGGCTCGTCCGCCCGTGATCGTCGAAGAGCACTACTACGGCCCGCCACCATGTGTTCGACCGCACTTCGGCTACCACCATGGCTACCACGCCCGCCGGCCGCGTGGACGCACGAGTTTCGGCTTTACGATCAGCAAGTGAATGGCGGAAGTTTGAAAGCTGGAATCAGCAAAGCTAGAGATTTCCGCTTTCCGCCTGCAACGTTCCGCTCTATTCTGCATGCATGCGTGCAGAAGTGATAGCCATCGGCGACGAGTTGACCACCGGGCAGCGTCTGGATACCAACAGCCAGTGGCTGAGCCAGCGACTCACCGAAATGGGTGTGCAGGTCGCGTTTCATACGACGATTGCCGACGACATCGACGACAACGTCGCGGCATTTCGCAACGCGATCGAGCGCGTTGATGTCGTGGTCTCAACAGGCGGCTTAGGCCCAACCGCTGACGACCTGACACGAGACGCGATCGCCGCGGCGACGGACACCGAGTTGGTGCTCGACGAAGAATCGCTCGCACACATTAAGAATTTGTTTGCCAGTCGCGGCCGCGAAATGCCGGAGCGCAACACCGTGCAGGCGAACTTTCCTGCTGGAGCGGACGCGATCTTTAATCCCAACGGGACCGCCCCCGGCATCGAAATGTCGAATAAGCGGACCGACGGAGAGCTTTGCACGGTATTCGCGTTGCCCGGCGTTCCTGCTGAAATGCACGAAATGTGGGATGCGACGGTCGCTCCTCGCATTCGCAGCCTCCAACCCGAGCCACGTGTCATTCGCCATCGGCGGATCAAGTGCTTTGGCGTTGGCGAAAGCGCGCTCGAGGCGATGCTGCCTGATCTAATCGCTCGCGACCGCGAGCCACGTGTAGGAATCACCGTCAGCCGCGCGACGATAACACTACGAATCACCGCGACCGCCCCTGACGAAGAAACGTGCCTGGCCTCTATGGAGCCGACCGTAGCAACAATCTACGAGTCGCTAGGCAATCTCGTCTTTGGCGAAGAAGACGACGAATTACAACACGCCGTCACGCGACTGCTAAGCGAACGCCAACTGACGCTGGCGGTCGGCGAATGGGCGACCGACGGCCTTGTCACCGAGTGGATGGGCACCCTGTCGCCAACGGCAACACCATTTGTCGAAGGGCGCACGCTCACCCCCAACGACGTGCAAGGGGGAGAAGTGCCGCATGGGGCCGACTTTGCCATTTCACTCGCCGAAGCTATCCGACGCGACACCAGCGCTGATCTAGCTTTGGCCATTGGAGCCTTTCCGCCGCAGACGAGCGGGCCTGACGCGCATGTGAATGCGGCACTCGCGATGCCCGACCAGACACGCAAGTTTCGCTTCTCGTGCGCAGCCCACCCCGACATTGTCCGTAGTCGGACGGCTAAGCAGGCACTTAACGCGGTACGCTTGGCGTTGATGTAACTGTATATTGGCGGCATGACGAAACTTCGACTGGCCGCGGCCGGTATCAACACGACTCCGCTGGCTTGGCATGCAAACCAGCTGAACCTTCGTCGAGCGATCCAGGCCGCGCGCGACGCCAAGGCGTCCGTTCTTTGCCTTCCCGAGCTCTGCATCAGTGGCTACGGCTGCGAAGATGCTTTTTTTGCCAAGGGCGTGCAGCAGACGGCGCTCGACGTGCTCGCCGAACTTTTGCCGCACACTGGCGGGCTGATCACCACTTTCGGTCTGCCGCTGGCAGTCGATGGCACGCTTTACAACGCAATGGCGATGTGCTGCGACGGGCACCTACTTGGATTCGTCGGGAAGCAGTTTCTCGCTGACGATGGCATTCACTACGAGCCTCGGTGGTTCAAGCCGTGGCCACGCGGCGAAGTGCGCGAGGTCTCGGTGCACGGGTCGCCCTATCCGGTTGGTGATCTGCTGTTTGATTGCGGTGACGAGAACGGGGACCGCGTGAAAATCGGCATGGAAATCTGCCGCGATGCATGGGTGCGATACCGACCAATCGTGCCGCTCGCAGGTCGCGGTGCCGACATTGTTCTCAACCCTAGTGCCAGTCACTTTGCCTTTGGGAAGCAGGAGATTCGTCGTGACTACGTACTGCGTGGCTCACGCGAGCAGCATGTTAGCTATGCGTACTGCAATTTACTAGGCAACGAATCGGGCCGCGCGATTTTCGACGGCGGGACACTCATCGCCTCGCGTGGCGTAATGGTTGCTGCGGGGCCGCGTCTATCGTTCGCAGATACCGTGATGGCGATGGCTGACATCGACGTCGCTGCAACTAGGAGGGATCGAGAGCAGGCCAATCAGCCGCGACGCGACGCGAGTAGCCTCGGCGGGGCAACGGTCGATTGCAAGTTCGATTTTCCCGCGCTTGCTGCACCGGTCTCGCCGACGCAACCTTCGACATGGGATACTTCGCCCGCTCCCAAGGCGGAAGAGTTTGCTCGAGCCGTGCCACTCGCACTGTACGACTATCTGCGAAAGAGCCGTTCTGGCGGACTGGTCGTTTCGCTTAGCGGCGGCGCCGATTCCGCGGCCGTGGTGACGATGATCTGGCTGATGGTCGAATTGGGGGTCGCCGAAGTCGGTCGCCATGCGTTTCTGGACAAGCTCAATGCAATCATGGGACTGCACGATGATCAATTCATGCAGAAGGTCGCCGTCGTCGCCAGTCTGGCCGGAGCCGAAGACAATCGATCGATCGTCAGCGATCTGCTGGCTTGTGTGTATCAGTCCACGCGCAACAGCGGCGAAGTCACACGCAGCGCTGCCGAAGCCGTCGCCAAAGCGGTTGGCGCAAAGTACTACGAATGGAGCGTCGACGAACAGGTGGACGCCTATGTCGACAACGTATCTCAAGCAGTCGAACGCGAATTGACGTGGGAACTTGACGATGTGGCACTGCAGAATATCCAAGCCCGCGCTCGCGGACCGGGCGTCTGGCTGCTCGCTAACTTGACCGGCGCGCTGCTACTCTCGACCAGCAATCGCAGCGAGGCGGCAGTGGGCTACGCCACCATGGACGGCGATACCTGCGGTGGGTTGGCGCCGATCACGGGCATCGACAAGGCTTATCTACGCGAATGGTTGCACTGGATGGAACACACCGGTCCGCTCGACGTTGGTCCGATGCCTGCTTTGTCAGCCGTCAATGCCCAACAACCGACCGCCGAGCTTCGGCCAGCAACGGAGCGTCAAACGGACGAGTCGGACCTGATGCCCTACGTCGTGC
This sequence comes from Planctomycetota bacterium, assembly GCA_039184115.1. Classification (GTDB taxonomy): domain Bacteria; phylum Planctomycetota; class Planctomycetia; order Pirellulales; family Lacipirellulaceae; genus Bythopirellula. The sequence goes on along the minus strand of JBCDBK010000008.1, from coordinate 77,252 downwards.
TCGACGCGATCGAGCGAGCTGCAATTCGCGATCGACTGATGCCCGTCGAAGTGTGGCAGACGATTCAACCGCAGTTTCAGGATTATGCCGCACGGCAGTTGGGCGAATGGGTTATTCGCTTCTTCCAACTCTGGTGTCGCAATCAATGGAAGCGGGAGCGCTACGCCCCATCGTTCCATCTCGACGATGAGAATCTCGACCCCAAGACCTGGTGTCGATTCCCAATTCTGTCGGGTGGGTTTAAGCGCGAGTTGGCCGTACTGAGAGAAAGAATGGAACGCGGATGACACGGATTTTTGGGATCGCCGCGGATGCAATACTGAGATTTCTGATCCGCGACGATCCTTCAAATCCGTGTCCTCTGCGTCTTATTCAGCGACATGCATGCGCCAACAGCGATGAATCCGTTTGTTCCGAAAGTCTTCCGGCACAGTCTGCTTGCTGATCTCACGAATCGTCACACCCGTTAGCGCGATCTCGTCGAGCTTGAAACGCCGCGAGTTGGTCGAGAAGAAGATCACCCCGCCAGGCGTCATCTGATGGATGACGCCCGACAATAGTTGGACGTGATCCCGCTGGATATCCCAGTCGTCGTCGAGGCGCTTGCTGTTGGAGAAGGTTGGCGGATCGACGACCGCCAAGTCGAAGCGCTCGTCGCCAATCGAACTCAGAAATGCCCCGGCATCACTTCGCACGAGTCGGTGCTGCGGCCCGGTAAAACCGTTGATTCGCAGATTCTCGGCGGTCCAATCTTGATAGGTCGACGAGAGATCGACCGACGTGGTTTTCGCTGCGCCGCCATCGGCAGCGTAAACGGTAAACGATCCGGTGTAAGCGAATAGGTTGAGAAAACTCTTGCCAGCGGCCAGCTCGCGAACCATCGACCGCGTTTGCCGATGATCCAAGAACAAACCCGTGTCGAGGTAGTCAGACAGATTTACCTGAAATTTCAAGCCGCCCTCGTCAACAGTCCGCACGGCTTGCCGCTCGTCAACCCGTTCGTACTGCGACATTCCCCTCTGTCGAGCGCGATGCTTGACGAACACGCTATCACGCGCCACTCCGAGCGTCTCGGCGGCTGTCTTCACCATGAAATCAAGCCAGTCGGCATGCTGGGCAGCAGTCCGATCGTGTGGACGGTCGAACTCGGCGATATGCAGCGCATCTTCATAGCGATCAACAACGAGTGGAATCTCGGGAATATCGCGCTCGTAGAGTCGGTAGCACGTGATGCCTCGTTTCGTCGGCCACTTGCGTAGATGACGCGCGAGTTTGCGAAGTCGATTGGCAAACTCCTCGGCTTGTCGCGTAGCTTCTTCGCGTAGGCCGCCAAACGCTGGGACTTTCTTCTCCGGAGCCTGTAACGGCTCACGTGCAACCGATTGCGAAACTGCCGCCGCGTCGCTACGAAGTTCTAGCTTGGACTTTGATGGCTTGGGGCCGTAGAACTGGAAGTAAGTGCATTCGATTTGCGCGTTGAACAGTTTGCGACGCCGGTCGGCTTGCTGGCCGACGAGTTTTTCGAGATCACCACGCGCTGTGAGAATATAGTGCGACCACGTTGGAAGTCTCCGTAGCACGTCCGGCAGCGTACGGTACAGCTCTTCGACTTCTCGATCTTCGCCCAATCGCAATCCGTAGGGCGGATTCATGATCGTGCAGCCAAATTGTCGTTGCGAAGTCAGATCGGCGAAAGCGCGCTGTTGAAAATGTAAATCATCCACCACGCCAGCGCGCTCGGCGTGATACCGTGCCAACTTCAGCGACTCGTTATCGACGTCGGTGCCCACTGGGCGTTCTGGCAGCGACGACAACTCTAAATCGGCCGCTTCTTCGCGCGCCTGATTCCACGGCTCCGAAGGAAGCGCTGGCCAGTCTTCAGCGGCAAATCTGCGCAGTCGCCCTGGAGCGATGCTTCGTCCAAGGAGCGCCGCTTCGATGGCGATCGTTCCCGTGCCGCAGAAAGGATCGATCAACGGTCGATCAGGCTTCCAGAAACTCAGCTGCACGAGTGCGGCGGCAAGCGTCTCGCGAATCTGCGCTGGTCCAGTTAGGGTGCGATAACCGCGCTTCGCCAATCCATCACCGGAAGTATCGAGCGAAATGCTCGCCTCGTCCTCGAGCAGCGCGACTTCGATGGGCACCGGCGACCCGGTCTCTGGCAGCGACGCGACTTGGTGCTTCGCCAGCAATCGTTCGACGATCGCCTTCTTCACCGTGCGCTGACACGCAGGAACGCTGGATAGCTGCGACTTGTGCGACCGACCACGCACCAAGATCGCCGCGTCTGGGGCGATCCAAGCTTCCCACGCCAGATCGCGCGTCGTGTCGAACAAAGCATCAAAGTCGATCGCTGGGAACTTCGCCAGCTGTAGCAACACGCGGTCTGCCGAGCGCAACCAAAGATTCGCCCGCGCAATGGCCGACAGATCGCCGGAGAACTCGATCCGCCCCGGACGGCTTATCTTGGGTTCGTAGCCCAGTGCCTGCAATTCGCGCACAACGATCGCTTCGAGACCGAAAGCAGCAGTAGCGACGAGCGTGTGCAAATAGGTGGCGGGTGGTTGGGGGTGAGTAGTGGATGGTGGACCGCGACGCTTGCGGTGCCCCGTCCATGATTGCAGCCGGCGCTGTTAGCCGCTAGAGGCGGCAGCGCGGGTTGCCGGTGCAGAAACGCTTGTAGCGTGTGATGCCGTCGCCACGGCTGACGCGGAGTTCGACGAGCGCGCCACACTTTTCGCAAAATTCGGGCTCGTCAGGCTCGGCGCCGCGATCGGCAATATCTTGGCACGCAACGCAGCGACTAGCGTCGGGAAAGATCTCCACACGCTCAGGCGGAATCGGCTTTCGGCAAACTTCGCAGACGATGGCTTGCTGCCAATCGCCGTCATCGTCGCCGGGCTCGTCAATTAGGAATAGCCCGACCGATTCGCACGCGTCGCAACTGAGCCGGCCGAGGTGTGTTGCCAGCAGTTCCCGCACGAGCTCGTCCGGCGGATTTGCCGCTCGCTTCAACAGTCCCAGCGCCCGCAACCGACGGGCGACTTCGACCTCGCCGCATGTGGTTTGCCAACCGCAGTGAGGACACTTAAGGTTGACGGAGAGCATGGTCGGCTTGGGTTCTCACGAATTGCTACGGCGTCGGGGCTGACACCGGTGGGGCGATATCGGTAGTGACACCGGCGGCTTCGACCACCGTGCCAATGTTGTTCGGTCCGCCAGCACCGCCGAGCGTATCGACTCGGTCGACAAGGTTGAACGTGCCAGCATTCTGGAAGAGCTGGTACGACACCGATCCACCCGAAGCCGTGTTATCACGCAGATCGAGATTGATGGTCGCACCCGCGTCGTTGACTTCCATGCGGAACGGATCGCCACCCGCATTGGTGTTGGTGAACAGGTTGAAGTCACCCACACTGTCTGGCACGGCCACCGGATCCCCGGCATCGCTGGTCACCGTGTTGCCAATCGTCGCATTGAGAGCCAGACCGCTGGTCACCGAAATATCAACGGCACCCTCACCGGCAATATCGCTAGAGATGTTGATGTTCTGTTGGACTAAGAACCGAACGTCGCCCGTCCCTTGGTCAAGCGTCGCCTGCAAAGCGTTGTCGGCATCGGCACTGAGGGTTGAACCTGTCAGCGTGAAGTCTGAGCGACCCTGATGATTGGCTCCGAGATCGTAAAACACCGCTTCGTTGCCCGCTCCGGAGGTACTGATGTTTGAATTAGTGATAGCCATATCGAACTCACCTGTGCCATCGCTAATGATATTGACACCGTTGTTCGTCGCACCTGTGATGGTGAGCGTATTAAGCGTCACATCGGAAGTCGCCGCATCGGTATGCTGAACGCGAACCGAGTCGGCTGCTCCTGACACGACCGTAAGTCCTGACAGGTTGGCATCTTCGGCATTCAGGACATCAACTCCAAAACCAGTGGTTGTCGTAATGGTACCTGTGCCACCGGTGGTTGTGTTGCCGGTTCCCATAACCAGCAAGCCTGTTCCGGTCTCGGTATTAATCGTCTGGCTATTGAGATTCACTGTGGCGTTGCCGTTGCTATCTACCACGACACCACGTCCTGCGCCATCCGCATCGACGTCGGCAGTATTGACGGTGATAGTACCGCCCGTATTGTTCTGGATCGCCACGGCATCCTGACCAGCTACTGAAGCCGTTGTGTTGGCTGTCAGATCGGCGAATGTCGACGTGCCGCCGCTATTGTTGTTGACGTTCACAGCGAGCTGACTCTCGGTGTTGATCACCATGTTGTTGAAGTTACGGGCACCTGTGGTATTGTTGCGAACGATCAGTCCAGCACCATTGGTAGCGGCGTTATTGATGGACACATTGTCGATCGTCACGTTGTCAGCATTGTCTACGACCACTGCTCCGTCGGCGCCGGTAGTCGTCAGCGTACCACCGTCACCCGCATTGGTACCCGAACCAACCGTCACGGTCGAGCCAGTCAAATCTCGCAGTTCGACAGCTGTTCCTGCAACCGTTCCGCTGGCGTTGACCGTATCGAATGCGGAGTTGGCTGAAATGTTCTGACCAACGACTTCGAGCACCTTGCCCGTCGTGGTATCGATGCTCGTATCACCGGTCACGGCCAGGTTGCCAGTGCCTGTCGCGCTAAAGCCGGCTCCGGTGCCAGTCGCCGTCAGCGTCATGTCGTTGATGCTGAGCGTCGCGTCGGCATTGTTGTTCGACACGACTGCACCGCCTGTGCCAGTCGTCGTGGCCGTCAGATCGTTGAAGATAATCGTGCCATCGGTGTTGGTGTTGACCGCAACCGCGTCGGCGTTCGCTGTTGTTACGTTAAGGCCCGTAAAGGTGGCTGTCGATCCAGCCTGCTGCCCGGTGACAAGGACGCCACCAGCTGCGCCGGTGTTGTTCACCGTCATATTGGTCGCCAGCACATTATTCGCATTGTTAACACTGATCGCAGTTCCGGTGGTCACCAAAGTGCCACCGTCTCCCGCATTGGTGCCGCCACCGATCGCTACTTGGCCCGCACCATCGAGGGTTTGCAGGTTAATGCCAACGCCGTTGCCGCTGGCAACATCCACCGTATCAAATGCCACGCCACCAGCACCGATCGTCATACCGTTCAGATCCAGCGCGGTGCCGTTCTGCATATCGATCATGTTGTCGCCGGGCGTGTTCGGGCTCGCGACCACGAGTGTACCACCACCAACTGCACGGAAACCGGTACCGGCTCCAGCAGCAGTGCTGTCAGAGTCAAGCATGATTCCATTGAACTGGATCGTCTTGTCCGTGTTCGAGTCGAGATTGATCAGGTTGCTTGTACTCGCGGCGTTTGTCTGATTGATAACCACCGCTTGCTGAAAGTCGATGGTACCAGTGCCCAGGTTGTCCACCAGCGAGATTCCACCGTCGTTGTCCGTGACCGTGCCGTTGATGGTGATGTCGTTTGACAGATGATCTTGAACGCTTACCGACAAGCCGCCGCCCGAGTTGGTAATCGGACCAGCAATCGTGACGGTCGCATCTCCAACGCCCGCTCCGGCTCCGCTACCTGTGACATCAACGACGTTGCCAGTGCCTGTGTTAGTGAACGAGTTCGTCGCATTGGCGTCTGAGATGGTCAGCGTACCACCGCCCGTGACGTCGAGCGTATTGCCATCGACCGACGACGCCTGAATGTCGGTGAAGGAAACACTTGCTCCTTCGTTGTCGAGCATCGTCAGCGGCACGTCAGTGCCGTCCATCGTCAGTCGAGTTTCCCCGGCAAAGGCAATCAAGCCACCTGAGTTGTTTTGAATGTTGATGCCTTCGTTGTCGTCAGACACGTTGCCGTTGATCACGATATCGTTTTCTGTGCGATCGCGAATATCGATGGACTGACCGCTTGCGGTAACGGCGCTGTTGTTGATCGTCGATGCGATCGTCACGGCGGCCGACCCGTTGGCGTTGCCCACATTTCGGAATGCGAGCCCTGACCCCAAACTATCAATCGAGTTCGTGGCATTGGCGTCGGAAATGGTCAGCGTGCCACCGCCCGTGACGTCGAGCGTATTGCCGTCGGTCGTCGAAGCTTGAATGTCGGTGAACGAAACGGTTGCACCTTCGTTATCAGTCATCGTCAGGCTGTTGTTGACGCCAGTATTGGTCAGCCGCACTTCCCCTGTGAAGGCCATAATGCCGTTGCTGTTGTTGGTAACGCTGATACCTTCGGACATGTCTGTGATGTCACCGTTGAAGAAGACATCGTTGGCTTCCGCACGATTGGTCATCGCAACGACGTTGCCGCCGCCACTGTTGGTGATATTCGAGTTGATCGTCATCGTGGCACTGCCGCCCGTGCCATCGTTAGCGAACGCCGTACCCGTGCCGGAGTTTGTGATGCCTCGATTGGAGCTGCCCGTGTTGACCGATGCCATCGTCACGGCGCCAGGACCGGCGACTTCGACCGTGTTACCGTTAATCGCGGAAGCGTTCAAATCGGCGAATGTCAAACCGGTCGTGGAATCGGTGTTGCCCGCGAACTGAACCGCACGACTATCGCCTCTCGCTTCGATGTCGGCAGTACCGGTAACGCTAACGGTGGTGCTGCCATTACCCTGCACGTCGAAGCCCGTGACGCCCGCACCGCCATCGACCTCAATCGCCAGGGTACTCGCCGCATCGAAGCTGACGACAGCATCCGCGTTACCCTGGATTTGCACACCCATGCTGGTCGACGAATTGTCGTCGTTCGTGTCGTCATCGATTGTGCCGTTAAATTGCACCGTGCCGCCCGTGCGACCGCTCACAACCAGCGACATGCCGGTGGTATCGTTGATCGATCCATTCATCGTGACGTTTTCGCTGCCATCTTGAATCAACAAGGCTGTACCCGTTGCGCGTTCGATGATGACGTTCGAATCCAACACGGTCGTACCCATCATGTTGGTCAGCGAGATACCGGTGGTCGCATCACTCACGAGCACGTTGGAAATCGTGTTGCCCGTCGGCACCGTAACGCCATCGGCAAAAATACCTGTCTCGGCATTGTCGATGGTAAAGTTATCAACCGTCGCACCGTCGGCCAACGTAATCATTGGCGTGCCAGCAACGCCGGTGCCATCAATTTGCGGACGAAGAAGATCCTGTGCTCCAACCGCCGTTTCTGGCAATGCTACGCTACCAGCGTTGGTTTGAACAAAGTGCGCGATCATGTTGCCCATTTCGTCCATACCTTCGCCCAGCAGACGCTGGTTTTCTTGCAGCACAATCTGGCCTTCGGCGCCGGTGAACATTGATCCGCCGTGGACCAGAATAATGTCGTTCGCCGCGCTGTTGCCCGCATCGTCCACGTCGGAAATATCGTCGAAGGGACTTTCGAAGGTACCATCACCACCCGCTGCCGCCGTGCTGTCCACATGGACGATGCTAACCAGGTCGGTCGATCCGGCCAGCGTTAACGCGTCACCCGACACGCGCGTTTCTTGGCGGCTGGTCATCGCAATAAAGTCGTTGCGGAGCACGGGCTCGCGGAAACGATCAAGCAGCGTGCCCGTTGGCGTGTTACCGCGATGCGTGCGGCCAATGAACCAGGTAATGCCAAACAGGAAGTTGGTATCGTAGATATCATCTTCGGTCACAGAGAATGAGACCGCGACATCTGGCACCGCGTAGCCGCGTACGCCAAGTCGATAGCCGCCGGTATCGTCTTCGCCGCCACCCAAGTAGTAGGCACCCGCGAATCCCCATGCTTCTAAATCGGCAACACGGATGGCAACCTCGCCATCGAGCACATCAAGCGCCGTATCGACGCCGAAAGTCTCCTCCGCTCCAAATAGATTGTTGCCCGAGAAGAATGCGTCGCTCGCACCGGTGAGCGTCGCGTCGCCCGTCTTTTCACGATCCAGCGGGAAGGAGCCGTTCAATCGCACGTCGTACAAATCACCCAACGACTCGAGGCTAAAGCCAAGTTGAGTGAAGAAGTTATCGTTGACGCTGCTCTGCCCATCCGTCCAGAAGCCAGCACCGATAATACGTTCCGAGTCGGTCTTGTTACCGAGGGTAGCGAGTTGCCGGTAGCCAACGCCGAGGTTAAAGCCACCACCGAAGTCGTCGCTCAGCGTGCCCTGGCCGTCGAGGAAGAAAGTGGCGCCTTCCATGTTGAAGACCTTCATGCCGCCCAGAGAGAAGACTCCCTCCTGCGTACCATAGCCTTGCGTATGGTAGTTGAATCGCAGCGCCGTGCCGAGATTCCGATTGAAGAAGCTACCCGATTGGTAATTGGCTGGGATCACCCCGTCTTCTTGCGCGACAACCGCTGATGGCGCACAGACGAGCAGCGCAAGACCGAACGCAACCGCGAATAGTACTTTCGGCAGGAGGCAAGTTGACTTCCTCATCCGATGAATCTCCTGTCTGTTGCTCCGAATCCGTAACATTCAGGCATAACTCGGGCGCTAAACCGCGTTGGGCATGTCCGAGAACATAACCACCGGTCCCACGACGCGAACGTGCCTATGCAACGATCACTCATCGAAACAAGACTGCTTGAAAAGATTGGTAGAAGAGTGCCCCAAAAACTCCGAGGCGGCGGGATGGTAGGAAGAGCCTACTGCGAGAGCAAGAGCAGTTTTACGAATTGCCGAGAATTCTTCGGCGCTCACCCGCAAACGACAAAAGCCCGACGTGATGCGCCGGGCTTATGTAGGCTATTGGATCGAGATTATCGCCGTGTGCTCAGCGTTTGCTGGGCTTAAGCATGTAAATTGCTACCAGTGCGCCGATCGCTAGCACCAGTGCGGGCGGCTCGGGGACAGCGACTGCTTGCACTGCTAAGCTACCGTCACCCGTGGCGGTCGTGGAGGCACTTTGACCGGCGGTGAGTGACGAGGACGTGAAAGTCTGGACGTCCTCGTTCATCGTTAGGACGGAGAACGTAACAGGTGCGGTAGCGCCAATGTCCTCCGCGAGCGAGAGATCAGAAAATGTGGTGGGGCTGTCGTCACTAATTCCAGTCACCGTCGAGAACGTTACAACTGCAGTCTCCGCCGCCGTTTCCGCGCTGGTAAGCGTCGAGAAGGTGATCGAGTTGCTGACATCCTCGTCTTCGAGCACGAAAGCACGCTCGATGAACACGACATTGGCATCATTGACCAGTGGCACATTAATCGCTGCGAGATTCGCGCCGGTTGGATCTAAGTTGAGCTGCGGAAGCGAGGTAATCAGATCAACCGTCGTCGTATCAGGTACGGTGGCAAACGGCACGAAACCCTGGTCGTCCAAGAAGCCGTTGTCATTCAGGTTGACGAAGAAGCTGCTCGTGCCGGAGTTCGGATTGACCATTGATTGGCCATCCACGAAGACTGATGAGAGCGCTAACGACACGGTACCCGTGGTATTGCTCAGGCCGAATGCCGAGGCGTCGTCGGAATCAACGTCGTCGTCGCCGTCGACGTCGAAAATGAAGTCGACCTGGAAGTCACCATCCGCGTCGACCACAACCGGATCGAATGACGGAATATCGATGAAGTCGTCAGGGCTAGCCGGGGGGACCAACGGATCGAGCGAGAAGCCGCCGAACTGGAGCACAAAACCAGTTGCCGCACGATTGATAAATGACGAATCGTAGAGACCCGCGTTGACGTAGGCCAAAATGTTATCGACGTGCGGCACCAAGTTTGGGTTGCCGGTCGGGTTTAGCAAAAAATCGATATTGCCAACGTTCGTATCGAACCGAACTGTCTGCGCGTTTGCTGGCAGAATAAGCAAACAACCGAGCACGACCGCAATGAGAATTCGTGAGAGCATAGAGGGACTCGCTGTGAGAATGCCGAGGATTCGGCGGGCCTGTTCCGCTAGCTCCACCCTATTCACGGCCTGGCAATCCGTCAAGAAAATCGGCTTCGCCGATCCGATCTCGGCAGAATCCGTATAGTCGACACGATCGGCTATCGCTTGATCGCCACCACACGATTGAAGTGCAGCTGCACTTCGCCGTCGACGACACGTCGAACACCCTCCGTCAGGCACTTTGGTTCGTTCTCTTCTTGGCCGATACGAACGATTTCCTCGAGTGACGTACCCGGCGGCACGCTGAAGGTCGCCTGATTGATCGTCTGATTGCCGGCGTCCAACTCGGGCACAATAAAGTGGCATGTCGCGCCGTATGTCAGCATTCGCACTGCGTGAGCATCGTGGTAAGGTCTCATCCCCGGAAAGCTTGGCAGCAGTCCGTGATGCAGATTGATGATCCGCCCACCAGCGTATTTCCAAACGCTCGACGGTGGCAAGATGCGCATGTAGCGGGCGAGTACGATGTAGTCGATTTGCTGCTCGTCGCAGATGTCGATGAGTCGATCGTCGTCCGCGTTGCCTGCCGCGTCACCGATTTGGAACCACGGCACGTCGAACTCATCGGCCAACCCACGACAGGCTTGCCGATTGCTAATCATAGCGGCAACATCGGCCTGGATCGCTCCAGACGCAACCGCCTCGAGTACCGCCCGCGGCGTCTCGCGCCGGTAGGTGGCGCAAATTGCGATGCGCGGGCGACGCCCATCGGTGGGATGGCACCAGGTGCGAATCGACAGCCCGGTGCGCTGGCTAATGTCCTGCGTCGCGTCCTTCAGTTCGTCAACACGAGATGGATCCATTTCGACGCGCGTGAGCATCGAGAAAACCGACTCCTGATCGTGATCGAACATCTGAATCTCGCCGATATTCGCGCCCAATTCCGTGACGCAGTGGACGATCGGATCGGCAAGGCCACGGTTGTCGGGACCAACGGCTGTGATAACGAATTGCATAGTGCTTCTCGATTCTTTAGGCAAACACTGTCGTATTCCATCGAACGTAATCGACGGACCCGGAAATGTCATCGGCGTATTGCGGCGAGCCGAGCATTCCCGACGATTCTGATTGTTCGCTCACGTCAGAACTGCTATCCTTGGCGCGACACGACCCTCCCACCCTGCCGATCCTCATGACAAATCTTGACCAGTTTGAGAGTGAGTTTCGTTCCGCTACGCGAACGCTCTACGAATATCAGCCGATCGGCCTCACCCACGGCCTGCTGATTACCGATTTGCCGGAGGCTGATCCGCAGTTGGAGGCAGATCTGTCACGTTTTTTGGGCGTGGGCCGAGACGGGAAACCCATCGAATTGGAGCATATTGCGATCGACGCGACCTGCAACGTGCGCGAACTGCTGGCCATTGTCGAAGAGAAAAAGGCGGAGCTGCTGGTCACCTATCGCAATTTGCACTCCGACGCCTGGAGTTGGCCACACAGTCTCGGAGACGCAGTGGACGTACTGACGCAAATCACCGAGGTGCCGGTCCTGCTCGTTCCCAATCCGAAAGAAGACCAAGACTATAGCAACCAGCTCCAAAACACTGACGTGGTGATGGCGATTACCGATCACCTGGCAGGCGACCATAAACTCGTCAACTACGCGGTGGCTCTGACCCAGCCGGGCGGGAAGGTCATTCTCTCGCACGTCGAAGACGACGAAACCTTGCGTCGCACGGTGGAAGCAATCTCAAAAATCCCGGCGATCGACACCGAAACGGTCGCCGACGAACTGCCACGTCAGCTGTTGAAAGATCCACTCGACTACGCCGAGTCGTGCAAAAAAATCCTGCACGAAACCGACGTCGACATCACCATCGAGCACTCCGTGACGCTCGGCCACCGGCTTCGCGATCATCTGCAACTGATCGAACGGCACCAAGTCGATCTGCTCGTGCTCAACACGAAGGATGATGATCAGCTCGCCATGCACGGCCTGGCGTACCCGCTCGCCGTCGAACTGCGCAAGACTCCCTTGTTAATGCTGTAGATGGCTTTCAGCCGTTTGAAGGATGGATCCCATGATCTTGCCACTACTCGCTTCTGCTGCCGTCGGCACCGGCGTCAAGCTGCTGTTCGCGATGCTGCTCATCGGGCTGGTGCTGAGCCTAGCGTTCGAGGAGAAACTGCACGCCAAAAAGTCGGTGATCGCCGGAGTCTACGCCGTCGCGTGCCTGCTGCTCGGCACGAGCTTTAAGATCTTGCCGTTCGAAAAAGTTGTCGTCGGCAGCCATCAGATCGAGGAAGAAGAGGTTGAAGGGCTGGAAGATGTCGAGCTCGAAGGCGAACTGCACGAAGGTGGCCATGAAGTTAGCATGCCGGTCTACATTCCCGCCATCGACTGGAGCGTCATCGTCATTCTGCTCGGTTCAAGCGTGTTCGTCGACGTGATCTCGCGGTCGGGACTATTTAAGTGGCTGGCAATCAAGGTGACGAAGCTTTCGCGTGGCGACCCACTGCTGCTGCTGAGTTACTACGGTGTGATGACGGTGGTGTTTTCTGCCGTGCTCAACAACGTGACCGCGATGGTGATCGTTGGATCGCTGACGGCTGTTTCACTCGACAAACTCGATCGCCGAGACAAACTGCTTGGATTCTTGTTGACCGAAGGCTTGCTGACCAACATTGGCGGATTGCTCACACTCATCAGCAGCGTCCCGAACATCATTGTCGGAACGGCAGCCGGAATTAGCTTTGTCGACTTCTTCGTCTACAGCGTGCCCTACGTCGTACTCGCCACAGCCGCCACGATCATCATGGCGACCAAATCGTTTGGCATTTCGCGGATTAAAGACCCTGCCGAGCGAGAGAAGGCAGCAGCGATGGTCGATAGCTTCGACGAGAACGACAGCATTGAGAGTCGCGGTTTTTTCTGGTTCGGTGCCGTCATGACCGTGCTGTTCATTCTGACGATCGCCACGACCAGTGTGTTGCCGTGGGTAAGTGATTTGGGCATGGGCTTCGTCGCGATGGCGTTTGCCGTCGTCGCACTGATTCGCTACAAGTCGGAGGCGGATCAAATTTACCGCATCGTCGATTGGGACTTGCTCGGTTTCTTCGCTGGTCTGTTCGTCGTGATCTATGTCATGGAATACGCGGGCGTGCTGGAGGCTCTCGGACACGTCCTGGCCAAACTCATCGAACTCGGCGACAAGGCAGGTAGCGCGGCGTTGCTGGTTGCGTCGGCTGTCTGTAGCAGCGTGACCGACAACATTCCTCTGGCCGCAATGCTGGCAAAAATACTAGGAGGGCTGCCCGGTGTCGGTAGCGACTCTCCCCACTGGTGGGCCGTCATCTTGGGCGCCAACCTGGGCGGCAATATCACGCCGATCGGATCCGCATCCACTCTGGTCGCTGTAACGGTAATGCACAAGCACAAGGTGCCGATCTCGTTTGTCCGTTTCGTGAAATTAGCAGTGCCCTTCGCGGCCGTACAGATCGTGCTTGCGGTCATCTATCTGTTGCTGACGAAGTAAACATCAGCCGTCTCGTCGCAACGACCGTCACAATCGTCAAACCTGGTGCTGCTTAGTTTGCGTGGCGGCCATCTGGGACGTAGCCTTGCACAACGGTTCTCTCCGCCAAGGTATGCCCCCGCGCCCGTTTGACTTTGCCCGCGGAATGAAAAGCAATGACTGTTGACAACCTAGCTGAACAAACCCGATCGACCGGTGAAGGCGATAGCGCCGAACTCGATACACTGCTCAGCCGCATTCACCAGATTGCCAATGGCGCGCAACCTGACGAAGCGACGCAGGCCGATCCCGCGATCCCGCAACCACCAGCTTCGATCAATCAACCTCCTCCGAAGCCAGCTGGTGCCGACGTGCATCCGGCGCTAAGGAATACGGACCTCGACCCACAAGACGAAGGCAAGCCTTGGCAGCCGCGTGAGCCAGAGACACTCGCGCAAGCGGGTGTGAGCGCTGGACAATTAGAACACTTGCTGCTGCGTTGCCTCGCGGCGGTTGGCGATATGTCGGGCCATCACCTAGCGGACCAGCACTCAATGCCGTTTCGCCTCGTTGAACCCGTGCTTGCCGATCTCAAGCAGGCCCAGCTGGTGGCTTTCCGTGGCGCCGCAGCAATGAACGACTATGTTTATCAGCTTACCGACTTGGGACGCGAGACCGCGAAGAAGCTGACCGAATTGTGCAGCTATTTCGGCGCGGCTCCGGTGCCGCTCGACGCCTACATTAAAAGCGTCAGCGAGCAGACGCTAACCAAAGTTCATCCCACTGTCAAAGATCTGCAGCACGCCTTTTCGGATCTGTTGGTCAATCAAAAGATGCTGCGACGCCTTGGGCCCGCGGTGAACTCCGGACGTGGTCTGTTTTTGTTCGGCGCACCTGGTAACGGTAAGACCAGTATCGCCGAGCGCGTGACGAAGGCGTTCGGCGACACGGTCTGGATTCCGCGTGCGATCGGTATTGACGGCGAGATCATGCGAGTTTTCGATCCGGGCCTGCACGAAGAAGTGCCGCTAGAGGAAACCGGCGGACCGCTACAAACTCACGCGATCGATCGACGGTGGGTACGAATTCGGCGCCCAACGATTGTCGTAGGTGGTGAACTGACGATGGACGGCCTCGAAGTGATGCCTAGCTCGGGCAACAACGTTAGCGAAGCGCCGCTGCAAATGAAAAGTAACTGCGGAACGTTGGTCATCGACGACTTCGGGCGCCAGCGCATGACCACCGATGAACTGCTCAACCGCTGGATCGTGCCGCTCGAAAAACGCTACGACTTCTTGCGCCTAGTGAACGGCAAGAAAATTCAAGTGCCGTTCGACCAGCTGATCATCTTCTCGACAAACCTTGAGCCCAAAGACCTGGTCGACGACGCATTTCTCCGCCGTATTCCTTACAAGATCGAGGTACCCGATCCGAGCGAAGAAGAATTCCGCAAGTTATTCGAGATCATGGCACCGATCGTCGACATCCAGTTCGATCAGGAAGCGCTCGACTATCTGATCGACACACACTATAAACCTGTCAAACGATCGTACCGATGCTGCCAACCGCGCGACCTTCTGCTCCAGATTCGCAACTACTGCCACTACCTGGATGTGCCGCCACTGATGTGCAAAGAGTACTTCGACTACGCCGTCGAGAACTACTTCGCGATTATGTAGCAGACTGCATAGAACGGTCAGCTATGCGATCGTTCGAGCCCAAAATCGAGTGGCAGCTGTGGGTCGTTTTCGCGCTCTGGGTCGAGTTCCTCGAACAGCAAGCTGGGCTGAATGTCGCGGTTGTGTTGGTACTTGCTGTCATACTCGTCGACGCGACCGGTGAGTTCGTGATAGAAGATCTGGCAGATCTCAGTGTTGGGATAAATTCGCACCGGCTGCACAGCAAACATCTCTAGAGTCCAGAACCCCGCGAATCCAACGTCTCCGAATCCTGCCGTCACGTGGACAAACAGTCCCAGTCGACCGATCGAGGAGCGGCCTTCGATCTGCGGTACTAAATTGTGTGTGACGGTCCGTTCGACGGTTCTTGCCAGGTAAAGCTGGTTAGGACTCAGCACAATTCCTTCGCTAGGGATTGGAATCCTACGCACTCGATTCGCTTTTGCCATATCGAGCACGACCTCTTCGTAAACCATCAGCTCGTTATGTAGTGTTAAGTTGTAACTGTTTGGATTGACGCGGTTAGGGTCGAACGGATCGATTTCGATGTCCTCGCCGATCCGATTCAAAATTTCATTGCCGGAAAGAATCATAAGAGTAAACTTCCAATGTTATCGAAGCGATTAAGTTAACGATTCCTAGACGCTACAAAATGTCCCATCGCAATTCGCGACCAGAGCACGCTCATGCCCCGCAAATCGCAGTTGTGTAGCAAGTGATCTGACTGCATCCGCGGCGGCCAAGCGCGGGCGGATACGCTAAACTCCAATCTGAGGGCAAAATTTCTTCATCGAGCATTCCTCGCACACGGGCTGCCGTCGAGCGGAGCAGATCGCTCGGCCGTGATGAATCATTCGGTGCGAAAACATAATCCATTCCTTCTTCGGCAGCACCGCCATGAGGTCACGCTCCACGCGCACTGCATCTTGCGCTTCGCTCAGTCCCAGCCGTCTGCTGATTCGGCCGACGTGTGTATCGACGACCACGCCACTGGCAATGCCAAACGCGGTGCCGAGGACGACGTTGGCGGTCTTACGACCTACGCCCGCCAGCCCGACCAACGCGTCCAAGTCTTCGGGAACGCGCCCGTCGAAATCTTCGACGATTGCCGCGCTGCACGCCTTGATGTTCTTCGCCTTATTACGAAAGAAACCTGTGCTTTTGACGGCTCGCTCGATATCGCGCAGAGGGGCAGCGACAAAGTCGGACGGCTTCTTGTACTTACCAAACAGTTCTGTCGTCACGATGTTGACGCGCTCGTCAGTGCACTGAGCCGACAGAATCGTGGCGATCAGCAGCTGAAAAGGTGTCTTGTGGTTGAGCGCACACGGCGCCTCAGGGTAGTCGGCTTTGAGTCGTCGGACGACTTTTGCGGCGTGGCGCTTCGTTGCGAACAGTACAGGAGCAGCAGCCACGGCGAAGTCGTCCCTCGGAGGCGTAAAAACCCAGAAATAGTCGCCTAGCAGCCAGCCCCGGTCGGAACTAGGCCCACCCACTGGCGGTCATTGTGTCGGACTGCCAAACAATGTCAAGCGGCCGCAACTTGACATCTTTCGCACCCTCCTCGGGTGGCGAAACCCGACTCAATGCGGGTCGCTGGCCTCCAACATAGGTGCTGCCTATAATCGGTTGGTCGGCCAGACGAGTAGCCTTCGCAAATAGACGACGATCACTATGTCCTCAGAATCACCGCCCTACGATCCACTGTATCTCAAAGGGATTGAGTTCTTTAACGAATGCGATTTTTTTGAGGCTCACGAGACTTGGGAAGAGCTGTGGATGGAGTACCGCGGCGATGCTCGTAAGTTTTATCAGGGCATGATTCAGGTCGCCGTTGCCTTGCACCATTTTGGCAATGGCAACACGCGTGGCGCACGTAAGGTCTACAGCACGAGTCGCGGCTATCTGCAAGAATACACTGGCGTCTACCACGGTTTGGATATCGATGCCTTCCTTACGCAATACGAAAAGTGCTTCGAGGAAGTACTCGAATGTCAGGATGAAATCCCGAGAGTGGAGATCGACCCGGAATTGATTCCCGAAGTTCACCTTGTTGACGATACCGCCTAAATCGCGGATTGAGAAACTAGAGACACCAGGCATGCTCAGTATGCCTATCTCGAGGTACTCATCCTGATCCAGCCAACACCATCCAACCACACGCACCATCCAACCACACGACATGCCATGATGCCTTGGAACGCCGAAGACTTGACGATTGACGAAGAACGCTTTCGGGGCACGGCGCGTCTGTTTCCGCTACCCGATCTCGTCATGTTTCCGCACGTCATGCAGCCGCTGCATATTTTCGAGCCGCGGTACTGCGACTTGCTCAATGCCGCTCTCGATAGCGACGGACTGATCGCGATGAGCATGTTGGCACCAGGCTGGGAATCCGACTACGAAGGACGACCACCGCTCAACCCCTACGCATGCCTCGGCAAAATCGTTACGCATCAACGTCAGTCCGACGGTCACTACAACGTGTTGCTACTCGGCCTGAGGCGGATTCGCATCGATCAGGAGCTGCCCGCAGATCGCTCGTATCGCGAAGCCAACGTCTCGTTGCTTGACGACTACTATTATCCAGAGAACGACGAGATGCGATCTGCCTTACAGGCAGAGCTGACGGAAAAGTTTCAGGACTCGCTTCCGCAGGAGGCTCCCGCCAATCCCAATGTCGAAGAGATGCTCTCTTCGGAAATTCCCTTGGGCGTGCTAACCGACCTTGTTAGCTTTGCGGTGCCACTCGATTTGAAAACCAAGTGCGAATTGCTTGGCGAAAGCGACATTGACCAGCGTGCTAAGAAATTACTCGCTGCGATGCACGAGTCGGAAGAGCGTGGCCAGCCAAAACCTCGTGGCGGTGGCTACCTGCCGCCATTCAGCACGAATTAACGCTGCAATAGTCTGCGCGAGTTAATCAGCCACAATCTGCTCGGTTGACGAAGCAACTCTGCTGAGCGTACGATCAGCTGTTTGGGATTCTCCCTACACCGACACGAATAGAGTATGACGAACGAAAATTCTGCGCTGACGTCCGGCGACCACGGATCTTTGCCAGGCGAA
The DNA here is from genome assembly GCA_039184115.1 of Planctomycetota bacterium. Lineage (GTDB taxonomy): Bacteria > Planctomycetota > Planctomycetia > Pirellulales > Lacipirellulaceae > Bythopirellula. Next base: position 59,228 of record JBCDBK010000008.1, on the reverse strand, counting down.
CTCGAAGAGACGAGCACCGAAGCACACTTAGGTAACGTCGATCTCCCTCGTATCCAGCGAGCCGTGCGAGAAATACTGGCTGCGGTCGGCGAAGACCCGGATCGCGAAGGGCTGCTCGAAACACCGGCACGCGTCGCGCGCATGTATGCGGAGATGTTTAGCGGTCTGCATACCGACCCCAGCGAGCACCTCAAGAAGTTTTTCACGGAAGAGTACGACGAAATGGTGCTCGTCCGTGATATCACTTTCAACAGCATGTGCGAACACCACATGCTGCCGTTCTACGGTAAAGCGCATATCGGCTACGTGCCCAATGGCAAGGTGGTCGGTTTGAGCAAACTCGCACGAGTCGTCGAAGAGTATTCGCGTCGACCGCAGGTGCAAGAACGCATGACCGAACAGGTCGCGAATCTACTGATCAAAGAGCTGGATGTCAAAGGCGTGGCCGTCGTGATCGAAGCGTCACACTCATGCATGTCGATCCGTGGCATTCGCAAGCCCGGCAGTCTGTGCGTCACTTCGGCGATGAAAGGGCTATTCCGCTCCAACCTCTCCAGTCGATCGGAAGTGATGACGCTTATCTACGGCAAACGCAGCTGAGCGACGTTCGGTGGGTGTGTCGTAACACTTGGTTGGGTAGAATGGCCATTCCAACTTGCCGACTGCCCTTCGCCCCGTGATCTCTGCCCGATGGCGCTGCTTGTACAATTTCTGCTGCGACTGACCTTCGGATTGGCACTCGGCATGCTTGTCACATCGTCGAAGCAAGTCACGAGCGGGTACTTTCGCAACCATTTGTACGTCACGCTTGGCCTGTCGGCTCTCGCAGCGCTGCTCGCGCACTCGGTAGAATTATCTTCGTTTTGGTATGCTGTTGTTGCAGCGGCAATTAGCTACGTCGCGTCCGTGATGTGGCTTTACGAGAAGCACCAAGCCGGGAAAGCTCTACTAGGCGTAGTCAGTTTTGCCGGGCTCGCTGGGGCATTTACGGCGAATCAACCAGCAAGCTCAGTCTTGGGACCTGCTGGGCTGATGCGCGATGTTGTTCCCGCGGTCTCAGGATTGCTACTAGGCGTGACTATGGCGGCGATGCTGCTGGGTCATTGGTATCTCAACGCTCCCGGCATGAAGCTGGAGCCACTGCAGTTACTGATCCGACTGATGGGTATTTCGGTGGCGTTGCAACTTGCGATGTCAACCGTGGGCGTTTACGGCGAGATAACTACGGTCGAGCAAGTCAGTACTCAGTGGATTCTGTTCGTTGCGCTGCGTTGGACGTTTGGCATCATCGGCGTTGCGGTAATGACTTGGATGGCTTGGCAGACGCTGAAAATACCAAACACACAGAGCGCAACAGGTATTCTCTACGTCGCGGTGATTGGCACTTTCGTCGGCGAAACAATGGCCCTGCTACTGTCTACCGAGTCGATGTTTCCGCTATAATTGGGAGAAATGCTGGCGATACGTAGATCGCCCGCTGTCGATTCCCCCCGCCCCAGCTGCTTCCTTGAACGTAACCTACGCCTGTCCCGCCTGCGACGAGGGCGTCCGAAGCCACTTCGACGCAGACACCACGACGCTCGATTGTCCACACTGCCAGGGCAAGATTACGATCGACGCGGGCGCCGTCGAAGGTAACCGCGTCAAGCGCTGCCTGGTGTGTCCGAGTACTGATCTGTTTGTTCGGAAAGACTTTCCCCAGCGTCTGGGCGTTGGGCTGGTGATCGTCGGCATTGTTGGCAGTTCGATCGCCTGGTATTACTCCGACGTGCTTTGGACGTTTGGCATTCTTTTTGCAACGGCACTTGTCGATGTGCTGTTGTACATGTTGGTTGGTGACGCGCTAATGTGTTACCGCTGCCAAGCTCAGTATCGCGGCGTCGAGGAGATGGACAGCCACGGGCAATTTGACCTGGACACCCACGAGCGTTACCGCCAGCTGGCCGCTCGAATGGAAAACGTAGCTAAGTGATGAATGTTAGACCGCTTCGGTAACGAATACTGCTCGCGTAGCGAACGTCAGCGCGTGACTTTGTTCACTACCGCGACTCGACAATCCTTTCGCCGTCCGCCAACTGTCACCAATCATTCCCCGCAACGGGTTGCTTGATGGACGTAGAACAACAGCGCATCGAAGAGGACCTCCGGGGGCAGATTGCTGGTGAGGTGCGCTGCGATGACTTGTTCGTTCAACTGTATTCAACCGATGCGAGCATCTACGAAATCGCACCGCTAGGAGTCGTCCGTCCGCGAACCGTCGAGGACGTGGTGGCAGTGGTGCGTTACGCTGGCGCGAATCAGATTCCCTTACACGCGCGTGGCAGTGGCTCCGGTCTTGCGGGCGAGTCGTTAGGTCGCGGTCTGATCGTCGATTTCTCGCGTTATCTGCGGCGTGTGCTTGAGATCAACGAAGACACGGTGCGCGTACAAGCAGGCGTCGTGATCGACGACCTCAACCGACAATTAGCTCCGCTGGGTCGAAAGTTTGGCCCCGACCCGGCGACCAGCCACGTCTCGACGATTGGTGGGGTGATCTCGCTCGACAGTTCCGGCAGTCGTTGGCGCGTTTACGGATCAGCCCGTCATCACGTGCAATCGCTGGAGGTCGTACTCGCTAGCGGCGAGCTAGTGACCATCGCAACGCACGACATTTCGACCGCGCAGATTAACCGGCATGCTCGACCGTTGCCAGACTTGCTCGCTGGCCTGCAGGCCATTCTCAATCGCTACGACGAATTTATTCCCACGTGTCAGCCCCGCAGCCTAGTGAATCGCTGCGGCTACCGCCTCGATGACATTCGCCGAGACGAGCAACTTTGCTTATCGCGACTATTTACTGGCAGCGAGGGCACGCTGGGAATGATCACGAGTGCGACGCTCACCACCTCGCCCATACCTTCCCACGCCGGTAGCGTCCTGCTGTTTTTTGACTCGTTGGAGAAAGCCGCTCGAGGGTCGTTGGATTTAGCGCGATTGCGACCTTCCGCATGCGACATGATGGATCGGCGTCACCTGAGCCTGGCGCGCGAAAGCGATCCTCGTTACGAACTGCTCATCCCGCAAGCAGCCGAAGCAGTACTGCTCGTGGAATTTCATGGCGAGTCCACCAGTGAGCTGCAAGCGAAGCTCCGACAAGCCGTCGAAGTCCTTCATGAACAATCTCGGCTTTCGTCGGGATCGTACGTCGCCGACGACCAATATGATCATCAAATGCTCTGGCAGCTTGCACGACGGTACGTTCCTACCTTGTACCGACTCAAAGGGAATTCGCGACCCGTGCCGGTCATCGAAGACATCGCCGTTGCGCCGGAAGAACTGCCAGACTTTCTGCATCGTGTACAGCAGACGCTCAAAAAAGAGCAAGTTACGGCATCGTTCTTCGGACATGCCGGGCACGGACAACTACATATCCGGCCCTTCCTCGACCTCGCCGATCCAGGCGACGTGACAAAAATGTCAGCACTCGCGGACCAAGTCTACCAGCAAGTTTGGGACGCCGGCGGTACCATTAGTGGCGAACATGGCGATGGTCTCAGTCGCACTCCGTATGTGGCGGAACAATATGGCCCGCTAGCGGACGCGTTTCACGAAGTCAAAGAGCTTTTTGATCCGCAAGAGATGCTGAACCCAGGCAAAATTGTTGCGCTGGAAAATTCCAGCCTCACCGACGACTTGCGTCGCCTAACGGCGCGACAGTTTCGGCAACAAGCAGCGGTCAACGGAGCATCTCAGACACGTAAGTCCGCGCCACAGACCGTGGATTTGCAGCTGGATTGGCAGCCAACGGAGATCATGCACGCCGCCCGCACATGCAACGGTTGTGCGGCATGTCGCACGCAAAGCGAAGAGTCTCGGATGTGTCCCATCTATCGCTACGCACCACGCGAAGAAGCTTCGCCGCGTGCAAAAGCGAATTTAGCCCGCGGCATACTGACAGGCTCCCTGCCACCTGACATAAGCCTCACCGATGCCAGCAAAACGATCGCCGATCTGTGCGTCAACTGTCATATGTGTCGACTCGAGTGCCCGGCCAACGTCGATATTCCGAAGCTGATGCTCGAGGCAAAAGCTGCCTACGTCGCGACCAATGGCGAGCGACTGTACAGTTGGTTGCTGACACGCGTCGACTTGCTGTGCGCAACCGCCTCGAAATTCCATCGTCTATCAAACTGGGCCGTCGGTAATCGTGTCGCGCGTTGGATCATCGAAAAACTGCTCGGAATAGCCAAGGGACGTAAACTCCCACGCTTCACTCAGCGTCCGTACTTGCAGCAGGCGGCGCAGCAACGTTTGAATCGACCGCAACGCAGCGCCTCTGAAAAGGTGCTGTATTTCGTCGACACGTATGCCAACTACTGCGATACGCAACTTGCAGAGGCATTCGTCGCGGTACTCGGACACAACGGCATTGCGACCTATGTGCCCGAGTCGCAACGTCATGCTGCTATGCCACAGATCACCAACGGAGTGCTCGATCCGGCGCGTCAGACCGCCGAGCACAACGTTGCGTTGCTTGCTGAAGCCGTCCGTCAAGGCTACAAGGTCGTCGCGACTGAGCCTTCGGCGGTGCTGGCGTTGACGCACGAGTATCCGACGCTGCTGCCGGGTGATCACGATGCGAAGCTCGTTTCGGAAAACACCTACGAAGCCTGCCACTATCTGTGGAAATGTCATCAACGTGGCAAGCTGCAACTCGACTTCTCTCCGCTGCAAGCCAGACTTGGCTATCACACGCCGTGCCACGTGAAGGCGCTGCAAGCAGGCTCGCCGACCGAAAGCCTCCTCGATCTGATTCCTGGACTGCAAATCGAGCCGCTCGAAAAAGGCTGCAGCGGCATTGCAGGCACCTATGGACTAGGGCGGGAGAACTACCGCAACAGTCTGCGCGCCGGACTACCGCTACTAACCGCCGTGCGAACGGGTGACTTCAAGGCGGCCACCACGAATTGCAGTGCATGCAAGATTCAAATGGAGCAAGGAACTTCCAAACCAACGATCCATCCCATCAAGTTAGTCGCACTCGCCTATGGACTGATGCCCGAGTTGCGGCAGCTGCTCGATAGCAACAGTGGCGATCTGGTGGTAACATGAAAGTCACCGTCAAACTGTTCGCCGGCGCCAGGGAACTCGCCGGTCACAGCGAGGTTAAGCTCGACCTACCGCCGAGCGTGACGATCGCCGACGTGCGTAAGAAACTGCTGACAGAGTTTCCACAACTAGCATCGCTACTACCGCACGCAGTCTTCGCGGTCGACGCTCACTATGCGGCGGAAGACTCAATCCTCGACGAGAACAGCGAAGTCGCTTGCATACCACCGGTCAGTGGTGGGTAGCAACAACCTGTTGTATGATCGAATCGAATGATCAAACTTACTCGCGAATCTCTGGATCCGACTGCCCCACTCCAGCAGGCGCAGTCTCGTCAGTCGGGGGCAGTGCTGTTGTTTCTCGGCGTGACGCGGCAACATACCCGCGGGCGCGAAACCAACGAGTTGCACTACGACGCATACGACGACATGGCACGCAATGAACTGCAGCGTTTGGAAACGGAAGCACGCGACCGGTGGGACTTGAATGAATGCATCCTGGTTCACCGCCTCGGACTGGTTCCGCTGGGTGAAGCCTCCGTCCTGATCATTACGGCTAGCGCACATCGGAAGGCCGCCTTCGACGCCGGCGAGTGGCTCATTGACACGCTCAAGCAGCGCGTGCCAATCTGGAAGCAAGAGCATTGGGCGGACGGCACCACAGATTGGGTGCATCCTATCGAGCAGGCAACGAAATCCGAATGACCACCGACCAAAGCAACGCTCTGATCGACCGTTTCGGCCGCAGACACACGAACCTGCGACTCAGCGTAACCGACCGGTGCAATATTCGTTGCTTCTACTGTATGCCCGCCGAAAACGTCGTTTTTCGGCCGCGAGATGAACTACTCACCTTCGAAGAAATCGAGCGCTTCGTACGTGTCGCCGCCTCGATGGGTGTCAATAAGCTAAGGCTCACAGGCGGCGAACCACTTGTCCGCAACGATCTGCACCTGCTGGTCGAAAAACTGGTCCAAGTTCCAGGAATCGCCGACGTCGCATTGACCACCAACGGGATTCTGCTGGCGGATCAAGCGCAAGCGCTTCGCGATGTAGGACTACACCGATTGAATGTCAGCCTCGACTCGTTGAGTGAAGAAGTATTCCAGAAAATCTCGCGGCGCAGCGGTCTGCAAAAAGTGCTGGATGGCATCTTTGCAGCTCGGAACGCCGGCTTTGAGAACATACGGCTCAATGCGATCGCGATTCGTGGACTGACCGAAGCGGAGATCATTCCACTAGCCGATTTTGCCAGGCGGCACGACTTCGAATTGCGTTTCATCGAGTTCATGCCGCTGGATGCGGATGGTATGTGGCAAGACGACGAAGTGCTGACTGGCAGCGTGATTCGCAGCATACTCGAGCAGGAGTTCTGCGAACTTGTTCCAACTCGACGAGTTGACACGAGTCAACCTGCGGTTGATTTTCAGTATGCCGACGGGGTCGGTCGGATCGGATTCATCAATCCAGTCAGCCAGCCTTTTTGCCAGAGCTGCAATCGTATTCGACTCACAGCCGAGGGCCAAATCCGCAACTGCCTGTTTTCTACCACCGAGTGGGACGCGCGAGCCCGCCTTCGCGACGGTGCCAGCGACGACCAGCTGCGGAGTTTGTTGCGAGAATGTGTCGGTGCCAAGCGAGCGGCGCATGGCATCGGCGAGTCTCACTTTGAAAAACCCGCACGTGCCATGTACCAAATCGGCGGCTAACGGCCTATCAGACAAACCCCATGCGCATTTATCTCGATAACGCCGCGACAAGCTGGCCCAAGCCCGATGCCGTCTATGCAGCCATGGATCGCTATCAACGCGAGCTGGGTGCCGCCGCTGGGCGGGGTTCCTATCAGTCCAGCGTCGAAGCTCAGCGCATCGTCTCCGAGACACGAGCCAGCTGTGCACGACTGCTGGGCGTTGGCGATGCTCGCCAGTTGATATTCACTGCTAACGGCACTTCAGCACTCAATCTCGCTATCCACGGACTGCTTCGTCCGGGCGACCACGTCGTGACTACGGTCTGCGAGCACAACTCAGTCCTGCGCCCGCTCAGCTGGCAATCAGAACAAAGCAACGTCGCCGTCACGCACGTCGGTTGCAACTCGGCAGGATTGGTGGACCCTGCGGCGATCGCTGACGCAATTACGCCAAGCACCAAGCTGGTCGCAATCACCCATGCATCAAACGTCACCGGTGCCATTCAGCCAGTTGAAGAAGTCGCGAAGATTGCCCATAGTGCCAATGCGTTGATCCTAGTCGACGCGGCTCAAACCGCCGGGTGCGTCCCGATCGATGCGGTCGCACTCGACATTGATCTGCTGGCTTGCGGCGGCCACAAAGGTCTGCTCGGCCCACTTGGTACCGGTCTGCTCTACATTCGTGCGGGGTTAGAACAGCAAATTTCGGCCATTACCCAAGGTGGAACTGGCTCCGACAGCCTGCCTACGACTCAGCCGGCACAGCTGCCGGAGAAGTTCGAGGCTGGCAATCTTAACGTGCCTGCGATCGCCGGGCTCGGTGCAGCGATCCAGTGGATTGAACAGCGCACAGTTGAGAACATTCACGAGCATCACCACGAGTTAGCGTGTCGCCTGATCGAGCGGCTCGACCCACTAACCAACGTTAAGATCGTTGGGCCGACGACGGAACAGCCGCGCCTCGGGGTCGTAAGCTGCTCGATTGACGGCTACGATCCTCAGGAATTCGCGACTGCCGTCGATCTGATCGGCGGCGTCGAGTGCCGTGCCGGTCTGCACTGCGCACCAAAAATGCACGCTGCGCTCGGTACCGACACGTCCGGCGGGCTGGTAAGATTCAGTCCCGGCTGGTCGACCACGATTGACGATGTCGACTCCGCAGTCGCGGCAATTGCGGCCGTGGCAGAAAACGTACCGACCTAGATTACTCCCATTCTAAGCATGACAAAACCGGCCAACGACGCGGAACCTTGGTACAAAGACGGACTGCGATTCAAATGCACCGGCTGCGGCGATTGTTGCACGGGCGCGCCCGGATACATCTGGGTCAACCAAGCCGAGATCGACGCGCTCGCCCAGTTCATGGAAATGACACCTAAGGCGTTCGAAAAAAAATACGTCCGCCCTGTCGGCATTCGTCGCAGCCTCAAAGAACGCCCCCAGAGCTACGATTGCGTGCTCTTCGACGCCGAGACGCGCAAATGCACCGTCTACGAAGCTCGCCCTCGCCAATGCAAAACGTGGCCTTTCTGGCATTCCAACGTCCGCACCGAAGAAACTTGGGCCGACACCTGCGAGGCTTGCCCCGGCAGCGGCAAGGGAAAGCTCTATCAGCTTGAGCAAATCGAAGAGCAGGTGGCGGTGGTGCGAGTATGACTTCGACGGTGGCACGATTCTCCGCTTCGCGCAAGAGTTTCGTAACATGTAGTGTTACAGAACGTTTCTGGCGTCTGCGCTAACGCCATGAATCAAGCGTTTTGAATTCTTCAACACTCGCAAAACAAGCAACCGCGTTGCAAAATTGCAGGACTCGGGGCGGTCGAAGCACGCGTCTTTGCGCAATTCTCTTAACTGTAGTGCGTTAAGCATCTGCGGTTCCTCGAATCGGGCAGACTTTTGGCAGAAGAGGGAACGACAGTAATTGCTAAATTCAGTAGTTCCAAAATGGAGCTTCTTTTACTTGAGCCGTCGGGGCGAACCCCGGGGAAACCCAGATAAAAAAAAACAAGCAGGTCACCCGCGGCTAGCGCCGACGGCTCAATTTGGAACTACTGAAATTCGATTCAAACTCCGAACCAGCCGACAACGGCACATCGATAAGCTAGTTGTATTTTACCAGGCGCGGCGGCCAATTTCTCGCTCGAATTCTGGCCGCGCTGACGGCCCGCGCAGCAGCGCATAGACGGCGTAAGTTGTGACCAATTCCAATGCTCCGTGTTGCAACGCACTATGTGAGCGCTCCGTGGCATGGTTGCCCTAATGTGCGTCAGCGCGCCGCATTGTGAGTGCGAAAACGTACGAGCGACAACAGCTGAGGAAATCTCGCCACGAATAGAACAGATTGCCGCACTTGCCCCAACCGGCTAGAATGTTCGTCTCGTGCCGTTTGGTCCAGTTCGGTGGCAGCGCTCGCTCCGTCGAATTCGTCAGGTAGATTTACCCCGAAGAGTCCACCTATGTCACGCCAACTGACCATTGCACTGTTTGCCATGACGCTGACTTCCGCGTCAGCCTCGGCCCAAGTCAATGGCCCCGGTCCGTCGGACCCCAATGACTTCGATACTGTTATCAACGTGCCCGCCGATCAGACCTCGATCGTCAGCGTCGGCAATATTGACGGTTCCACGACGCCTACGACGCAGGTCAACGTGGCGGACGGCGGCACCTTAAGTGGCGTCGTTAATGCTTACGGTGGCAGCGAAATAAATTTCAGCGGCGGAATGATAGGCACCGGTGGGAACTCGTTCGTGGCCAATCCGGGTAGCGAAGTGAACATCAGCGGTGGAAGCATCGGTCGCTTCACCGCCCTCCCCGATAGCTTGGTGAATATTAGGGGCGGAAACATAGGCACCGATTACAGCCAGTTCCTGGCCTATCAGGGTAGCCGGATAAATATCAGCGGCGGCAGCTTCGGCGGCTATCTCAGCTTCTTCCTGGCTAATCAGGGTAGCCAGGTAAGTATCAGCGGCGGCAGCTTCGGCGGCGATTTCAGCACATTCTTCGTCCGTGGCCACGGCAACGCGGTCAATATCAGCGGTGGCAGCTTCGGCGGCGACGGTAGCAGATTTCAAGTTCGTGGCCGAAGCATGGTAAATGTCAGCGGCGGACGCTTCGGGCACGTATTCGAAGCTGGCAGCGACAGTACTGTGAACATCAGTGGAGGCACCTTTGAATACAGCTTAGTAGCCATTCTCGGCGGCTCATTGAGTATCAGCGGCGGAAGCGTTGAGCGGCTCTCGGTCGACTCCGAAAGCGAGTTGAACATCAGCGGTGGCACCGTGGCCAACGAACTGAATGCCAAAGCCGGAAGCAAGGTAAGCCTCTTCGGCACGGAGTTCTTCCTTGATGGAGTATTGCTGGATTCCCTTACGCTGCACGAAGCCTATTTGGTTGAGGAACGCGGCGGGCAGGTTCTGTCGGGTACCTTGGCAGACGGTTCCGCATTCGATTTCATACTGAACGGAGCGTCCGTGAGTGAGGAGGACCTATTCGAAAGTGGATCGGTGCTGACCGTTACGCTCGTGCCAGAGCCGGCTTCGGCAGTGCTATTGCTGTTGGCCAGCGGAGCGCTGCTTTCTCGACGGCGAAGTACGTGGCTGCATAGTCCAGCACGTGAGCCGTCGGCGCTAGCCGCGGATTTTGCGAAGGTCAAAACATCCACTTCATATGTGGTCGAAAACGGTTGCGGTAGTTGAGCGCGTGGCAGCGGTTTTCGTGTGGAGATTCGTTCACCTGCGGCTAGCGCCTGCAGCTTATGGTGGATTGGCTGGTGCGGGTGCCTCAGGCGGCGGTTTTCACCGTGTTAATCTGTGTCGATTAGCTAAAGATTGACGATTGTAGCCGTCGATTACCCTTTTGCACGGACTGCCGCCCAGATGCGGGGGAACCTGCGCCGCCGCGCCCCGAATACCCTGCTAGCAGCGCGGATTCGCGAGCGGCAGGATCTCGATCTTTGACAATTTATTACGTCCCGATCCTCTATTCCTGGGACTTTCTAAGCATTTTGGCCGTCTGACTTACGTCACGCGGCGGTGCTACTTTTCTTGACACTAGTTCTTGCGCCAGTTACACTTGGAACAAGTAGGGTGTCTTGCCGAAACGCCCAAAGTTGGCGTTTCGCCCCCTCCAATCCTGCTGAGATAGGGGACCTCGTCGTGACGAAAAAAGAAATCGTAAAGACCATCTCCGAGGAGATTGGTCTCACGCAGCTCAAGACCAAAGAGATCGTTCAGAAGACCTTTGACGCGATTGTCGACACACTCGTCGAAGACAAGCGAATTGAGTTGCGGAATTTCGGCGTTTTCGAGGTCAAACAACGGGCTGCCCGAAAAGCAAGAAATCCACGCACGGGCGAAAAAGTATTCGTGCCTGAGAAATTTGTCGTGACCTTCAAGCCCGGCAAGGAAATGGAGGAGCGAGTCCGCGAACTCGAGCGACGCGCCAACGAGGCAGCCGCCTTGGACCACCAGGCGCAAATGAACGGTTCCGTTCCACCGCCTGCAGCCGAAAGTCATGTTCCTCCAACGGTTTACGACTCGGACGCCGCTTCCGACAGCTAGCCGAACAAAGCGACTGGTCGACTCTCCCGCCAAGCCGAAGCCCGATTCGCCGAATCGCGCCGTTCTGCACATCAGCAGATCCGATCCAGCGACCCGCCCAGCGGCTCCCGCTATTTCGCAACCGTAAATTGGTACTACTTCGGAAGTTGCCCTCGACGCCACCGAACCTGCTCGCTAACCTTCGTCACCTTTTCTACCAGACGGTGTCGCTTGCACGGCGAGCGAAGCCGTTGAGAGGTCTTTTCAGTATTTGTGGGACTGGTGTTTGCGCTGACGCTTGTGCGTGCGGCGCTGCACCCAATTTTGAAGCCAGATCAAGTCTTCTACCTGACGGCTGGCTTCGTTGCTCAAGGAGGAGCTACGCCAATGCGTAAATGGCTCTTAGTGATCGTCACGGTCTGTTCGCTGGCTAGCAGCACTGGCTGCCTGCTACCGATATATTCAGCCGATCCGGGTCGACGCGCCCAGCAGTTGATTTACACGTCGGAGAATCTGCGTTCGATGCTTGATACATGGGAGCGAATCTGGTTTCTCGACCAGCCCTCGCACATGACCACGCACAGCACGCACGGCGGCATCATCTAGCTGGCGTCACCCGTCATCGCTTAGAAAGACCTCCTAGCAGGAGGCGCTACCGGTGCGCGCCAACCGGCCCTTTGTATCGCGTCAGTTCCAAGTGTAGAATTGCGGGCTCTGCATCTTCCTCCGCCATTGCTACCCCCTCGGCGCAAGTTGTGAACCTATCTCCCGCAGACACCACAATCGACTTGTCCGTCAACCTCGGACGTCTGCGGCTTGCCAACCCGATCTTGGTAGCCTCGGGCACATTTGGCTATGCCCGCGAGATGGAGTCGCTCGTCGATCTCTCCCGCCTAGGCGGCATACTGCCCAAAACGATTACCAAAGAGCTGCGCAAGGGCAATGCACCATGGCGAACCGTCGAGACCGCAGCCGGGATGCTCAACTCGATTGGCCTCGACAATGACGGCATCGATGCCTTCGTTGAGCATCACCTGCCTTATCTCTCCGGGCAACAGACGGCCATCATTGTCAGCATTGCTGGGCGCACGCATGAGGAATTCGTCGCGATGTCGGCGCAGCTCTCCGACGAGCCCGCCGTCAGCGCCGTCGAACTGAATGTCTCCTGCCCCAATGTGAGCGGCGGCGTCGACTTTGGCACGAATCCTGAGATGTGCCGCAACTTGGTACAAGCATGTCGCGAGAATTGCCAGCATCCGATTATCGCGAAGCTCACACCCAACGTGACGAGTGTTACTGACATGGCGATCGCGGCGGCCGACGGTGGAGCGGACGCGATCTCGCTTATTAACACCTGCCAAGGCATGGCCATCGACTGGCGACGGCGCAAGCCCCTGCTCGGCAACGTCATCGGAGGATTGAGCGGTCCCGCCATCAAGCCCATCGCATTGCGAGCCGTCTATCAGGCTTCGCAGGCGGTAGCGACGCCGATTGTTGGTATCGGCGGAATCGCCACGGTGGACGATGTCATGGAGTTTCTAGTAGCCGGGGCCTCAGCGGTTCAACTTGGCACCGTCAACTTCTACAATCCAACTGCGTCGATCAACATCCTCGACGCCTTGCCCACCGCGCTAGACCAGCTTGGCGTGGGAAGCGTCGCCGAGGTTGTCGGCTCGCTCATAACCTAGCCACCGCGCCGACATGCGAAACCTCTGCGCGGTTTTCACCTATTTGCAAATCACACTGAACATCCATGAAAGTTCTTAGCGGCATTCAGCCCACTGGACGATTCCACTGGGGAAACTACTTTGGCGCGATTAGCCAGTACATCGCACTGCAAGATAACGAGCAGGCCTTTTACTTTATCGCCAATCTGCACGCGTTGACCACAGTCCGCGACAAAGAATTGCTCGCGCAGTACACGCTCGATTCCGCAATCGATTTGCTGGCTCTGGGGCTCGATCCAGAACAGGCAGTGCTATTCGTCCAATCCGACGTGCCGGAAGTCAGCGAGCTCTGCTGGCTCCTGCTTACCGGCACACCCATGGGGCTGCTCGAACGCTGCGTTGCGTACAAAGACAAAAAGGCCAAGGGCCTTTCCGCTGATGCGGGACTATTCACCTACCCGGTGCTACAAGCGGCAGACATTTTGGCGTTCGACTCCGATACGGTTCCTGTCGGTGAAGATCAAGTTCAACACATCGAGGTCTGTCGCGATATCGCCGGTAGCTTCAATCACCATTTCGGTGAAGTATTCGTGCTGCCCAAAGCCAAGGTGCTAGACAGTTCCGCGCGAGTGCCAGGACTCGATGGTGAAAAAATGTCGAAGAGCTACGACAACACATTGGCAGTATTCGAAGAGGTGAAGGTCCAGAAAAAACAGATTATGCGAATCGCGACCGATTCGCGCCCGATGGAAGACCCGAAGGATCCCGAGGACGACGTCCTTTATCAACTGTACTCGCTCGTCGCATCAGACGACGAGCGCGAAGAGATGGGTGCCATGTACCGACGTGGCGGCTTCGGCTACGGCGACGTCAAGAAATCGCTCGCAGCGGCCGCCGAGGCGTTTTTTGCCGAAGCACGGGCGCAACGCGAAGATTGGGCGTCACGTCCCGACGACGTTCGCGACGTGCTCAGCACAGGAGCAGCCTGGGCGCGGAAAAAGGCGAGCCAAGTACTGCAGCGTGCCCAAGACGCCTGTGGTTTGAAGGGCTACTAATCGCCATGAATATCATTGGCATCGGCACCGACATCATCGAATGCTTGCGCATCGCCCAGATGATCGAACGTCATGGCGACCTGTTCATCCGCCGCGTGTACACCGATCATGAAATCGCCTATTGCTCGACGAAGAAGGCATCGACGCAACACTACGCTGGGCGATGGGCAGCCAAAGAAGCCGTGCTGAAAGTGCTGGGCACTGGCTGGAAAAAAGGGATCAGTTGGCGAGACATCGAAGTTCGCAACAAGAGGAGCGGAGCGCCAACGATCACGCTCTATGCGGGCGCACGCGACGTGGCCGAGCAGCTTGGCATCAGACAGCTGCACATCAGCATTTCCCACTGCCGCAGCCACGCGACCGCGTATTCGATTGCTGAAGGTAATGTCGGGCAGCAGGACTTGGATCGCGGCTAAGAAGTACGCGGGAAGTCCCCCTTGGCTTATTTTCAATGCAGTTGACTCTTTCGGCAACCTACCAAGCTCGAAGATTCTGGCAGGCATAATTCTTCCGTGCAAGGACTGCTACTGCGGCTCTTCACGCGGCGCCCAGGTGTCGTAGATGCGTGCTGAGTCTCCGTCCCAGAATGGTTCCGAACTCCAAATCGGCACCGTTGGACGCATAGTTTCCCACGCGGCCATTTTCGCGAACAGTCGATCAACATCCGCGGTATTCGTCGCAGCCAAGTCGCTCCGCTCGCCACTGTCCATTGGCACCTGATAAAGTTGGGCGGGCCGATGTGCCAGTCGGATGAGTTTAAGATCGGCACTTCGTATCGCCGCCTGACCTTGCAAGCGCCAATACAAGTCGCGAGTCGGCAACGGACGGCGTGCGGTGAGCAGCGGCAACAGATCGAGGCCGTCATAGTCTGCCAGTCGAACCCCTCGCCTTCGCCGCCTCGGCCGCGGACGGTCATGATACGGCGGTGCCTCCTGCAGCGGCAGTGCTTCGCCGCCAGCGGCGGCGAGAAACGTCGGCAAGATGTCCAAACTCGACGCCACGGCATCATCGATGCGCCCTGGTTGCAGTTTGCTCGGCCAGCTCCAGATCATTGGCACACGTACGCCCCCCTCTCGCAGAGTACCCTTCGCACCGGACAGGGGCCCATTCCAACTAGAGTTGTTCGTAGCGCCGCCATTGTCAGAGAGAAACACAACGAGCGTGTTCTCCGTCTGCGACGTCTCTGTCAGAGCGTCCAAGATGCGTCCGACGCCACGATCGAGGGCTCGCATCATGGCTGCGTACGTGCGGCGGCCCTCTCCGCTAACGGTGTTGCACGCGGAAAGATCTTCTTTGGTGGCTTGCATGGGCGTATGTGGCGCGTTGTAAGACACGAACAACATCCACGGCACGTCAGTCGGGTCTGGACTCGTTTTGGTAATCTGCCGCACTGCCTCGTCGGTAAAGAAATCGGTCAGATAAGGGCTCGAGAATTCGCTAACCAATTCGCCATTTCGCTGAATGCGACTTCGTCGGCGTGCGGGGAAGTAGTTGTGACCGCCTTCCAGCATGCCACAGAAATAATCGAAGCCACGACGATTCGGATGAAATGCCGGTTCGCGACCAAGGTGCCACTTGCCAATCAACGCGGTTCGATAGCCCATGGCACGGAAGTGGTCGCCCAAGGTATGCTCCTGCACAGGCAGGCCAAGCAGTTCGGGTCGCGCTGAGTAGTTTTCTGCCGACTGATTGAGATTGGCCTCGTATCCGAAGCGTCGCGGGTCACGTCCGGTTACCAGTCCCGCACGCGACGGCGAGCAGACGGCACTGGTCACATATGCTTGTGTGAGCAAGACGCCATCTTTAGCAAGGCGATCAAGGTTCGGCGTGACGACTGTCTTGCTGCCCATACAGCTGAGATCGCCGTAACCCATGTCGTCGGCCAGGATGAGCAGCAAGTTAGGCCGCTCCTCTGCGCTAAAAGCCAGTGCCAAATACTGTCCTGTGGCAGCCAGCATCGCGTATGCCAGGATTAAAATTCGCACACTAGGACGAGTTATCTTGTGAGGGGCGTACATGCTGACTGAGTATAGCCACTGCGTGGACGCGTGTGAATCAATCGACGACGACGGCAGTGTCGGCTACGCACGGTTCGCCGAAAGAAACTCTCGCCAAGGTTCCCAATAGTGCCTTCGCCAGCCGTCGCTCACGTCTTGCAGCTCGTGATCGGGCACGTCGAGGTGAGTCAATTCGATGCGTCCGCCGGTGACATCCGCGCAGAACATTAGAATCAACGTCGAATCGGGGTCGTCAGCCGAAAAATTGGTAGAACGCCATGACTGAACAATGAGCTGCGGCGTTACCACGCGTAGGACTTCGCCGGAGAGCTGGCCACCAAAGGCCTTAAACTTTGCCCCAGCTTGCGAACCGATCGTAACCGGATGGCCGGTGAACCCCGCGTGGACCACCGGGTCGAGATACATGGCGAACAATCGTTCTGCATCTGCGGGCAGGACGACAGAGTCGGTGATGAACGTTCGCATCAGCCCTTCTTTTTGGCGGCTTTCTTCTTGGTGGCAGACTTCTTTTTGGCGGCTTTCTTCTTCGCTGGAGCTTTCTTCTTGGCCGCTTTTTTCTTCGCTGCCTTCTTCTTTTTCGGCGGACCTTGGGCGGCCTTCTCAGCAAGCAGCTGCAGGGCTTCGTCGTAGGTAATCTCTTCGACGACCATACCCTTTCGTACGGACATGTTCGTCGTGCCGTCGGTGATGTAAGGGCCAAATCGTCCATCGAGAATCTGGACCGGTTTTTCGGTGACAGGCGAGGGCTTCTCGAACACTTTAATCGGTTCTTTCGGTGTCGTCCGACCACGCCGCTTCGGCTGAGCAAGCAGTTCAACCGCCTTCTCGAGCGTGACCTCCAGTGGCGAAATACCCTCAGGCAGCGATCGAGTCTCGGTACCACATTTTACGTACGGCCCATAGCGACCGTTGAAGGCTTGGACCTCCTTGTCTGTGCGAGGGTCTTTCTTTTCCTTACCGTCTTTGTCTTTGACGGGCGGCATCGGTGCGTGCACACCTAGCGTGCGGGGAAGCGAAAGTAGCTTGAGAGCCGTCTCGAAATCGACTTTCTCGGGCTCCATTCCTTTGAGCAGGCCAGCGTTCTGTGGCTTCTCCTCGTCGTCGGCATCGCCACGCTGAATATACGGGCCAAAGCGACCGGTCTTGAGATAAACCGGCTTCTGTGTGTCGGGGCAGATGCCTAGTGGTTCGTCGGCCAGCGCTGCCTGCTCGAGCAACTTCAGCGCCGCTGGCAGCGTGACCTCATCAGGCGGCGTCTCGTCGGGCAGCGACGCAGTGCGTTCGCCTTGCTCTACGTAGGGCGAGTAACGACCAACGCGTACGAACACGTCTTCGCCGTCGTCGGGCTTGCCAATGTAGATGCGACTGATTTTCGCCGGATCGATCTCGTCGATCTTGTTCTCAAGCTGCTTCTTCAGGCCTGGCTTGCCATTGCCAAAGTAAAAGTTGTCGAGGTACTCGATGTGCCCCGTCTCGCCCCGGCTAATCGCATCGAGATCGTCTTCCATCTGGGCGGTGAACGCGTAGTCAACGAGCGACTGCAAATTTTCTTCCAACAACGTCACCACAGAAAATGCGACCCACGTTGGCACCAACGCACTGGCTTTCTTAAACACGTACTGACGGGCGAGGATCGTATCGATAATTGACGCGTAGGTACTCGGGCGTCCGATGCCACGTTCTTCCAAGGCTTTGGTGAGCGAGGCCTCGCTGAATCGTCCCGGCGGCTGGGTGCTGTGTTCCTTGGCTTCCAGCGCGGTGCAAGACAGCACTTCGCCGACTTCGAGGTTCGGCAAGGCCTTTTCCTGATCGGCGAGTTCTGCGTTGGGATCGTCGGAGCCTTCGACGTAGGCTCGCAAATAGCCGGG
Organism: Planctomycetota bacterium; assembly: GCA_039184115.1. GTDB lineage: Bacteria > Planctomycetota > Planctomycetia > Pirellulales > Lacipirellulaceae > Bythopirellula. The sequence goes on along the minus strand of JBCDBK010000008.1, from coordinate 41,305 downwards.
GAAATCGATCGTTTTGCCGCTGACTTGGAAAACGCAACCTTCGCCTTCGATCGTCACCACGATGCGCCGTCCGCGCGAGTCGGCCATTTGGCTGGCGATCGTCCGTTTCCAGATCAGATCGAACAGCCGAAACTCATCGTTGTTCAGCGTCTGCTTCATCGCTTCGGGCAACTCGAAGGGATGACCGGCTGGACGAATCGCTTCGTGAGCTTCCTGAGCGTTTTTAACCTTGGACTTATAGGTGCGTGCTTCGGAGGGCAGGTAGTCGGTTCCATAGTTGGAATCGACCAGCTTGCGCGCATCTTCGATCGCGACCTTGGCCAGGTTGGTCGAATCGGTACGCATGTACGTGATGTGACCGTTTTCGTACAGGCTTTGGGCGACCTGCATTGTCCGCCGGGCGGTGAAACCGAGCTTACGGTTGCTCTCTTGTTGCAGCGTACTTGTCGTAAACGGCGGATAGGGCTTGGTGGTGTAAGGTTTCTCTTCCACGCTACCGACGCGGAACTCGCCGCTCTGGACGCGCGCGGCCAGATCACGAGCTGCCTGCTCGTCCAGGTGCATCAACTGTTCGGGATTCTTCAGCTTGCCGTTGGTCGAGTCGAAGTCTTTGCCAGAGGGAATTTTCTTGCCTTCGACCGACATCAACGGCGCTTCGAGCTGCTGGCCGGCGGACTTGGCATTGTCTTGCTTTGCGAAAGTACCGATCAAGTCCCACCAACTGCCGGTGACGAACGCCATGCGTTCGCGTTCGCGTTCGACGATCAGACGGACTGCAACGCTTTGTACTCGACCGGCTGACAGACGCGGCCGCACTTTTCGCCACAGCAGAGGCGACACTTCGTAGCCGAAGAGGCGATCGAGGATGCGGCGTGTTTCTTGTGCGCGGACGAGGCCCTCGTCGACATCGCGCGGTCCGTCCATCGCCGCTTGAATCGCATCCTTGGTGATTTCGTGAAAAACCAATCGATGCACAGGAACCTTAGGCTTGAGTAGCTCGAGCAGATGCCAGCTAATCGCCTCTCCCTCGCGGTCTTCGTCGGTCGCCAGATACAGTGCGTCGGACTTCTTCAGTTCGTCCTTGAGCATCTTAATGTGTTTGGTCTTGCCGGGCGGCACAACGTAGATCGGCTTGAAGTCGTCCTCGACGTTGACGCCCAGGTTGGACCACTTTTCGCCTTTATACTTCGCTGGAATCTGTTTGGCGCCCTGCGGCAAGTCGCGGACGTGTCCGATACTCGCTTCGACACGAAACCCTTTGCCGAGGTACTTTCCGATCGTTTTTGCCTTGGCGGGTGATTCGACGATCACCAACGATTGGCCGTTCGACTTCGCACTAGTTGATTTTTTTGCCATAAATTATCCGCCAAATGTTTGCCGCTGCTCTGCCGTCTGTGGAATCTGCTGTGTGTTTGTTGTATCGCTGTCACGCCGAGCTCGCCTGAGCAATATCAAACGGGTCCCCCTGATCGGACTAATCGTCTTGAGCCGGGCAGGTGCGATCGCCGGGCGGACCGTGTCATAGCCAAGGGGAACGTGCGCCCTCGAAAGCTGGGCGATTTTTGCGTCTCTTGGCAGGTTGGTCAATCGACCATACTGCCGATTGGGATTGCATTTACGTCGATTTGCCATAAAATCGCGTGCCAACTTTCCACTGTTCTCAACGAATCACTTCGTCAATCATTAATGCCGCACCGCCCAGCCTGTCAAGTGGCTAGGGCTATAGTCGGCGCAGCCAGGAAGCTTCGATGGCTAGCCCATTTTATCTATTTCGCAAGTACCAACGGGCTTTTATCGCTATCGCCGCCGTGATCGCGATGTTTATTTTCGTGGTGGCCGACCCACTGATGTCGTGGCTACAGTCCTCCGGCGGCGGGCCACAGCGCAGCGGGAACACCATCGTGGCGACCTGGGACGGCGGCGAAATCAACCTGATGGAGCTAGAGCGGCTCACGCAGCGTCGCTACAAGATCAGCGAATTCCTGCGAAACCTGATCGGGCGAGCGGCTCGCACCATCGAGCAAGAAGGCGGGACCGCACTGCCACCCAATTTGCCGGATTTCATCTTGCCAAATACCAATCCGCAGATGGTTCAGCAAGGTTGTGTTACTACGCGGGTCTTTTCCCAGCTGGCAATGGAGTCGGGAATTTCCGTAAGCGATGCCTTCGTCAATCACTACCTCAAAGAGTGGGGACTCGGCCAAGCGGGCGACACCGAAATCGCCAACTTGCTCAGCCAGATCCGACTGAGCGACAAAGCCCTTTTTGCTGGCTTGCGCGAGCTGCTGCTGACGCACTTCTACACCAGCGGCTACTCGCTGGCTACCGCGGGCGTGACGCCGGAGCAGCGCTGGCAGGACTGGAAAAAAATCAACGAGCGGATCATTGTCGAGGCGGCAGAGTTGCCGGTCGATAGTTTCCTTGCTGAGGTCCCTGATCCGAGCGATGCCGACCTTACCAAGCTGTACGACCAGCACAAAGATCGCGTCGGCGAGTTTTACGATTTGGTGGATGGCGTGCCCTTGCGCTCGCCCGATCCCGGTTTCCGGATTCCTCGCCAGGTGAAGATTCAATATCTGACGGCCAACGTCGAAGACTGGTCGCAAAAACTACTCGAAACCGTGACCGACGAAGAGATTGCCGACTACTACGAGCGCAACAAACGGACGCAGTTCGTCAAGAGTTCGGCATCGACGTCCGCCGCCGAGCCAGCCCAATCAACGTCTATCGAAGGACTATTTGACGACGAGCCAGCCGCGTCCGACAAAGATGCAGAATCCGCTGAAGACACCCAGACGGAATCTCCGGAAGACATGGCTGAACCGAGCGAAACGCCAGCGGATGGCGAAGCCGGAGGTACCGAAGCGACGAGCGAAACTTCTACTGATCTAGCACCCACCGAAGAGCCGGCGGCAGACGAAGCCAAAATAGATTCGACTGATGAAGGCCCGTTGCCTGACAGCCCGGCGTCGGAAGACACGGGCGCCAGCAACCGCCCAAGTCCGTTCCGCCTTGTGGCGATACAGAACGAAGCAACCTCTACATCCGATGATGAAGCTGGCGATGACAAAGCTGGCGGCGCCGAGGGAGAGGCTGGCTCGGAGGAAGCTACGGCAGAAGCAGACGAACAAGCCGATTCGGCAGACGACGCCGAAGAGGAAGTGGAGTTCGAACCTTTGGAAAATGTCGCCGACCAGATCCGGCGCTCACTGGCAGTCGATAAAGCGGTCGTCGAACTTCAGGAAATCTGCGACCGTACGATGGCGGCGTTAGAAGAGGAGTACACGCCGTACGGCTACTCCGTCGTCGAAGCGCGCAGCAGCGGCAGCGAAGCACCGACGCCACCGGCGAAGCTCGCCGATTACAAGGCGCTGGCCACTGAGACGGGACTGATAAGCGAAGAAACGGTGCTGCTTTCGCAACAGCAACTTGCCGATACGCAGGTTGGTCGAACAGTCGACTCAAAAAGTCGAACTAAGCTCGTCCATCAAGCGATGTTCGGCGATATCCAACTCTACGAGCCTTTCCGCGCAGTCGACCTCGCAGGCAATACCTATATCGTCTGTAAGACAGAGGATGTCCCCAGTCGCGTGCCCGACTTCGAAGACGTTCGCGACGACGTGGCTGCCGCCTGGAAAAAAGCGGAGGCAGCGAAACTCGCGCTTGCAAAAGCGCAAGCACTGTCCAAGGCTGCTACCGATAGCGGCGATCGGATTACGATCGTTGCGGGTGCGGAGAACTTCGACGTGGTGACGACCGACGCCTTCAGCTGGTTATCCTTTGGCGCGACGCAAGCCGACATGCGACGTGGTCCGCGACTTGCGCAAGCACCGCCATTGGAGTCGGTTGACGAAGACTTCATGACCAAGGCGTTCGATCTGAAGCCCGATGAGAAAATCGCGGTGATGAATCACGATCAGACTTACGCGTACGTCATCCAGCTTTCGCGACGAGAGCAGACCAAGGACGAACTGAAACAGCGATTCTTGTCGGACTCGGTGAATGGATGGTTTGGTGGCCAGGTGATGACAACTGCCCGCTTCCAAAATGCGCAACGTCAGCTCTACAGCAACCTGACCGAAGCGATTGATCTCAATCTCGATGGACTCGAAAAAATACTCGCTGACAGTCAGCAATAGTGCCTGCGCCTACCGCCATCTTGTAACGATTGCTGCGCCGACGATCGCCAATCTGTTATGAGTCGCGTCTCGGCTTGAAGACCACGACGCCCAGTGGTGGCAGCGTGAACTCCGCGGAGAACGGACGGCTGTGGCTCTCCGTCGCTTCGGCTTCGACACCGGGGAAGTTGCCGACGTTGCTGCCGCCGTAGTATTCCGAGTCAGTGTTGAATATCTCGTTGTAGAAGCCGCCAATGGGCAGCCCGAGCCGATAGTTCGTTCGCACAACGGGAGTGAAGTTGCACGCGACAATGACGAAGTCTTCGGGGTCCTGTGCCTTCCGCATGTAGACGAGCACGCTGTCGTTGTGATTGTGGCTGTCAATCCATTCGAAGCCTGAGTACTCGAAGTCGACTTCATACAGCGCCGGCTCACGACGGTACAAGGCGTTCAGATCTGCCACCATCTTCTGCATACCCAGGTGCGAGTCCCACTGTAGCAAGTCCCACTGCAGTTCGCTGTCGCAGTCCCACTCGTTCCACTGCGCGATCTCGCCGCCCATAAACTGGAGCTTTTTGCCAGGGTGCGTCCACTGATAGCCATAAAGCAATCGAAGGTTGGCGTACCGTTGCCACAAGTCGCCTGGCATCTGGTCGAGCATCGATCCTTTACCGTGTACGACTTCGTCATGAGAGAATGGCAAGGCGAAGTTTTCTGTGAACGCATAAATCAACGAAAACGTCAGCTCGTCGTGATGGTAGCCGCGATGGATCGGTTCGTGTCGCATGTAGCTAAGCGTGTCGTTCATCCAGCCCATGTTCCACTTGAGGCTAAAGCCCAACCCGCCCAAATACGTCGGACGCGAGACGCCGCCCCAAGCAGTAGACTCTTCGGCGACCGTGAGGGTACCCGGATACTGCAGGTGACACTGCTCGTTGAACTCTTTCAGAAAAGATATCGCGTCGAGGTTCTCTCGTCCGCCGTACTGATTGGGAATCCACTCTCCGTCTTCGCGGCTGTAGTCAAGGTACAACATCGATGCGACTGCATCGACTCGCAAGCCGTCGATGTGATACTTATCCAGCCAAAACAGCGCATTCGAGGTCAGGAAGTTCCGAACCTCGTTGCGGCTGTAGTTGAAGACCTTGGTGCCCCAGTCGGGATGTTCACCCTGCCGCGGGTCGGCATGTTCGTACAGCGCGGTGCCGTCGAAGTTATCGAGGCCATGGCTGTCCTTCGGAAAGTGGGCCGGCACCCAATCGATCAGCACACCAATGCCATTCTGGTGGCAATAATCGACGAAGTATTGGAAATCGGCCGGCGAACCATAGCGACTCGTCGCCGCAAAGTAGCCGACCGTCTGGTAGCCCCAGCTGCCTGTGAAAGGGTGCTCGCTAACCGGCATCAACTCGAGATGCGTGTAGCCCATTTGTTGGCAATATTCGACGAGTTCATGCGCCAAGTCGCGATAGTTCTTCCAAGGATTGTCACCGTCGTGTTTCTGACGCCAACTACCCAAGTGGACCTCGTAGATCGACATCGGAGCGTCGAGCGCGTTGTGCCGCTCGCGATTTAACATCCAATCGCCGTCCGACCATTCGTGGGCATCAAGATCAGCGACGATATTCGCGGTACGCGGTGGAACTTCCGCGGCGAATCCATAAGGGTCGCACTTCTCGACAACGTGCCCGCCGCGTGCTTTAACGGAAAACTTGTAGAGCGTGCCCAGCGGCAGTTCGGGAATGAACAGTTCCCAGATGCCACTTGGTATGTGCTTGCGCATCGCGTGGGTCCGACGGTCCCACTGGTTAAAATCGCCGACGATGCTGACTGCCTCGGCGTTAGGTGCCCAGACGGCGAAGTTGATGCCGACAACCCCGTCAATCTCGCGGACATGGGCGCCGAGTCTTTCGTAGCTGTCCCAGTGGCGACCCTCAGCCAGTAGATGAAGGTCGTAATCGGTCAACAAGGGGGGAAAAGCGTAGTGGTCGTGCATGGTGGTTTGTTCGCCAGCTTCGTTAACGGCCCGGAAGCGGTACGACGGTGCCGCACTCTTGTTTTTGATCTCCGGATTGCAAATCGCTTCAAACAGGCCCGCCGGATGAATACGTCGCATTGGCTGCGACAACCCATGCTGCTGGTCGACGACCCAAACCTGCTGCGACTCGGGCAAGTAGGCTCGGACGGCTAGCGCTCGGCGCCCGCCTTCCTCGATTTCGTGCGGCCCCAGGACCTCGAACGGGTTCTCGTGATAGCCATGAATGACAGGGGCAATTTGCCGGACATCAACCTGGGATCGCACTGTTGCAGTTCCTTCTGTTGCTCTGTTGTACTTGAAATGCCGGGGGAATGCTTCCCGCGGCGGGATTTTCGGCTCTAGTATGTGGTATTTGGCATCGATTTCTGGCGCCGATTTGCTCGGATGGCAGGAATATCGGGCAATTCTGTCCGTAGGCTTTCCGTTAAGTCGCGGTCGCAGCCGCGTCTTGAAGGGGCCGGGTCACCGAGCGAATGGCGTCCGAAAAACTCGCTGCCTGTGACCGAGCCCGACGTTTGAGTCGCTGCACGACTCGTGGGCCACGCGATCGATGGGGCGCGTCAACTCGTCTTCGAGACCTTGGCGAAATGATGGGAATTTCGCCGCGATCGACTTCAAAGTCGAAGCGTGATTCTTGCTCGACCTCAATCGACTCGAATTGCCACGCTTGGCAGCTGACTTGATGAAACTGAAGCGCACGATCAACGCGACGCCAGAGGTCGGTATCTCGCACTGGCACGATGCGACCGAAGCGTTCCCACTTCCAGTCGTTCGCACGCCATTCGGCGAGTCCTTTCTTGATGCCGCGACTCACATAGCGACTCTTGGTGACGAGCGTCACACGGGACGGGCCGTCCAAGGCTTCTAGGCCTCGGACGACCGCCAGCAGCTCCAGCCGTTCGCCGCAGTCGCAGGGCTCCGAATCAGCCGCTGAAAAGCGTCGCTGACTTTCTACGTTCTGCAGCACAAAGCGCCAGGTGGGGAGGGAACACCGGTCAGATTTTGACGCACTGCTTGCTTCACTAAAAAGCAAGTAGTGCGGGCTGTTGGACGTCATGCTTACCACGTGCAGCCAGTTGGGTGGGGCGGGGACTGGCTGATTCCATCTGGGGGGCCGCATCAAGCGTCGCTCAGGCGCTCGACACGCAGTCGGCAGGTAAAATGACACGCGTCCATTGCGAGCCGGACAAGAACCCCTGTTCTGTCCAGATTAAGCTATCGGCAAAGAGAACGCAGACACTCCAGTTTATCAGGAGTGAAAATCTGCGAAGGCCTGCTTAGTGTTGCCTGTGCTGCGCGCTGACAAGTTCAGCCAGGCGCATGCGCTCGGCGTTCGTTGCTTTGCCATCAAGAACTGCCCAAGTCAGACGAGAGATCTCGGCTTCGCGTTCCTTGGTCGCGCCACGAGCAACGGTTTCGCTGCTTGGAGTGCGACTAATCTGTGTGTCTTCGCTCGATTCGAGATGCGAAGCGCGGTTACTTGTTTGTTGGCTGATCATCATGACCAACTCCCAGATTCGGTGTTGAAGAGACATCGGTGTGAATCCGTCAAAACAGCTAGCAGCAATTTGTATGCCCGGATTTCGTCGACTGGGAAGGCGCCGAGCATAAACTCTATTCAACAATCAACTTATGTTCAGAACCGCAATTCCAAATTGCGGCTTAACCCAGCTAATCGCGGGCAACATTATCTAGACACACCGACCGTCTGCTCAAGTTCGCGGCAATTCGGCGGAAATCCCGGAGCAATGGTACTGCGCAAAAAAAGGGCCTCCCGAAAGAGGCCCTGCTGTCGAGCACTGGCTTGCGTCGCGAGCTGCATAGCCGGCCATCTCGCAACTGCTTCAGTTCCGTCGCCGTCGGCAGGCCATGGCAAGCACGGATACCCCGGCCAGGGCAAAAGTGTTTGGTTCTGGGACCACTGAGATGTTACCACCAAACCAACCTTGCCGGTTGCCCAGAAAACTTGTCGGGAACTGCAAAGTCGACGTGTCAATGGCACGGCTATCGACGAACGTAATTCCAGAAACAGTAGTCGCTTGCACGTTGTAAACGTAGTTGTCCCCATCCGTGTCCGCATTGAGAGTGCCGGCGACTACATAGTCCTGACCAGCGGTCAGCCTTAGCGGAGCGATTGGTGAGAAGCGGAACCCGGCGTCAATCGGATCGGCCGAAGTCACGCTTGCCGTCGCCAGCAGCGCCCCGTTAATGTCCCACAGCCCAACTTCCGTTGCCGTCCGAAATCCATCACCGTCGGTGTCGTACATGCCCAAGGCATCGACGGTCACAGCTGCATCCGCAGTAAAACGCCAACCAACGACCGTATCATTGGTGATATCAGACACGATTCCACCCGTAAACGTGAGCGCCGGCTCACCTGCCATCGATCGGCTTGAAAGGATGATCAGACTCAATGCCAATACACCAAACTGAAATGAACGCCTCATCGCATCGTCTCCTCATACTAAGTGACTCTACCCATTGGTTACGAAGGCGAAAGGACTGCAAGCTCGAAGAGCACCCGGCGGCGAACGACATCGCATTTGGTCGCTCTAGCTGGGGGCGAGCTTGGTTCGATTCGCCACTAACAACCGAATACCCAAAGCGATGCGCGTGCGGCGCGAATTCCTTGGATTGGTGGCAGATTCTCTTAGGTTGGCGACGCAACCGACGAACGCTGGACGGGATTGCCGCTGTGCGGACCCGGCGAACATAGTACAGCGACCGTCCGCTCAACGAAGATTTCTAATTCGCTGCTTTGACGAATTGCGTCTTGGTGCCGGCCAGAAACTTCGGATCTTCTACCATAAAGTGGACTGTGTGAAACACCTGCTTATTGTGCACAAGTTCCAACCGGTAGAGTCCCAACGGCCAGCCGTTGGTCGGGCGCGACAGACGTGCCAGGTTCAGCGGCCGCTTGGTGATGGCATTTAGCCTAGCGATCTCGTAGTTCGCTGGAGCGGCAGCACCCACATCTTCAGCAATCCACCGGTGCTCGACGGCGATGCCGTCTGCGACCGAAAAAGCAAATCGCAACTCCTCGATCGTCGAAGGCAATTCGACGTAGTTCATCGCGACTTTCGGACTTTCTGCAGAGGAGATTTGAGCATTCGCCGGATTCGTTCCATACCATGATAGAATAACGGTTGCGCACACGGCCACTTTGCTTGAATTGGTCCAGATCTTCATCTTGACTCGCCCTTTCGCTATGAGAAAACAACAGCGTTAGCCCGCCCAGGACCTAAGCGAAAGATTTCGTTTGGTGTTACAAGCCGGCGAATTGACCGATTGAAACCGCACGTAAGAGGACCTAATTGCAGCCAGTCGCGGACACTGCCTCACGCACTAGCCCCGTGAGGTTACCGTGCCGGTCAAGCTCGCTTGCCAATCGTGGATCTGCGAAAACGCGGACCCGCTTGACGTAGTCGTCAAACTGCTGCTTTGCCAAAGTTTCGACCACAGGCGAGATTTCTCCCAGACGACGGTAGCAGTTCTCTTTCGGAAATCGCACATCGATCTGAAACTGCACTTCCAACTTCACCGGCGGCGCGTCAAACAGAACTTCGTGCGGCTGAACAGGCTGGCCGAGCGACTTGCTCGCCGCTGCGGCAAAGTTCTCTGCGCAGCGAGTCAGCCACGAATACGGGCGGCGTGCCAGCAGATCGTACAACTCAGGCTCGTGGTACAGGCTGAATTGCGCGACGCGTTTGTACAGCCGACGCGTTGGACCGAAAAGGCCGTCAAGCAGGCCTCGAACCGGGCCCTCCCCCGACACGGAAAGCAGGTGCTCAATCATCGGTCGCTCGGTCATTACGAACGTGGCGTCGTAGTCGATTTGCGCGCCGATCATCACAAACGCACGTTGCAGCATCGCCGTCGCCGAGCGGACGGCGTGGTGCCAGTAAACTTCGCTAAACATGACGTAGCGCGCGAACACCATCATCTCGGCTGCCGTCTTGCCTTTGTCTGTGATCGCCAAGCCGTCGCCGGCCTCGTTGAGGCACAGACTCTGGATCAGTCGCGCCTGGTCGAAGTTTCTTCCGTACGGCACCCCAGCATGCAGGCTATCACGCATGAGGTAGTCCATCTTGTCGACATCAATCGGACCCGACAATAAGCTCTGGAGCAGCCTATCCGCAACTGTCAGTGGTTCGCCCGAAAGCAACGAGACGACATCGTCGGCTTCGAGATTCCAGTCCTCTCTCAACGCGTTGGCAATCTCGGTTTGTCGCAAGAACTTGGCAGCAAACTGCTCATGTTTAGGGACCTCGGGCAGCGACACATCTTCGATGGGATGGCAAAACGGCCAATGGCCAACGTCATGCAGGAGGGCCGCGACGAGAAACCGCTCGGCATCGGCTGGATTTACGACTGCGGCAAAGCGCTCGTCGTCGGCAAAGCGATCGAGAAATAGCAAGGCCATCCGATAGACGCCTAGCGAGTGTTCGAAGCGCGTATGGTTAGCCGCCGGATAGACGAGGCTTACCAGGCCGAGCTGACTAATTCCTGCCAAACGCCGAAATTGCGAGGTATCGATTAGTCGCTGTACTCGCGGTGTTAGTGGGACGTCGATCTCCGGTGGAATGCGCACCAGCCCTCGACTGTAACGCAGCGCGGCAAGTTCCGGCAGACTACGCATAGCTCGTGCCTACGTCGTAACGCCCATACCCGGAATGAATGGCAGTCCCATCACCGCTCTAAGCAGAATGGTCACGAGCAGGTAGAGCATGTAGTGAAAGAATCCGTTAATCGGCTCAAAGTCGTAGCTCACGAAAGCGGCAAACGTGCCAATACCAAGTGATACCACACCGAGTCCGACGATTTGCACCATCTCGAGTCCTTGCTCAAAAGCCTCATCACCAAACACCTGAGTACCCAGGAAGATGTAAACTCCCCACAGCAGGGCATAGACGAAACCGCAGGCAACGGAGCGGATTACCGCACTAGTCGTGTCGAACACGCCTAGTTCGTCGTCTCGCAAGAATGTATAGCCAGCGTACGCCAGCAATGGCCCTAGAAATACGGCACCGCCTGCAAGCGCATAGATCTGCTGGTCGCCTAGTGCATCGCCCCCGAGCATCCAGGCAATCGCAATACTTAGCAGGACCAGGCCGACTGTCGCTACGGAGACATTAAGGCTGATCTTCGTTTCTTTGCGTTTGATCGGCTTAAGGACGTTCTTGCCGGTCGCATCTTTGGCACCAGCTTCGACCTCAGGCGCATGGATGACGACTTCGTCGCCCGCGTCGGGAATTTTGATTGGCTTATTGCACTTTGGACACGGACCGGTCTTGCCGGCGTGCTGGTCACCAACTTTGAACCGCGCGTGACAACTTGGACAGGTAACTTGGATGGGCATCGAAGGTGGTCGTAATCGTTGAGCTGTAGGCAGAAGCTAGCGTTTCGCGTCGCGGTCTATTCACGTAACCTATTCACAGGCCTTCAAGTCATCTTCGTTAATTGGCGTAAAGCCCTTGTTGGCAAGCGTATCGAGCGCGATCTCGATGTTATCGACCATCAGTGCGACAGCCGGGCAACCGCGCGGGCGAGAGAGAAGTGGATAGACCTGGGAGATGTTAATCTCGGCCTGAAGCAGCGCCGTGCAAACCTGCAGCAGCGGCTGGGGGCTGTCAGGGAGTTCGACTCCGATCAGGTCCGATTCGACGATCGCCAAGCCAGCCCGCTCGAGCACTTCACGTCCCGCCTCTGGATCGCTGAGGAGAAAGCGGACGACCGCACATTCGGCCGAGTCCGAGATCGTCAGCGCCACAATACGCACGTTGCTGCCTTCAAACCTTCGCACCACTTCCAGAAGTTGGCCGACGCGGTTCTCCAGAAACACCGTGAACTGCCGAATCGAAGGATAATCGCGTCCACGCATGGTTGCGAAGTCGATGCCAGCTCCCGCACCGCCCGAGAAACCGTCGTCGCCGAGGTCGTCGTCGCTGGGGTTGTCATCGTCATGCATCATAACTGTGTCCCGCGCTCGGGCTCCTGCAGTTCGTCCTGACCAACATCGTCATAAAATCGTTGCCAGTATAGATTTCTCGCTACTAAATTGCAACGAAGACAGGCACCCGCCTGGGCCTGCCAGATTGAATGAGCTACGATGCGGAACTCGCCGATCCCCCACCTCAGTCCGTCGCCCACCCACCGGCACCTACCCATGCAACACGATATCGAGATCGAAGTCCGCTACTACGAGACCGACGGCCAAGGAATCGTCCATCACTCCAACTATTTTCAGTACTTTGAATTAGCACGAGTAGAGATGCTGAAGGCATACGGCTACGACTACGCCGACCTGGAACGCGACGGAATCCTGCTGGTCGTGCATAGCATTAGCTGCAAGTACCAGTTGCCGGCAAAGTTCGGTGACACGCTGAGAATTGAAACCACGGTCGAACGAGCCACCACAGCGCGAATTGACCACAGTTATCGAGTGCTACGCAGCTCCGACAACGCGCTCCTGGCAGAAGGCAAGAGCACAATCGCCTGTGTCGACGCCAATGGCACCGTCCAGCGTATGCCCGAATTCTTGCAGGCCAGCTAACCAGGAGACCGTCACGATGGCAACCAAACAGGTACTGATGATCGTCGGCGACTTTGTAGAAGACTACGAAGCGATGGTGCCGCTACAGATATTGATCATGCTGGGCCACACCGTCGACGTCGCTTGTCCCGGCAAACGCGCCGGCGAAGCCGTCGCTACGGCGATCCATGACTTCGAAGGACACCAAACCTACAGCGAGAAAAGAGGCCACAACTTCCCAGTCAATACCAACTGGGACAACGTGAATGCAGAAATCTACGACGCCTTGGTTATTCCCGGCGGACGATCTCCAGAGTACCTGCAACTAGACGAACGCGTACTCGCCATCGTGCGGCATTTTACAGAAACCGCCAAGCCTGTGGCGGCTACCTGCCACGGCCTTTACTTGCTTAGCGCCGCTGACGTCGTGAAGGGCCGACGTTGCCAGGCTTATCCGACGCTGCGTCCAGAGCTGGTCCGCGCTGGAGCCATCTGGGACGAGCCGAGCGAAGGGCTCGACTCGGTGTGCGTAGACGGAAACTTCGTGACCGCCCCCGCTTGGCCGGCGAATCCCGCGTGGATGCGGGAATTCGTAGCACTGCTTGACGCTCAATAATAGAGCAATAACACAGTTTAGCCCGGCAGCTCATCCATCAGAAAATGAACTTGGCGTCGGCCTCCGTTGCCGACGCCAAGTCCAAGGGTCATTCGCTCGCATCCGTATCGAGCGGCCTCCACTCGATCTCCCATCAACGAGTGACGGGGCGGGGTGACCGAGTGTTGCATCTGTTCCGAGGGGGAATCTGGTAACGACTAAGCGACCAGTCGCATCGCACCGTGGTACTCGGCCACGCCTGCCAGGAACTCCTCGAAAATTCGCACATCGAGAGCGGATGCCGTCTCGGTTTCCGGATGGAACTGAGTGCCCATCGCAAACCAATCCGACATCGTGCATTCGATCGCCTCGACGACGCCGTCCGGGCAACGAGCCGTCACTTCGAAGCCAGCCGCAACTTCGTCAACGGCCATGTGGTGCATACTGTTGACACGCAATTCGCCGTCGCCGTAGACGCGGTCCATGATTGATCCGGGCGTTAGCTCAAGTGTATGACGATGCGACGCGTCGAGGGGATCTTTGTGCGGCAACGCCGTTGGCAAGTCCTCAGGAATGTGCAGATACAGGTTGCCGCCCTGCGAAACATTGAGAAGCTGCATGCCAGCTCCGATGCCGAACACAGGCATGCGGCGCTCAGCAACCTTGCGAACTAAGCAGCGATCGAACGACTCGCGGCGCGGGTCCTGGCAACGCACCGTGGGGTGCAGCATCCAGCCGTCGCGTCTGGGATCAAGATCGGCCCCGCCGACCAGCAGCACACCGTCCAAGCGTTCGAGAACGGCATCGATGTCTTCTTCGGTCTGATACGGCGGAATCAGCACCGGGACTCCACCTACTTCGAGAATCGAATCGTAGTACCCCGAAGCTACATAAGTAAACGCTGGAGAATCACCCTGCGGTGGTCGAAAGTCTGCGTTAACGCCGATCAATGGCTTTGTCATCACTCTTAAACTCCCTTTCCGACATGCGTTGCATGCCGTGCGCGACGTCCCAAGAAATTGTGGACTACGAGCCTAGAAAGATCGATCAGACACGAAACAACACTTCGCATCGAGCGTCGTCGCCAGCAAGCGTACGCTAGCAAGCGTGATAGCCTGCGATCAATGGACGCGCCGCGGTAGAACTGTCCCGCCAAGCAGCAATTCATTTCGCTGCTCACCGAAACTGAGACCATCCTTGGCCAACTACGAACTTACCAGGCTCGTTTCCGATTGATGTTGAGGCGAAACCGACGCAATTCCCCACCCTGTTCCGCAGGGTCCGAGCAGTCGGCGTGATGGACCGCTCAGGACTTGTGTCGGATCGATTTCCCTATCTCATGACCCCAGTCAGTTGGTCTGTGGGGTGGCCTCAAAGACTCCCTTGGGTAGTTTGGCCGTGTCACCGGGCCACTTGTGGAATGCAAGTCTGCTGCCGAATCTATCCAAAAACGACATGATGGCAAGCAAATCACACATATTGGGTCAAATCCCTCCTGCTTGCACAACATGGCGGGCGTCAGTGCGGCTTGCAACATCGTCACTCTTCAGGCACCTCAAGATCCTCCAAATAGCGGCTTCGCTATCTCGTAGCCGATCACAAAAATCGCCGCATCCACGAGCAGGTGCCCCAACCAGGGACCAATCAGCGATCCGCTCCGATGGTAGAGCCACGCCCAGAACCAGCCGCCGATCGCCACGGCGGCTGATAATAGCCAGGTCAATGGGCTGCCGTAGCCGAAAAATTCACCCACAACCAGCACGTGATGGGCCATGAAACCGAGTGAAGACACCGCGATTGCTCCGCCCACAGAAATCAGCCGCTTGAGCTGATCAAAGACGAACCAGCGCCAGTAATACTCCTCCAGCAGCGAGTGGACGAGGCTGTAGAACACGCCCATCGCCGCGAAACGCCACACCGACCCGACGCCCAGCGATGCGATCTTCTCTCTAATCGCGGCCGTCCCATCGACGAACACTTCAGACTTGCTTAGCCAGCCGTGATACAAGCCCAGTGCCGCTACCAACACCGCTACGCCAAAGCCAATGCCCAACACGAGGCCGTTTCGCGATTTGAACCCAAATCGCGGTCGCTGACGCTGCACGAACACCACCCACACGATCGGCAGCAGGAACTGAACCACCTTCGCCACGGCATAGATCCCCTGCCGCAGTCCAGCATGCATGCCGTCCGACCAAACGAAGTACGCCAGCGTCACGAAAGTCGGCAGCACCAGGGCGAACAGTACAGCATACACGTCGCGCTGTCGATGGTCGGTCTTGGTCGTGTCTGTGCTCATGGATTGCGCTCGCTAGCGTCACTCACGGCGACGGCGTCCGTCCTATTAGGTTCTTCGCCCGTTTACGTACGTTTCTTGGCTTTGTATTTTGGTAAGTTCGCGTCTGCTGTCCACACTTGCTCCGAATAACCGCAGCGATTGCGTTCGCACTCTGTCCCTCGAAATCGGTTTTCTATGCAATATCGGCGAGTTTGCCTCGAATCGCTGGGATACACGCTCCCATCCGAAGTGATCACCACCGACGCGTTAGAGCAAAACCTCGCGCCCGTCTACGAGCGTCTGCGTCTGCCCGCTGGTCGCCTAGAACTCATGACAGGCATCCGCGAGCGACGATTCTTTGAGCCCGGCATGCCGCCCAGCACAGCGAGCATCAGCAGCGGCGACCGTGCCCTGCGCGCCGCGGACATCGATCGTCAGTCGATCGGCGCTCTGGTTCACGGTTCTGTCTGTCGCGATCACCTCGAACCCGCTACCGCCTGCCGCGTCCATCATGAATTGGATCTTTCACCCGATTGCCTCATCTACGACACGTCCAACGCGTGTTTAGGGATCCTTACCGGCATGCTGCAAGTGGCGAACATGATCGAACTTGGTCAGATCAAGGCCGCCCTGGTCGTTGGCACCGAAACGGGTCGCGAACTGGTCGAAAACACCGTGCGACGGCTCAACGAAGATCTCACCCTCACCCGCCAAGACATCAAACCGCTGGTCGCTTCGTTGACGATTGGCTCCGGCAGCGTCGCCGCCGTGCTTTGCGATGCCGAACTCAGTCAGACCGGCAATCGTCTCACCTCCGCCGCAGCGCTGGCTCGCACCCAGCACCATCAACTCTGCCAAAGCGCTGGTCTGGAAAACTTCATGCAGACCGACAGCGAAGAACTCATGCGGCAAGGCGTCGCGACCGGAGCCGAGACGTTTTCGCGTTTTCTGTCCGCCGCCGGTTGGCAACGTTCCGACATCACCAAGACCGTCTGCCACCAAGTCGGCGTCGCCCACCGCAAACTGCTGTTCGAGGCGCTGTCACTCGACACGTCGCTCGACTTCGCCACGCTGGAAACGCTCGGCAATACGGGGGCCGTCGCCTTGCCGCTCACACTCGCGCTGGCGCTCGAAGCGAAACACATCGACCACGCCGACCGCGTCGCCCTGCTCGGCATTGGCTCCGGCATCAACTGCCAAATGCTTGGCGTCGAGTGGCAATCGAGCCGCGTGATGGGTGGTTAAGCGGCAGGCCTTTGCCACGCGCGCCAGTTTTGCAAATCGCCCGTTACAAAACTCCGCTTCCACAATCCCCGAGGCCCTGCAAAAGCAGTGGTTTCGCGCTGTGTCACGGTTGCAAATTTCGTAGACCGCCTTGCAAAATTACAGAACTCGGCAGGCTCGTGCCGGTGCGGATTTCACAAGTGCTTTGGTAGTAGCTGGTTGCGAAGTTCACGATCGCAAGTTGGGCAGTAGTTTTGTAAATCTGGCTACTTGTTGGTGTTTCAATATTCTGCGTCAGGTGGTTTTTACGTTGGTGTGCCGAGAACAGACGGCTGGCTGATTTTATCAACTCGTGGGGGCGATTGCGCGTGTGATTGTTGGCCGGATGAAAAGCCTCTCGCAGAGGCGCAGAGAGGTGGTGGCGATTATTGCCGAGCTATGACACTTCGACTGCCAGATGCTAGCGCAGTCAATAAGAGTAGCAAGTAAGCGGTCTGCGGCTCTGGAATCGCGAGACTGTTGCTGGTCGAGCCGCTCGGCTGCGTGGCTAATTGTTGCCAGGCAAGAAAGTCGCGCCCATTGACGGCGCCATTTAGATCCGCATCGCCCGGCAACGGGCTAAGGTCGTCGCTCACGAACCCATACGCGAAATCCCAACCATCGAGGTCAACTTCGTCAACTTGACCGTCGGCGTTTACATCGATGCTGTGGAACGTACCTTCGAGATTTGTCCTCCATATGGCGTAGTCTATCGTATCTATGAATCCGTTAAAGTTCCCGTCGGCGCCGACGCCGGCACTGCCGACGAGTGTCTCGAAGCTATCTCGCCATACCGCGTAATCCAGCTCGTTCACAGCCCCATCGTGGTTGTAGTCGCCTGGAATGAGACGAGTGAGGTTGAGCTGCGTCCCGACTGCGAAGTTTGGGTTCGGATTAAAGAAGAAGTCTGTGTCGAGAGTAAAAGAAAAGTCTTCACCGTTGGCTAGAACTCCGCTTAACGTCACATTTCGGTCGTCAAACGCCATCGCTTCACCAAGTGGAAGATTTGATATGGGAACTCCATTCACAGAAAAAGACTGGCCGAAAATATTCACCTCGCTACCGGAGAATGCGTCGAAGTCTCCCAGGAACGATCCGCCCGAGATGTTGATCTCCGAACCAAACAGCGCATCGAAGTCATCCCCAATCACGCCGCCGGAGATGTTAATCACACTGCCGCTTTCGGCATTAAATCGCTCGCCAATCTGGCCGCCCTCAATCTGAACTAGCGTGCCAGGTTTGGCCTCAAAGCGATCTCCCAAGGTTCCGCCTTCGACGAAAAGTGAGCTTCCCGTGTGTAGTTCGGCTCTTTCTCCAATAGCGCCATTTTCACGCACAATGACGAGCGATTCATCGAAAACCTTAAACACATCTCCAACCACACCGTCCTCTAGAAGCAGTGCCGAGGAAAACATCTCTGACGCTCCGCCGATTGAAGCACCACCTGATAACTCCACAAAACTGCCGCTCTCTATGGTGGCGGTAAGGATGCGGCCTCCATCAATTCGCGCTACACTTTGATTAACCACAGTCAAGCCCGAGGCGCGAACAGATCCGCCAGTCGCGTGCACACTGCTTTGATTGAACACTCTAAGTCCCCCGAGATCCCCGCCGGTGGCTACGAGGTTGGCACCGTCCAGAACACTGAAAGTGCCGACGGCCGTACCACCTTCTACAACAACACTCGCACCTACCGCCTCAAAGCCAGTTAGGACGGTTGCCCCAGACTCGATTATGGTCGTACTCCCGCGCCCAGCTGTCGCATGAGCATGAAGCGTTTGACCGCCCGACAAGCGCAGTGTTTGGCCCGCTCGTAGCGACAGGAAACGCCCAGCCTCTGGAAGCGAAACTTCGCCCGGTAAGGGCGGCTGGAGAGAGCCATCTTGCCGTGCCAGAAAAAGCGTGCCAGGAGCAAAAAGGTCACCGTCCTCCGGAACCTGTTGCGATGCGGGTGAGAACGTGAATGCCGTTCCGTCTTGGTACACGCCGCTCAGCACGCTCTGCGGCGAGAGTTCTACAGCAAGCGGAGCGCCCCCAAGCGGCAAGTTATCAACGGGCTGACCATCAATGACGAAGTTATCGCCGATTAACGTGGTAGTACTGCCTGCGAGGGATTTGTACTCACCTGCCTGAGCGCCGCCTTGAATGGACACCGAACCGCCGGCTTGAACGGTGACTTGCTTACCCACAAGGCCACCAGAAACAAGCGCCACGCCTCCGTCGATTACTGACAAGCTTTGTGTGAGTTCATTCAGGTCATCGCTGCCGACGGTCCCTCCGCTAATTCGGACCACCCCAGCATCGCCAGCCACAACTCCCAATCCAACCGTTCCCCCGGAAATTGCCACTTCGCCACCGCTTTCTGCGGACATGCCATTGCCCACGGTACCCCCTGATACCTGAATGCGTCCGCCAACCGCGTCGAACTGGTTGCCTACGGTCCCGTCGAAGAGTTCGAACAGCCCACCGGTATTGACTGTTGCAAAATTGGACACCATCCCAGAAGTCATCTGAACAACTGCACCATTGTTCACGCTGAAGTTGTCATTAACTGAACCACCATCGATCCCAACAAGTGTGTTTACATTGTTCCCGCCAGGAAGGCCTGCTTGAAACCTCAAGCCAACTCCTCCATTCTCAAGTAGGAAGAGCTGTGTGTCATTTCCAACGGAATTGTCCGCGCCAATCACCAATGGTGGAGATTGCAGCGTACCTGATGGCAGCGTCTGGCAAAGACCGAATCTGCCTATAAAGCTACCGCTTAACACTAAAGCAGTAGTTAGGAATGTTCGTACAATTCGGTAGCAGGCGATTCGCATCATCTGTAGCTCGCTTATGAAAATTTATGAATGCTCTCGATTTCTTGAGATTCAACCTGGGACTCACAGGGACTTCGTCGGCGTAATTCCCCACGTCGTGCAGACGCCTAGAGGAACTGGCCAACTGGCGGCATTACGAATTCCCTTAACCATATTTCGGTATGCCAAGCAAAGCAAGCGCCGGTAGTCATTTTCAATCACCGTTGCATAACTACTTTTGGTGACTTCGTCACACTGGCAGAGTTATCGCTCAACGGGCGGCACCCGATTGCTGTCGCTTGTTGCGCTGCTCGTTGGCCAGTCAGCAGCGGTAGAGAAACTCGGTTGCGTAGAATCAGCCGAGGAACAAGAAGAGGACCAGTGCGAAGAAGGCGACGACGCCGAGGGTGCCGACGACGTACACCCACGCGGGTGGTCCGTAGCTGGGGCCCTTGTAGCCTGGCGGACGGAGCGGGTCGATTTCGTTGGGATCTTTTTGGAAGCGTTTGTTGACGACCTCTGCAGCTTCTTGCTTTTCAAAGGCTTCTTCGATCAGCGATTTCTGTGGCATGTCGGCCAGCGTGTCATTGATCGAACCAGCCACATCGTCGGTGCTGCTTTCGGCCTTGCTGACGGTACTCTCTTCTTCGTCGAGGACTTCCTCGTCGAGCGGTGCCAGTTCGAGTTCTTTGCTATCGTACTTCGGTCGCTGCTCTTGATTGCCGGCGCTTGACGGCGCGGGTACATCTTTGCGCACGGCACTACCCGAATCGCCGGACGAACGATTAATAGAGTCGGCGAACCGCCGGAACACACCGCTGCCGATACCGCCAGAACCGGAGTCGCTCTTTTTGCCGCTGTCGCCCACGTCTTGGCCACGATCGCCGAGCCACTCGGCCAGACGTTCAGCCACCTCGCCGGCCGATTGATACCGGTCGTCGGGCTGCTTGCACATCATCGTTTCGCAGATATGCAGCAACGTGGGCGGCACGTCGGGCCGATCTTTCATGATGCTCGGCGGAGACTCGACCTGATGCTTCATCAGCCGCTCGGAAATCGACCCTTCCGGGAATGGCGGATGACCGGTGAGCAAGAAGTAGAGCGTGCAGCCGAGGCTGTAAATGTCGGCCCGCGCGTCGGCAGCATGGCTGTTGAGGGCTTGCTCGGGCGCGAGATAGTCGGCCGTGCCGAGCACATTTTCGTTGTTGTCGATGGTGAGCGATGCGGTGTCGTCGACGATACGAGCCAGCCCCATGTCGAGCAGCTTGACCACGCCGTTGCCATCCAACAGGCAGTTGGCCGGTTTGATGTCGCGATGCACCAGCCCCATTTCATGCGCGTGATCCAGACCGCGAGCAATCTGTGCGATGTAGTCGGCGGCGGTCTCATACTTTAACGCACCCTTCTGCTTGACCAGTTGGTGCAGGTCTTGACCTTCGACATACTCCATGACGATATAATGCGTATCGCCTTCGTTATCGATGTCGTAGGTGCGGACGATATTCGGATCGTCGAGTTTGGCGGCAGCGCGGGCTTCGAGTTCAAAGCGATCGCGATAGGTAGCGTCGCTCACACGATCGCGTGGCAAGACTTTAATTGCGCGCCGGGCACGCATCAGAATGTGCTCGGCCTTGTAGACCGTGCTCATGCCGCCTTTGCCCAATTGGCCGAGCAGCTTGTACTTGCCGAGAATGAAGCCGCGATGCTTGCCGGCCAGCAACTTTTCGGCTTGCCATTCGGTAAGCAGGTCGGCGCCCACAAACGCAGCCGCCAAATCCTCTTGCGATTCTGGCAGTCGGCCGCCGCCTTTGGTGCGAAGCTTTTCTAGAAAAGCCTGCAGCTGGTCCTCTTCGACCAGTTGGCTTCGCTTCACCAAATCTAAAAAGCCCTGCGCCACTTTAGTCATGGAGTTTCGCGTCAGACAATAATTCGGACGAATGCAACAACATCGTTCGACTCACATCGTGAGGCGGTCTATTCGATGGAAGTTGATATGTATGCGAAGGCGCGAGTTGCCGGCCCGAACCACCTGGACGGATGGATATCGAAGAGGAGTGCCTTTGCTGTTCCCAAACACAGCCATCCCTAACCATTGCCGATCAATCCCTGTGAGGTCCGACAACACCTATTTTTGCCTACTACTCTACGATATCATCCAGCTGGCTAAGCTACCACTATTCTGACGAAAGAACAGAGAAAAACCGCACTAAACGCGGGTGATTTCCCGGCCATTGGGGGCTGGCCACAGTGGACTCTTCGGGTTAATCGGCAGAACCGCTCTTGTTGGATCCGCCCTGCAAAAACCCCTCGACCAGGCGGTGATCAAAGTAGTTGACCTCCATCCCCGCGTCGACAATCAGTCGCTGCGTGTTGATACCGCTGGAACGCGGGCTAAGCAGGAAAGCTGCGGTATTGGCGACTTCCTGCGTCTGGACCGCACGTCCACGCAAGGTCGCCTGCTCGGCGTAGAGGTAGGAATCGACGTAGCCGGGAATGCCCGCGGAGGCCGAGGTCTTCAGCAGGCCCGGGGCTACGGCATTAAATCGGATGTCGGAAAACTTGCTAAACGACTTGGCAAGGAAGGCCAGACTCGAGTCAAGCGCCGCTTTGACTGGCGCCATGAAGCCGTAGTTTTCGCTTGCCATTCGTGTCGTCGATATGGAGATCGTCACGACCGACGCGTCTTTCGACAGCGAAGCTTTCAGGGCGTTGGAAATCGCGACCAGCGAGAAGCATGAGATATCGAAGGCCCGCAGCAACTGCGCTTTGCTGGTCTCATGAAATGGCTTCGGCCCCTCGGAGTAATCTCCAAAGGCAATCGAATGCACGACCCCGTGAATTGTCTCGTAGCGGTCCGCCAACTGGCTCGCGAGCTGATCGATTTGCGATTGCTGTTCGACATCGCAAACCAACACCTCGGCGTGGGCCAGCAGCTTGGCGGTCGAT
Source organism: Planctomycetota bacterium (assembly GCA_039184115.1). Classification (GTDB taxonomy): domain Bacteria; phylum Planctomycetota; class Planctomycetia; order Pirellulales; family Lacipirellulaceae; genus Bythopirellula. Next base: position 18,737 of record JBCDBK010000008.1, on the reverse strand, counting down.
TCGCGCCGCGACTCCGAACGCACGACATAGACGACCTCGGCTCCGGCCTCCTCGAGCGTATGCCCGACATGATAGGCGACGCTCTTACGATTCGCGACGCCAAACACGACGATGCGGCGGCCTTCGAGTTGGAGAAAGTCTGGCATAGCGATGAATTATGAGTGATGAGCGATGAGTGAAAAACTGAACACTCATCACTCACAACTCATCATTTCCTCTCTGGCTCTGCTACGGTACATGCAAACTCTAACCTGGCCGCTACCTTGCCCTGTGTCGCGTTGGTGACCTTGGCCTTCATGAAGTAGGCATTCGAGAGTCGCTCGACGAGGTCGACTTCGATGGTGATTTCGTCGCCTGGATGGACCATCGCGCGGAACTGCACGTTATTCATCCGTGTGGCTACCGGGACGCCACCCGCACTGCCCTGCCCTGCTTGAGCCTCGACGGTGATTTTCGAAAGCAATACTGCCCCGGCCTGCATCGACGCTTCGCACAACAACACACCTGGCGTCAACGGATAGTCGGGGTAGTGCCCTTGATACCAAAACTCATCACCTGAGAATTGCTTGCGGCAGACAATCCGCTCGTCCGACTGCTCGACGATTTCGTCGAGTAGCAGAAACGGTGGTCGGTGGGGAATGGCTTGTTGAATTGTTTCGAGCGTCATTGCTTCATCGAAATAGTCGGAATCTAAGTCAACAGGTTTGCATCAAGGCCCTCAAAGCGGAGGAAGTCGCGATCGAAAGTGACCACCTTCAGCCCGGCGGCAATGGAGAATGCCGCGAGATACGCGTCGCTCCATACGTTAGGTTTTGTGGAACCATTCTCAGTCAACTGACGCCACTTTGTTTCCAAATCGGCTGGCTCGTCGAGATAGGCGATGCGCTCGTCCGTCTGAAATGCATCGTACAACTCCCAAGCCTGACCGAGTGTAACCGCGTCGGCCCCGAACACCTTAGGGTTGCAGGCAATCCTCAATAGTCCTTGCTGCGTAAGTCGACAGAAAAATATTGGCGATTCAATTGCCGCTAACCATGCCTTAGCGGATTCGTGATGGACGTGCGTTTGAAACGCCATCGCCAGCCAAACATTGACGTCGGGTAGAATCGCCATCAGGGAGAAGCGCTATCGTCCAGGATCTCGCCAATGCGTTGGGAATTGATCGTCACGCTGGCAGGACTCTCTGATACGACCAGAGGCAACCGAACACGGTGGCCGTCGACCGATGGTCCATTTGCCAATGGCGCAGTCTGACCTTCCGGCACGATTATCACGCGTGTACCGTTCGGCAGCGGCACTTTGCCATCGGCTTGCACTTCACCATCGGAGATTTGGCCGCGAATGATCATACCACCTATTCTAGCAAAGCTAAGTCTCAAAACACAGTGTTCGTAAGCCGATTTCGCCAAGCAGCATCAGCGGTGGTCGGTGGGGAATGGATTGCTGGATTGCTTCGAGGGTCATTGTCTACTTTCGATTTTTGAAACCACCGGGGGACGCGGATTTTTTTCCGATAGCTATCTGCGTTGACTAGCTTCCCTCGGCCGCTGCACATTTCACCGAGCCGCCACATCTTCTGCCACGGCCGCTTCCACACCAGCAGTCGATTGCGAGTTGTTATTCATCAGCTGGCTGTCGACCTCGTTGGCCACAATCACGCCGTAGTTCATCGCGCCAAGCCAGCCGCTCATGATGATGCCGACGCTACCGGCGTGATAGAGGCCGGTGATTTGCTGCGGCAAGGCGCGGCTAACCGCGAGGCCTTCGAACTTGGTGCCGAAACTTGCGCCGGCCGGATGATTGGTGTAGTGCTTGAAGCTGCGCGGGGTTGAGGCTTCGACGTGGACGACGCGATCGCGGATGTTGGGCACGTACTTGTCGAGGGCATCGAGCGTCGTCTCGCAGAGGTCTTGTTTGCTGGCCGCGTACTCCTCTTCGGGCAGCTCGGCCCAATCGTGGAAGTGGGCGTTGGTGCTGCTGACGATCAAGCAGCGCGGATCCGCATGCGGTCGAGTCTTCGGATAGTAGAACGAGTACGTCCGACTCGTAATGTCGCGCGACAGCAAGGCGTCGGTCTCAAACTTTGGCGCGGTGCTGCTGAACAGAAGATCGCCTAGCTCTTTCACATCAAGCTGATCGTCCGGCTGCAGGGCCATGTACACTTGCGTGCTGCTATTGTTAAGCCGTACCGCTTTAGCATCGTCGATGAAACCACGGTCGAATTTGTCTTCGCCGACCAAATCGAAAATTGTCTGGCGGATATTCGCATTCGACAAAATCGCGTCGCACTCGATCGTGTGCGTTGCCCCTTTCGCATCGACCTCGACGGATCGCACCTTGCCGCCTACCAGGTTAATCTTCTTCGCATCGCAGTTGATCGCAATGTCGACGCCGCTTTTTCTTAGCTCGGCCTCCATCTGCTTGATCAGCAGGTCGGTGCCGCCCTGGAAGGTAAACACGCCCTTCGACATAAAGTTGCTGAACACGATGCCGTAGCTAATGGCCGGATCTTCGAGCGTCGAACCGTTGGCGTAGGTAATCGGTTCCATCAGCAACCGGATCACGTCTTCGCGACCGGGGAAGAACTCGTCGAATAGCTCACGGGTGGTCGTCTGCTGATCGTCGTAGAAGTTCATGCCGCGTGCTTTGTCGAAGAACGCGATGACGCGATCCTCTTCGACGCCGAACTTCTCGATCAGCTGGCTGGTGAAGTCTTCGCGCGTGAAACTCGTCCACAACGAAAACATCGGATTGTCGAATCGCACGCCGTCGAGCTGGACAATCGAATCTGCGATCTCCTTCGACCAGTACCGCCGGCAGGATTTGACCATGCCGTAGGGAAACCCGTGCAGGGAAATGTCAAAAATGTGTCCGCCCGGCCGCTTGAACCAGGTGGCCATGCCGCCGAGTTTGTAATGCTGCTCCAGCAGCAACACGCTACGGCCCTGTCGAGCAAGAATATTGGCCGAAGTGAGGCCAGCCAGCCCGGAGCCGATGACGACCACGTCGTAACGTTGATTGGCGTTTTGGAGAAAATCTTTTGGCATAGACGGCAGTCGTGGCGGAAACTGGAAAACGTGCAGTTTAGCAACTTCTGCGATCACTTTCGACGGGTGAGAAACCACCGCAATCTGCAACCAATCTGCGAAAAACGTTGCGAGCGTAAGGCGAGGTGGGCTATCCTGATTCACGACGCACATGCAGTCTTGCTCAACACCGAATCTCTCGGAGGCGGGAACTTATGAAGGATTTAATGCGACGAACTGCCATCCTCGCGTTTGTCGCTTTCACGCTCGCGGCCACTGCTGAGCGTTCGACAGCCTTGCCTCCTCCTCAGACGCTTAACTTCGATTTTGGCGATGGACCAGGCTACGTGGGCGATGATGGCGTGCTTAGCTCGCCCGACGGCACATTTTGGAATCGCGTCACGGCCGAAGATCTCAACACGACGTCCGACTCTGGACTAGGCGGCGTGCTACCCACCCTCGACGAATTTGGAAATAATACAGCAGGCGAAGTCTTCTCACCTGGGCCAAATCCGTTCGGTAATGACCCCGTTAGCCCTTGGGCGGACCCGTTCGGCGCCGATTGGCCGCTGTACTCTTCCTTTCCGCTTGTTGATGGTCTAGTGCCGAACGGCGATGTTGCCCAGATGTATCTGTTTCGCGTCGAGAAGTTTGAAGAAATGATCGTCTACTTTAGCAGCCCACTGCCGGCGGGAGGTTTTGTCAGCTGGCAGAACCCGGCTATCATCGATACGCCATTTGCAGATTTTCCACTCCAATCGCATACACTCTCGGATGGTTCGTCGCTGACCTACATCCGCGTGACGAGTTCTCCACCAAGACCGAGCCTACTCGGTGCGGGGCGCACAATTGGATTGTCTGCCTCGGGCTTCGGACAGTTGCCGTTGTTGAGTACGAACATCGCGGCAATTCAGATTCTCGGCGCCTTTGGACTACCAGAACCAACTACCGCGAGCTTACTATGCCTCGCAGTCGTAGGTGCGTTGTCGCGTCGGCATCGTTAATCGCGCAAGCAATGCATGTTCGCCATGCTGATGCCGCTAACGATGCTGCCCACGATGCCGACGAAACCTTGATCGGTACCGCACACGAAGAGGTTGTCGAGGTGCGTGCGCCCGTCGATCTGCTTGTCAGGCGTGCCGTAGATGGCTCCGCCGTCATGGCCTGTGAAGCGCACTACGGTCGTCGGCGTGAACATGTCGGTATCGAGGACGCGATGGCGGTAATCGGGCACAAAGCGGATCGCCGAGTCGGTGATGCGATCATACCAACGTAGCTTTTCGAGTTGATATTGCTCCTCGTCTAGGTTCTTCCAATAGTCGAAGTTGGCCAGCGCCGTGATTCTCATCGTTCCCTCGTCGAGCGAGGCATCGCCGTAGTCGAAATTGTTGGGCGAGCAAATCACCCCGCTTCGCACATCGACCGGTACGTCAGGCTTCGTCCAAGCAAACTTTGGCGAATCGTTAAAGAAAGTAATCGTGCTGCGATGCCCAAGTTCCTGTGGCTGCACGTCTATCGTAGCGATGGTCTCGCAAAAGCTCAGACGCCCCGGACTACGACTAGTGACCGGCTCGCCGTCGTCGCACATGCGCATCGTCTCAGGCCAGCCGGCCGACGACAAAATGCGGCGGCCCTGAATCTCCTCGCCGCTCTCCAGCACCACGCCACAGACGCGCCCCTCATCGATTGCCAATCTCTGCACACCGGTGCGCAGTTTCAACTCGCCGCCTAGACCGCGAAACTTGCGGACGAGATGCTTGAGAATCAATCGGACGCCAGCATAAGGACGACCCAACCCTTCCATGAAAATGCTGCGGAACATGATTGAGAATTGGCCCCAATCCATGTCGTGTTCGCGAGCCGAGCCGTAAAACATCAGCGGGCAAAAGAACATCTCAATCAGCAGCGGATCGCTGATCAGCGAATTGAGTTTCTCGCGTGCGGAGATCGCCTGATGCGTCTCATTGAGGTCGTCGTATTCGACGATTTCGCTAACGACTCGATCGAAATTATCGATTTGCGCCGGGAATTCGCGGGCGACTTCTGACCGAAGCAACTCGAATTCGTTATTAAATCTCAGCCGCACGCCGGGAAAGACGATGTCGGAGCCCAATTGAGGCGAGATCTGCAACTCGTCGCGTGAGATGCGAAGCTGCTTGAGCAGGCGTGCTAGCGGACCACGCTTGGTGCCCTTTGGCGTGACGTTCGTCAGTGCATGCAGACCGACGTCGTAGTCACGACCACGCATGCGGTAAAAAGAATTGAGACCGCCAATCGTCGTGTGCTTCTCCAAAATGCACACGCGCTGATCATAGTAGGCCAGCCGGATCCCCGCCGCCAACCCCGACATCCCGGCGCCAATGATGATGGTGTCGTACATAAAGAGTTACGAGTCGTGAGTTTCGAGATGCGAGAATTCAACTCGTAACTCCCGCCACGCGACTCAAACCTTCTGGATGTCTTTCATCAAAGGCCCGAGATACGTGACCGTGCTGTTCATGCTGGCCAGCTCGACATAGTCGTCTTCGGGAATTTGCACGCGGTGGCGTTTGCGCAATTCCATTACGATGTCAAGAAAGTCCATACTGTCCAGCTCGAGCTGATCGCGAAAGTTGATCGCGTCGTCCAAGCTCGTCATGTCTTCATCGGGGGCGATCGATTCGAGGATATCGAGAATCTCTTCGCGGATTTCACCAGATGTCATTTCGTCTGATACTCCTGTTAGTTTTTACCACGGAGTCACTGAGAGCACAGAGGAAGAAAAATAGCTTTCCTCCGTGCTCTCAGTGAATCCGTGGTGAATACTTCTGCCTAATCTAAATGCGCTTAATTATTACCGCCGAGTTGATGCCTAACATACCAAACGAGTTATTCAGAATGTAGTCGACCGACTTCTTCTCGCGGGGTTCGTTGAGCACCAAGCCGTAAAGTGCACACTCGGGATCGAGGTTTTCGACGTTGATTGTGGGGTGGCACACGCTGTCTTCGAACGATGGGAGGTTGCCGGCTAGTTCCAACGAGCCGGCAGCACCCATCGCGTGCCCGATAAAGCTCTTGGTGTTGTTGACCAAGGTGTTGTCTGATTTGCCAAACACACGACGCACCGCGTCGCACTCTTGGATGTCTCCACTGGTGGTCGCTGTGGCGTGCGTGCTGACAATGTCGACCTGCTCGGCGTTGATCTCCGCCCGATCAAGCGCCATGTTCATGCAGCGTGCCTGCTGCTGGGGATTCGGCAGCACAAAGTCGCTCGCGTCGCTGTTCATCGCGTAGCCCGCCAGCTCGCCGTAAATCTTCGCGCCGCGCGCTGCCGCGTCGGCGTAGCGTTCTAGAATGTATAAACAGCCGCCTTCAGAAACCACGATGCCATTACGATCACGATCGAACGGACGACTCGCCAGCGCCGGGTCCTCGTTCTCGGCCAGTGCGCCTTGGCTAGCAAAGCCAGCAAAAATTCCAAACGTGTGAATACTCTCAGACACGCCACCGGCGATCGCCAGATCGCATTCGCCAAGCATCAACATCTGCGCGCCCTGAATCATCCCTGCATTGCCCGCGGCACAAGCTGCACCGATCGTGTAATGCTGTCCGGTAATGCCGAGATTGAGCGTGATCTCGCCGGCAGGGTTATTGGCGACGGTACGCGGATTATGATGATGCGACCAGACTTTGGTATCGTAGTCGAAGGCCTTAATTTCGTTGATTTCGTTCTCGGTCTCGACGTTGCCGTGCTCGGTCACGCCGATATAGACACCCACGCGCGACCGATCGACGTTCGCCCACTCGATCCCCGAGTCGGCGACCGCTTCGTTGGCACAGTAAATGGCCACGCTGCCAGCTCGCGTGCCGCGGCGCAGTTCTTTGCGCTTTTGGTACTTCAGCTCGTCAAAGTGACACTGCCCGGCCAAGGTATCGCCGACGTAACGAATATTGTATCGATCAACGCCACTCTTGCCCGTCAGCAAAGACTCTCGAAAGTCGCCCAGCGTGTCACCATTGGGCGCCGTCAGCCCGATCCCGGTAATCACAATACGCTGGTCATCCTGAGCGCTGCAAATCATGACGTGCGGTGATACGAAGACGGTGTGGTTGCTGCCAAATAGGCGGCGACGGATCGGGAATTAAGAATCCTTGAAGCTAACGCTTGGCACGCATTTTGACAACCCGCCAAGCAGACCGAGCAACTCGATTGGAACTGTTTTTGCCGTGCTAATCGGTCGATTCCTCAAGCCCAAGGTGCCTGCGGTACACCACTGCCTGGCGGCCGCGACCGTATCGATCGGTAATTTCATTCCACTCAACTGCAATGCGTTCGAGTAAGGCCGGAGACGAGTCTTTGGCATCGATCGCTGCGCTGATTTCCGCCTGCAATGACTGCAGATACTCGTCGATACCGGGAATTCGAGGCAGCACGTGGGCGTCGCCGCTGGAGAGCAGTTGGCCAACCAACTCGGTGACTTCGTCAGGATTCTGAGCGGCCCCCAGCCATTTCTTCGCTTTCGACTTTTGGCTCTGGCGAAACCACAGGGTGGCGTCACTGCGCGGACTGAGCTGCGTGGAAATCTCCGGGCTCGCGAGCCAGCGCAGCAGTTTGAACGCCGACGACGAGTTGCGCGTCGCGCGCGTGACGCTGGCCATCCGTCCAGCGAAGCCCAGATACGCGACCTCACGCTGTCGATCGGGCGGCTCCCAGGTCTTGAGCAGCGGACTGAAAACCTCGCTGCTCTGGGGCAAGGCACCGTAATTGGTTGAATCGGCCGCATTACCGCGCGCTGACGACGGCCAACCGATCGACAGTCGGTCGGCCATTTCGCTTTCCACCTGCTTACCGCCGGCAATCATGTCCGTAAGTGCTCTCACGAAAGGCTCACCGACCAGCTGCGGCTGCATGCTGTCGGTGTGGAACCACCGCACAGGCTGCTTACCTTGCCGCGCATAAGCCGAGCCACGCAGCAAGAACTCAACCGCTAACGGATAGGTGAGCGTTGGTTTTTCGCTGCCGAGCGGAGCCCGCAGTTCGCGCCACTCCGGCGAGCCAGCCATTTCCTCGCGGCTGACCAGCAGCAATGGTGCTTCGCCCAACGATATCGCAAACACCTGCGCACCGAATCGCATGGCTCGGTTGCGGACCAGCGGATAGATGTCGTCGAGCGCCAGCTCGTCGCTTGCAAGCACTGATTTGCGTACCGGTCGAATTGCCTCTCGTTCGACGAGCGCACCAAGATAGCGCGTTGGGTAGATGATTGCGTCTGCCGTCACATCGTCAGCACCTAGCAGCTCTTGGGCCGTCCATTCCAACACAGAGATTTCGCCGCTGGAACGTTCCGCCCACTCGCCGCGTAACAACTTGAGACCCGCAGCAATTCCTGGATCGTCGACCACTAGCACGGTCAGCTTCGACGATTTCTGGCTTGGCTGAGCGGGCGCCGACGGCTGAGCGGGCTTCGAACACCCGCACAGAAGCAAACAGCCCGTGAATAGCAGTACGCAAAAAGATCTGAACGCGAAGATCATGAAAAATAACTGTTGCGGACGAGCGGAAAATCAGGATTATAGTTAGTCTTACGTTTCAATGTCATCTGTGGACATTGGCTTCTTTGTCTGCCGTTGGTTTCTTGCCAACGGTATCACCGCGACTTCGCTCGCGGTCTGCTGATTAATCAATGCGAATTTTTTGGGACAGGGCGACCATTCGGGACACGTAGCAACGCACGGGCAAACATGAGCATCACCATCGGCATCGACGTCGGCACTTCAGGCACCAAAGCATTGGCAATTAACGCGGTGGGCGAAATCCTTGCCGATGCATCGGCAGGCTACCCTTGCCATCATCCGAAACCGCTGTGGAGTGAACAAGACCCCGAAGATTGGTGGCAAGCAACCATCAAGGTCGTCCGTGCCGTTGTCAAAAAGGCCAAACTCAAACGTTCGGACGTGGCTGCGATTGGCTTGTCGGGCCAAATGCACGGTTCGGTCTTCCTCGACAAAGACAACAAAGTGGTCCGCCCTGCCCTGCTCTGGAATGATCAGCGCACCGAGGCCGAATGCGAAGAGATCGAAAGTCGCGCCGGTGGCCGCAAGCGCCTCATCAAGATGGTGGCCAACCCAGCACTGACGGGTTTTACGGCACCCAAGATCTTGTGGCTGCGCAACAAAGAACCTCGCAACTTCGCGAAGACCAAAAAAGTTTTGCTACCCAAAGATGAAATCCGTCGCCGACTGACGGGTGAGTTTGCCACCGAGGTGAGCGACGCGAGCGGCACCTTGCTGCTCGACGTGGTGAAGCGACGTTGGTCGAAGAACTTGCTTGGCAAGTTGGAACTTGACGCCGATCTGCTGCCCCAGTGCTACGAGTCGGAAGAAGTCACCGGCACGCTCACCGCCGAGGTCGCCGAAAAGTTGGGCCTCTCGACCGACTGTGTGGTCGTTGGTGGTGCCGGCGATTGCGCGGCAGGTGCGGTCGGAAACGGCATCGTCAAGAAAGGCCTGCTCGCCACGTCGCTGGGAACCTCCGGTGTCGTGTTCGCGCACAGCGACGAACCGCAATTCGATCCGCAAGGCCGGCTGCACACCTTCTGCCACGCCGTCAGCGGCAAGTGGCACACAATGGGCGTTACGCTCACCGCAGCAGGTGCCCTGCAATGGTTCCACAACGAAATCGTCGCGGCTGGCGAGAAAGGCAAGTCGCACTATAAGGCGATCACCCAGGAGGCAGCAAAAATTCCTGCTGGCTGCGAAGGCCTTCAATTCTTGCCCTATCTGGCTGGCGAACGCACGCCGCACCTCGATCCCAATGCGCGCGGTGCCATGGTAGGCATTACTCTCAAACACACCCGCGGCCACGTCACGCGCGCGGTCATGGAGGGCGTCACGATGGCGCTACGCGATAGCTACGCGATCATGCAGGAACTCGGCATCCCGGTGCGTGAGATTCGCGCCGGCGGCGGCGGCTCCAAAAACCCGTTCTGGCGCCAAATGCAAGCCGACGTCTTCGGCAAGCCAGTCACAGCGATGGTCGCCGACGAAGGCGCGGCTTACGGGGTCGCGCTGCTCGCCTCGGTCGGCGCTGGCAACTACAAGAATATCACCGAAGCCTGCAAGGCGACGATCAAGACTGCCGACACGCTCAAGCCCGACGCGAAAGCCAAACGCGCGTACAACAAAGCGTTTCCGGTGTTCCAAAGCTTGTATGCTTCGCTCAAAGATGAATTCGCGAAGCTGGGGGACTAACTGGCGAGCGTGGGAGGGGGCACCTAGGAGCTTGCAGATTAGTTTGACGAGATCAGAGGGTTTCGTTGCGTACTTAGCATAGTTGGCGGTTCAACAGACACACACGACCCTGGACAGTCGCGCGACTGCCCCGTACTCTGCGGGCATGTTGGACCAACTGTACGAGCAGCAGCCCGCCTCGACGCGTCGATGGCTAGAGATCGCGCTGATCTTCGCCGTCTTCTTCGTTGCAGGTGGCGCTCCGGTACCGCATGTGAACGAAACGCACTATCTGGCGAAAGCCAAGCAGTATTGGCAACCTGATTGGTGCGAAGGCGATTTATTTCTCGAGTCGGGCAAAGCGCATCTGACGTTCTACTGGACCGTGGGCGTGCTGACGAAATGGTTAGCCCTGCCGGTCGTCGCTTGGATTGGCCGCGTTGCGGCTTGGTTATCATTGTCTTTTGCCTGGCAGCGGCTGTGTCGCACGATTGCGCCACCACCGTTTTACTCGGTAATCGCCGCCATGGTGTTGGTGGCCTTGATCGACTGGACCAACTTCGCAGGCGAATGGGTGATCGGCGGCGTCGAGGGCAAGTGCTTCGCTTATGCGTTCGTATTCCTTGGACTGTCCTACCTGGCTGAAGGACGCTGGCGGAGCGTCTGGCCATGTCTGGGGTTGGCGTCGGCGTTTCACGTGCTGGTCGGTGGTTGGTCGGTGGTCGCCGCGGGGATGGTCTGGCTGTGCGAATCACGCGAGATGCGCCCCAAGTTGGTTTCGATGATTCCGTCGCTGCTGTTGGGTGGGGCGCTCTCCATGCTCGGCGTTGCACCGGCACTGATGTTGACCGGTGAAAATTCAGCGGCTGTCGTGAGCGAAGCGAATCAGATTTACGTCTTCGATCGTCTGCCGCATCATTTGTCGCCGCTAACTATGGCCGGCCGCGAATTAGGCAGGAAGGCGCTGCGATTTGGTGCCCTGCTGTTTGGCTTCGCTTGTCTGCGCTACGTCTGCGGACGGCAACCGGCGCGAGCCGACGAGGTGCAACGATCGGGGCGCGCGCTCGATTTGCTCATGCGGTTTGCCTTGGCGGCGCTGTTGATCAGTGTGATCGGTCTGGCTTGGGAGCTTGCCTTTTGGGATCAACCCGATACCGCGGCCAAATTCCTGAAGTACTACGTGTTTCGACTAGCAGACATCGCGGTACCCTTGGCCACAGCGGCAGGTGTCGTCTGGCTGGCCGGGCAGTTGATCGAACGCAAGTCTTCGGTCGGCGTCTTGCTGCTACTCGCAGCCGCCGTCCTACCTTCTGCCCACCTGCTACAGTTGAGTCGACAGCGGTACGAGCAGCCGGTTCCGCCCGCCGAACGCAAGCTGAGAGACCCGGTTGCCTTTCGTGCTGCCTGTCAGTGGGTGCGTGAGAAAACTGGCGAAGATGCCTTGTTTCTTGTACCGCGTATGTCGCAGTCGTTCAAATGGCACACCGGTCGGTCCGACCTGGTGACTTGGAAAGATGTGCCGCAAAGCGCCGCGGCGCTGTTGACTTGGCGCGACCGTCTGTTTGATGTGCACTATTACATCGACAAATTTGGCGAGCGCGCCGCGTACGGCTCACTCGCCGTGCAGGGAACGGAGCGAATTCGTGGCCTCGCAGAAAAATACGAACTCGACTACGTGCTGACGCGACAATCGCCTCAATTGGGGCTGCCGATCGTTTATGCGAATGAGTCCTACATCATCTACCGCACCTCCGACGTGCAAAACCACAGAGCCCGAGGCAACCCAGAATGACTGAAGTTTCGTCTGGCCTTCGCGCCGTCGTGTTTGATCTCGATGGCCTGATGTTCAACACCGAAGACTTGTACCAACAAGTCGGTACCGAAGTGCTGCGCCGCCGTGGCAAAGAGTTCACCAGCGAGTTGATCGACCAGATGATGGGTCGGCAGGCACACAAAGCGCTGCAGCTGATGGTCGACTATCACAACTTGGACGACACTTGGGAAGAGTTGGCCGCTGAGTCGATGCAGATCATGTTCACGCTGCTGCCCGATCAGCTCGAACCTATGCCCGGCTTACTCGATCTGCTTGCAAGCTTAGAGAGCGCGAACATCCCGAAGGCGATTGCCACCAGCAGCACTCGCGCGTTTGTCGATCGTGTGCTGAAGCAGTTCGATCTAACGTCGCGGTTCTCGTTCGTACTCACTGCCGAAGACATTGCCAATGGCAAACCCGCGCCCGACGTCTACCTGCTGGCGGCAGAAATGCACGGCGTCGCACCCGAGCAGACGTTGGTGCTCGAAGACAGTCAGATCGGCTGTCAAGCTGCCGTTGCCGCAGGAACGTTTGCAGTGGCTGTGCCGAGCGGACAAAGCGAGCAGCATCGCTTTCCCGGGGTGCAGCTGATCGCCGATTCGCTGGCTGATCCGCGAATCTACGACGCGCTGGCAATTCAGGGAGTTTAGCAGCCATGGCTTTGTGGATTGCTAGCAGCCACCGAAGCCTTTTTTGGTAATCGTCGGTTGCCGAGGCGGACGATAGATCCTTCTGACGAAACTCATCCGATCGCGGGGGCGCGATCGTACGAATTGTGACAGAGGGAATCTCGATGCCACGGAAGTTGATCGCGCTGCTACTTGCGGTTGTCGCCACCTGCGGATGTTGCGCTTGCGATAACAGCTGCGACTATCTACCGCCCGTGCTGGATGGTCCTTACAGCGCATGCGGATGCCGAACGGGCATCCCAATGACAGATTCGCACAGCACACCAGCGCCGGTTGAAGCTGAGGGCGAGCCCATCACTCCGCTGGAGCCAGCTATTGCACCTGAGGCAGCGGAATAGGCTGCGGGTCACTTGGCGCTAGCACATGAGGCACCGATAATTGCTGCTCGGCGGTGACGGGCGCAGGCGTGGAGGGCGCCGCCACCGTGGCGAACTTCTTATTGAACGCGCTTGGATCGAATGGATCGGCCGATGCGAAACTAGCGACGCGAACCGGCTCGCGCGGTTGTCTAGCCGTCTGAGCAGGTGGATTCAACTGTAGCGAGGGAGTGAGCGGCTTCGATGCGACTTCGGCAAGCGCGGGAACGGTGTGAATGGCGTCGAATTGCTGATGAGCTTCGGCGAGTTGCTCGACCCAGCTGTTGAGCACACGCAGTTTTTGGGGCGCTAGCGCCGTTGTAGCGGCTGGTTCTGCGCCGTGTGCTTGCCTGGCTTTGGCAAGCAGCTGACTCGCGTTGGCGTCTTCGAAATCGACTTGCTTGAGCGTCTCGGCGAGATTACGCAGCGTCACACCCGGATGCCCAGGACCGTCGAGGGCTAAGCGGTTGAGCTGAAATGCCGATTCGCTGCCCGCTTGGTGACAGCCACTGGTCGCGCACGATTGGACAATCAACGGTTGAATCTGTCGGACAAACAGTGCCCGTGCCCATTTCGGTGCCTTCTCGATCTCGTCCGGCTCGACGGGTCTGAGTTCGGCGGACTTCGGTGGACTCGCTGCTCGCCGTGTCGCCTGTTCGGCGAGCTTGCGCGATTGGCTGGCTTGGCGCCGCAGCATCGGCAGGCGCGGATGATCAGCATCGATGCTCTCCGCCTGTTGCAGCTCTTCGTCTGCGTGATCGAACAAGTCGTGCCGCAAACACCACGATGCCAGCTTGAGGTGCGAATCGGCCGACGAGCCACCGCGCCGTTGTCGTCGATATTGATAGGCTGCTTCGACGTGCTGACAGACCGTCTCGACTTGCTGCTCACGAACCTGCAATTTGCCATTGGGTAGATGGACGTGGTAGTGCTGGCCTACCTTTTGAATCTTGCCGCGCAGAATATTGCTATTCTTCAGCAGCAAGACTCCCTCGACTGGCTGCGGTGCTAACGACCAGGCGTGCACGTTCACCGAGCCGACGGACAGAGCGGCAACCAACGTGACGCTGGGGAATACGGATCGAACGAGTCGAAGCGGACTTTTCATGGCGGGCGGAGAGTAGAAAACCGCCTCTCTGCCGTCAATGCGGACGTCGAATGCCACACCTAGCTGTACAATGATTGGAGCGGTATATTGCTCAGCTAGCAGTTGCGGCTACCACTTCGAGGCCGCGGAGCGCCTTCGTGAGCAAGGTTGCCGTTGGATGGACGCCGTTGGATAGACAAGGTACAGAACGTCGGCAGGTCACTTACACCGGACAGGTGCAGGGCGTCGGTTTTCGGTACACGACCCGCTCAATCGCTAAGCGCTATGCGGTGACCGGCTTTGTACGGAACCTGCCGGACGGCCGCGTCGAGCTGATTGCCGAGGGGACCGCAGACCAGCTCAATAGATTTTTGGCGGAATTGACCGAACAGATGTCAGGCCACATTCGTAGCGTCGACTGTGATCGTCGACCCGCTCTGGGAGAGTTTGCGGACTTCGACCTACGTTATTAACATAGCTACTTCAGTGCCTGCCGTTTAGCTAACTCGATGGGGTTGGAAACGAGGGCAAATTCGATTCTTTTATTAATCTGTAAGATATGTCCAACTTGGCTATTTGGCTAACGCCAATCTGGTTGCTCGCCATCGGGGCGACGATCGGCTCAATAATTCTTCTCGCCGCTTGGGGCCTCTGCTGGTTAGTCAATCGCCCGCTGGCACGTTCGATTCAGAGCACGGCCAGCGAGGGGATCCTGCTGCTCGTAAGCTACGTGCTGATAGCGCTAGCCGCGCTGGTGTTGATCGCCAGCCCGACAATGCCGTGGAAGCGAATGGTCGCGTCGCTGCAGCGAGTGACCGAGGCAGGAGCTGTCGACTTTGAAGTAACCGTCGATGCGCAGACGCCCGACTTCGAGGTCGAGTTGCCGTTCCGCATTGACGAATTACAGAGCTACACGATCAACAGCGAACAAGAAATCGCCGTGACGGTCGAAAAGGGCAAAGGCTATTCTGACCCACTGCTGATCGTCGAAGACGAAACCTACACCTGGACGCCCGGCGGCAACACGCCACGCGGATTTGAATCCGACGTGTCGGTGATTTATCTGACCAACGAGAGCGATCTGCCGACCACCGTCAACGGCACCTTTATCGCGGACGTCGAAATGCCCGAGGTCCACTATCTTCCGTTGGTCGCCGGCAGCGTGATCGGACTTTACGTCGTTTACTTCCTGTTACACTGGCTGGCGCCGCGCGTCTCGATTATTGCCACCGCCACCGCCAAAGAGGCGGTCTCGCAGCCTGTCTTTCTGCTGCTAACCATTGTCGGCGTGGTGGCACTGATCGCTTTTGTCTACGTGCCGTACAACACGTTTGGCGAAGACGTGAAAATGCTGAAGACCTCGGGTATGACGCTGATCAAAGTCCTGGCAATCGTCGTCGCCCTCTGGACGGCAAGCGTGTCGGTCGCCGAAGAGATCGAAGGTCGGACCGCGCTCACCGTGCTATCGAAGCCAGTGGGCCGTCGCCAGTTTATTTTCGGCAAGTTCCTGGGCATCATCTGGCCGATCGTGTTGATGTTCATCATTTTGGGCATCTTTTTTCTGCTGACGGTCTCGTACAAGGTCGTCTACGACGCGCGCGAGTCGGCCAAGACGACACCCGAATGGCAGCAGTGCTTCACCGAAGTGATCCGAATCGTTCCGGGACTGCTGCTGGCGTTCTTCGAGTCGATTGTAATGGCGGCGATCAGCATTGCGATCTCCACAAGACTGCCAATGCTGCCCAATCTGGTGATCTGCGGATCGATTTACGTGCTCGGCCATTTGGGTCCGCTCATCGTCAAGTCGGCAGCCGGCGAGATCGTGTTCGTCAAGTTTATCGGCAGGCTGATCTCGGTGATGCTGCCGGTGCTCGATCACTACGAAATCGAAGGGGCAATCGCCGGCTCGAATACGGTTCCGCCCGATTACCTATGGACGGCGCTGCTCTACAGCGGACTCTATTGCCTGGCCGCGATGCTGCTGGCCCTGATCTTTTTTGAAGATCGGGATCTGGCGTAGGCTCTTCAGCCGACTGTCGCTGCCTTTTGTGCGACGATCCGCATCTGATGTTTACGAACCTGCGCTTAACCAGCCTTGCGGCGGATGATGACGGTGTCGTCGTTCGAGAGGCTTGAATCTTCGAACGTGACCGTGCTCGAGAGTGGCAGCGCGAACGCGCCGCGGCGACCTGTTGCCACGCCATCCCAGGCGTGCGATTCGACCTGCCGCATAATCGCTTCGGCGACCGCAACCGCCTCGCGCCCGGCGTGGCCGGTGACCTGCGGATTGGTGCCGGTTTGGATCGCGGCCACGAAGTCGAGTTGCTCTTGTTCGATGGCGTTCACGTCCAATGCAGGGAGCTCGCGCATCGCCAGTAGCGACTCAAAAAGGTTATCTCGCAAATGCGTCTTCTTTTCGTCGTCGAGTGAGTGTGCGTCGAACTTTCGCGTGAGCACTTCTTCGCTCGGCTCGACAATTAGCGATCGACGGCCGGCAAAGTCGATTGTGGCGGCACCGGTTGGCGTGATTACCTGCATCGAGCGCTCCGGCGTGTAGCTCACCCGCGAAGCGGTCAAGTTGGCAACACAGCCAGAGGCAAAGTACAGGCGGGCGTTGACCATGTCTTCTTTATCGCCGAGGACCGAGATACCCAAGGCTTCCACCGCGGTCACGGTTGACTGCACCAGGCTCAACACGACGTCGATGTCATGGATCATCAGATCGAGGACCACACCGATGTCGGTTGAGCGAAACGTGTAACTGCTGCAACGGCGGGCTTCGATGAATTTTGGATCGTCGATTCGACCCTGCAGTGATGTGAGCGCCGGGTTAAAGCGTTCGACGTGGCCCACTTGCAGCGTTAACTGCTGCCGCTTAGCCAGCGTCACGAGTTCGTCGGCTTCGGCGACGGTCGGCGTGAGCGGCTTTTCGATGAGCAGATGCAAACCACCTTGCAGTAGCTGTTTAGCCACTTCCGCGTGCGTCGACGTGGGCGTCGCGACGACGGCCGCATCGGCCAGACCAAACAGATCGTGCAGATTCTCGTAGGCGGGCACGCCCGTTTCGTTGGTCACAGACTCACGATTGCGAGCGACCGGATCGACAACACCAACGAGCTGAATCTCGTCCAAGCCGTTTGCCAACCGGGCGTGAATTCGTCCGAGGTGTCCGGCACCAACGACTGCCAAACGCAGTTTACTCACGCTGCTCTCCTCAGTTCGCGACCACGACCGTGCTTGCCCTCTTGCTGCCCCTCGACGAAGCCGAGCAAATTTTCGACTTCGGGTGTTAGCTGACCCTTGGAGCTAAGAATCTCGCGAGCGTGCACTAGTCCGACCTTCGTTCGATACAGAAGTCGATTAGCAATCGCGAGGCTATCGATCGCTTCGGCGGAGAAGTTATTTCGCTTAAGCGCCACGATGTTGATGCAGCGTGGCTTAGCGGCGATACCTTCGACCAGCATGTAGGGTGGCACATCGTGAAGTGCGCGACTGAGCGCCGCCAGAAAACTGTAGCTGCCGATCGTCACGTAGTGATGAATTCCGCATCCGCCCGAAATCGACGCGTAGTCTTGCACGTGTACGTGGCCAGCCAGCAGTGATCCATTGGCGATGATGATATGGTTGCCCAACTTACAGTCGTGGGCGACATGCGCGTTGCCCATCAGAAAGTTGTGATCGCCGATTCGCGTAACGCCGTCTTCTTTTTCGCTGGCGCGATTGATCGTGACGCCTTCTCGCAATGTGTTGTGATCGCCGATTTTGACGCAAGTGTCGCTGCCCTGGTAGCTGATATCCTGCGGTTCGGCACCGATCACGACATTGGGATACAGCACGTTGTCGTGACCGATCGTCACGTTACCCATCAATGTCACGTTGTTGAGTAGGCGTGTTCCGCTGCCGATTTTCGCTCCGGCGCCGACGGTGCAAAATGGCCCGATTTCGACGTCTTGATCGATTTCGGCCCTCGGGTCGATCCATGCGTTCGCTGCGATACTTGTTGCCATGTCTAGTTTCTCTTGCTTGAGTGTCCGTGGTGGACGAGTAGTTTGCGATAGCCGCTAGGCGCTCGCCTTCAAGGGTGCTGCCTGGGCAAATCGCGAGACCAGTTCGCTCGCCAAGGCCGCGTTTAGGTGGTGACTACTTCGATAGGCCTTCACCCGACCGACAATCTCGCAGCCGGTCAGCGCTAAATCACCGACGAGATCGAGCGACTTGTGCCGCGCGCACTCGTTGTCGAAGCGCAGGTGATTGTCGACGGGTCCGTATTTGCCAAACAACAGCAGATCTTTCGGTGTGACATGCGTACCGAGCCCCTGTTTGATCAGGATGTCCGCCTCACGCTCCAGCACAAACGTCCGACAGCTGGCCAACTCGCTCCGAAATGTCGCAGGGGTGATCGGCAGCGCTACGGACTGATAGCCGATGATCGGATCTTTGGGATAGTCCAGGTGAAACTCGACATGAAACTGATCGTCGTCCGACGGATGGGCTTCGATCCAGCTCTCGCCGCTCTCAAGACGGATAGATTCGGTAATCACGATTCGCTGTGCGTCT
>JBCDBK010000007.1:0-94395 GCA_039184115.1 Planctomycetota bacterium | reverse complement strand
TCTGTTCACCGATCTCAACGCCACAGTATGGAGCGAATCGACGGTGGATTCGTTCAACGAAACGCTCTCAGGTACTCCCGAGGCTCAGATTTACCTAGTCGATGTAGGGGTCGACAATCCGACGAATCTAGCGATCGGTCCGCTAGATATCAGGCAGCAGACGCTGCGCCCAGGCGAACCTTTGCGATTGAATGTGCCGCTTGTCGCGACCGGGGCAAATAGCAACGAGACTTTGCTCGAACTGTTCATCGGCAGTGGCGACGAAGAGCCACTCAAGCGAGGTCAGCAAATCGTCGAACTGTCTGATCAAGGACAAGGCCAAGCAACTTTCGAGCTAGGCGACCTGAAAATGGGTACGCATCAAGGCTATGTGAGTCTCTCATCAAGCGACCCACTCTCAGTCGACGACACACGCTATTTTACTGTCGAGGTGCGCCCACCCGCCGACATCTTACTGCTGAGCGAAAACGAAACCGATGCGCTGTTTCTGCGCGAATCGCTCTCGCCGTCGGCGCTGCGTACCGGCGAGCAGACAAGCGCAAGATTTCAGTGTGTGACCGATCGTTTCTCCAGCGCAAACGAGCTCGATTTCTCGGTCTACGCTGCTGTCTGCTTGCTCGATCCACCACCCCTGTCGGAACCCGTTTGGCTAGCACTGCTCGACTACGCCAACGAAGGCGGTGGCGTTGGAGTTTTTCTCGGCGAACGCGCACGCGCAAGTAGCTTCAACGAAGGCCCAGCTCAACAAGTCTTGCCTGCTGAATTGAAGCGTAAGTCCCGATTCGAAACCTATCTCCGTCCCAAGCGTCTCGATCATCCGGCGCTCGCCGCACTGAGTCCCTATGCCGAGTCGATTCCCTGGCAGGTGTTTCCTGTCTACAGCTACTGGGAATTCGAGAAGCCAACCGGCGACAGCCTGATCGTGGCGCGATTTGCCAACAGCGATCCTGCGCTGCTCGTGCGCCCAGTCGGTCAAGGTCGCAGCCTCACGTTGGCCACGCCGGTTTCCGATCCGCCAAATCCGACCAGACGCGAGCCTTGGAACTTGCTGCCAGCAAGTCCTTGGCCATTCGTCCCGCTTATGAACCAACTCGTCGGCTACTTGTGTCAAAGCGATGCCGACTCACTTAGCTTCGACGCCGGCGAAACGGTTCGTCTGTACTTACCGCCGAATCAACGCGTTTCGAACTTCGTTCTCTATCCGCCCACAGGACAATCGCTACGCAGGACCGTGCCTCCCGGCGAGGACGCGATCCGAATCGGCACCACTCGCGATTTGGGTAACTACCGCGTTTCTTCAGGTGGCGCGAGCGGTCAACTCAAACGTGGCTTTAGCGTCAACCTGCCTGCGGACGCAAGCCGGCTCGATCGGGTCGATCCGCAGCAGTTGCTCGAGGTCTTGCCAGAACAGCAAGTACAGCTCGCCGACACATTAATCGACGTCGAACGCTACGTCGACATCGGACGCAGCGGTCGAGAGCTGTTCCCGCTGTTGATTTCGATGGTCGCGCTAGTTTGGGGCGCAGAACACGTGCTGGCCAATCGCTTCTACCGCGAGGCCCAGACATGACCGAATGGACCATCGAACCGGTCGGAGGCGCGTGGTTTGCAAGTGCGCTCGCCCTGCTGTTAATCCTCGCACTGATGGTCGGACCGGCAGGCAAACGCCTCTCACGTCGAAGACGCCTTGTGTTGCGCGCGCTGCGCATTGGCACGGCGTTGTTGCTACTATTCTGCCTGTTGCGTCCTACGCTCGTCGCGACCGACACACGCAAGCTGCCCGGCTCGCTGGTGGTCATGACCGATACGTCGCGCAGTATGCAAGTCACCGATTCGCTAGGTAACGAGTCACGCTGGCAGACGGTGCGATCGATCGTCAGCGGCGCAAGCGAAGTCCTCAGCGAACTGTCAGACTCCTGGGATCTCAAATTTTACGAATTCAACGAGAGTAGCCAGCCGCTGAAACTCAACAACGGTCTGCCGGAACTACCGGAAGTGGCCGATGGCCCGCAAACAGCCATTGGATCCGCGTTAGAAGATGTGCTCGATCGAGAAGCTCAGCAGCGCGTTGTCGCGGTGTTGTTGCTAAGCGACGGCGCGCAGCGAGCATTTGCACCGCGCGATGTGCCGCCGCAAACAGTCGTCCGCCGGCTAGCCGTCGACGAAATACCGCTCTACACGTTTACTTTCGGCAAACCTTCGCTCGGCCTGCAGTCGGACCTACGCGTCGACGATTTGCTAGTCAGTGACACCGTGTTTGCCGAAACGCCGGTCACCGTCACCGCGACGGTCGGTGCCAACGGATACGCCAATCAAACTTTCAAAGCGCAACTGCTGTGGGAAACTGTCGAAGGAAACATGGAGGTCGTCGATACACGCGAGGTGCTCATCGAACGCAATAAGCCGCGCACGCCGATTTCGCTCACGCATACGCCACGCGTACCGGGTGAGTATAAAGTTTCTGTCCAAATCGTCGATCAAACTGGCGACTGGCCCGCCGGCGAACTCGTCACGTCAAACAACGCCGAAAGCACTTTCGTCTCTGTACTCAAAGGTGGCGTCAACGTTCTCTACCTCGTCGGCGCCACACGAATCGGTGGTGGGCCAAGCGTCGAACCCCGCTTTGTGCGTGCTGCGCTCGCTGCGCACGCCGACATCGAAGTACGATACGACCTTTTGAACTATCGAAAGAAGCGACTGGACATCCGATCGGCGCTGGAAGAAGGTGAGTTCGACGTATTCATGCTGGGCGATGTCGACGTGACAGCGCTCAATAACGCTTCGTGGGAAAAAATTGCTGACGCCGTCGAGGCTGGTGCCGGCCTTGCCATGCTTGGTGGCTTTCACAGCTTCGGACCGGGCGGATTTCGTGGATCGGCCCTCGAACCCTTGCTTCCGGTAAGATTGGGACGGGCGGAGCGGCAGAATTTTGGCGAGCCCCCTCGTCAGGATATGCACGTTGCCGGTCCGCTGCAGATGCTTCCCGCGCAGCTTGGCAATACCATTCATCCCATCATGCGATTGGGCGGCGATTCGCCCACCGCTGAGGATTGGTCTGAGCTGCCACCCCTTGACGGAGCCAATCGGTTTGAACGCACTTCGGTCAAGCCCTCGGCGCAGGTGATCGCCGAGATGGCTGGTGCGGGACAGCGCCCGTTGCTCGTTACGAGCGCGTGGGCTAGCGGTCGCACGCTTGCGTTTGCAGGCGACTCGACTTGGCGATGGCAGATGGAAGGACACGTCGAAGAACATCAACGATTCTGGCGACAGCTGATCATGTGGCTGGCCAGCAAAGACGACACCGATGGCCAATCTGTCTGGGTGCGATTAGACGGACGCCGCTATCAGCGAGGCGGTCGCGTTACCTTCGAGTTGGGTGCCTTAGACGCCGAAAGAAATCCATTGGCAACCGCCGACTTCGACATTCAAGTCGAAGGACCCGACGGAGAAACTTATCCGTTGCGAGCGTCGCGACGCGGCGAACAGCGGATTGCCAGCTTCAACGAAACTTCCACCCCAGGCGACTATCGAATCACCGTAACGGCCACCGACGCTGGACAGATTCTCGGCACGACCGAGGCGCGTTTCAACGTGCCCGATCGCGATATGGAGCTAGACCAACCAGCCGCCGAACCAACACTACTGGCGGCGCTGGCGAACATCACGGCTGATGCCGGCGGACAGGGCCTCGCGCCCGAAGAGTTTTCCGATCTGCTCGAGCAGCTCAAGGCTCGCACAACCGAATTCGAGGAAGAGATCCGCCAGCAGCAAACGCTCTGGGACACTTGGCCCATTTTTCTCGGACTGGTCGGCATGCTGGGCTGCGAATGGTTTTTGCGTAAGCGCTGGGGCCTGGTCTGACGGGCAAGCGAGACCCCGACAACGCCGAGAGCATCACGCATGTCCATCAACAGATCGCTTTTACGCGGCTTAACTAGGTAGCTGCTAAGGTGTGTCGCCACGCCGCTGGCTAAATCAGTTTGCGAGATCGACTCCGATGCCGTACTATTGCGGCTGTTGTCTGCCGGCTCTTCTCGTTTCCTGTTCTGATTCTACTCGGCACCCTCATCTGATTAACGACAATGAAATTTGCACCGCTCTTGTTAGTCTTTGCCACACTCGCTTACGGTAACGAGAGCCAACCAACTTCCTCTGCTCAGCGCGATGCCTTTTACTGGAATGCGCTCGCCAAACGCGGAGTCAACCTCGGCAACGCACTCGACGCTCCCGAAGAAGGTCGGTGGGGCGTGCGATTGGAGGAGGAGTATTTCGACTTGATCGCCAAAGCCGGTTTTCAGTCGGTTCGCATCCCTGTCCGTTGGTCGGCCCATGCCGAGTCAGCAGCGCCCTACACTATCGATAGAAAATTCCTCGCACGCGTCGATTGGGCAATCGAACAGGCGCTGTCCAGAGACTTGGTTGCTGTGATGACGCTGCACCACTTTAACGAGATGTACGTCGCACCCGACGAGAACCGTCAACGATTCCTCGCACTGTGGAGACAACTGTCTGAACACTATTCTGACTACGCGCCTACGCTCTACTTTGAGATCCTCAACGAGCCAAACCGCAAGCTCACCAACGATCTTTGGAACGAGTACCTCGACGAAGCGATTCGTCTGGTCCGCAAAACCAATCCGACGCGCGCGCTCGTGGTCGGCCCAGCGAAGTGGAACAGCATCTCTCAACTCAAAAACCTCACGCTGCCAACCGGTGACAAGAACATCATCGTTACGTTCCACTACTACGAACCTTTCCAGTTTACGCACCAAGGCGCGTCGTGGGTGGGAAAAGAGAGTAGCACCTGGCTCGGCACTCAATGGATGGCAACTGAACAAGAGCAGGACGAGGTCACCCGACGGATGGACGCGGCTGTGCAATGGGCGGAAGAGAACCAGGTGCCGCTCTACATGGGCGAGTTTGGTGCTTACCGAAAAGCCGACATGGTATCGCGACAACGGTGGACGGATTTTGTGCGCGCGGAAGCGGAGAAACGAAATATCTCTTGGGCGTACTGGGAATTCTGTGCCCGTCCGTTTGGCATCTACGATCCGGCCAGCAGGCGATGGCGGCCGAAATTGCTGAGCTGCTTGCTTCCCCAGGCCTCGGCTGACTAGATAAGCGGCCAAAACTGCCCGCTGAAGCTGCCTGCGTGATCAGATAAAATGGAACGGCCACCCAGAGTAACAAGGCTCGCCATCGACCTATCAACACGTTTCGATACCGGCATTTTGCAACGGTTCACCGGGCAATTGCAAATCCCAGAGCACCTGCAGCGCACCGATTACGCAGTTTACTTGTGGAGATTTCTGTAACGCTTGCAGATGGCTGTGTTACGAAATGAGCTTGCTAACGTGTCGCTGTGACTTCGCAAACTGTTGCGGCGTAAGTGCTTGCGAAAACCGGCAACGCCGAAGATGCTTGTGTTTTGAAAATTAAAACAAGTTCCGTTTCAAAACCTACCTGACACCTGTTACGGTGTGCCGCGAACTGCTGACCACATGCCAGACGATCGACCATTGCAGGCAAGCTTGCGCGCGATCGAAGACGGTCGAAACACGACAGACCTCGACGACACGCTAGCTGCTGCGCTAACCTCGACGAATCCTCGCACCGTTGGGCGTGCCGCCAAGCTCGTTGACCAGCGCCGGCTCGAACAGTTCGAGGCCGAACTACGCGATGCTTATGCTCGTTTTCTCGTGGATCCCGTCAAGTCTGATCCCGGCTGCGAGGCAAAAACGCCGCTTTGCCAAGCACTTCGTGCATTGGAACATGATGACGCGGACTTTTTTCTGAAGAATATTCACTATCAACAACATGAACCAATCTATAGCCAAGACCCAACTCGACGATCGATTGATACAGCTTCGACCATCAGGGCGACCTGCGGCTTCGCGTTGATACAGCTGAACGACTCGCGCGCGATGAGCGCACTGGTCGATTTGCTTGGCGACCCCGAAAAGACCGCTCGCGCCGGCGCGGCACGTGCCATCGCCCACGGTGGCGGTCAAACAGGCGAACTCCTGCTGCGACTTAAGATCGACCTAGGAGACGACGAGCCTGAAGTGCTCGGTGAGTGCTTCAGAGATCTGATCCATCTCAACCCAAACGAAGCCCTCGACAGGATTGGCATCTTTCTCACTCATCCGAGCGAGGACGTGCGCTGCGAGGCAGCGCTCGCGCTGGGAGAGTCACGCAACGAAGCCGCCTTTCCATTGCTGCAAACACAATCGGAGCAACGGCATAGCCGCGACTTCGAGAACGTGCTGCTGACCGCCATGGGACTGCTTGGGTTACCGCCGTGCATCGATTATTTGCTGCAAGTGGTCGTTGGGTCCGACCCCGGAGCGGCGATCGCCGCTGTTCGCGCACTGCGCCACTGCCGCGATCCAACTTCGTTTGCAGATCGACTAAAGGTAGCGGTCGACCGCGTGTCAGACCGCCGGGTGGCACAGACGCTGCGCGAAGAGTTCCCGGAGCTTGGTGCCATTTAGAGTGGGCGAAGACAAGCCCATCGGAACATCTACCCATGTCAGAACTCACCGCGTATCACGAAGCAGGGCATGCCTGGATGGCGGTTCTCACCGGAGCACGAGTGCTATCCATCACGATCGAACCTGACCGGGACGACGGCACACCCCGCTATGGCGATACGGAAGTCGCGTGGCAGCGCGCAGAACACAGCGATCGAGAGCATGTCGAGAATGGCATTCTGGTCTCGCTGGCTGGCCCCGCAGCCGAGATGACGTATGTTGGCGAGCGCTTGCACCCTGGGTTCGTCGCGGAGTGGTCGCAGGATTGGAGCGCGGCATGGGCTGAAGCAGCGCAGTTACATCCGTCGGAGGCAAATCGTATGCGTTACCTGGAACAGCAAGTTGCGTCGCTCTGCGATCTGCTAGGCAAAACGAACCATTGGGCTGCCATAGCAGAAATCGCCGATTTGTTGCTCGCACACGACCGGCTCGAAGCAGACGACGTCGCCGAATGCGTCCAGCGGTGGTTGGGTTAACGACGACGTTCGTGACCGGCTGCCCGTCAAGCTCGGGCATTGGCGACACAACTGGCCACGATACGAATCTCGTCATAGGAGACTTCACCACCCAGCTGCTCGAAAATCGGTTTGAGTCGCTCCACTCCGACCACGTCGATCGCAGCATGCACTCGTCGGCACGTCGCATCGTCAACCCAGGGCGACGGATCGGTAATCTGCTCGTGTTGTAAGAATTGACCAAGATAACCACGCACCGTCGACTGAGCACGCGACAGCTGAGCAGCCGCCTCGGCAATCGACAGGCCCGCTTTGAAGTGCGGAAAGGCGGCAACTGCCGAGGCACTGAGGTTACCCGTTTCGCGCGGCGCAGCCTCGGCATCGCTGCTGACGTCGGCATCGACCTGATGCTCCTCGCAATAGCTATTAATGCGTTCCAAGAACTGGTCGCCATAGTCATCACACTTCTTCCGCCCCACGCCGTGGACACCCAGCAACGCGTCGACAGTCGAAGGCCTACTGCGAGCCAAGTCACGTAGCGTCGCATCACCGAACACGATATATGCTGGCACACCCTGCTCGGTTGCCAATTCGCGTCGTAGCTCGCGAAGCTGCTCAAACAGGTCACGATCGACGCCATCCCACGAGCCGGGATCGAGCTTCCGATCGTTCCGCTTACGCTTACTCGCCGGTTTCAATAGCGTCGGGGCATGTTCGCCACGTAACACCGCCCAACCCAAATCGGTCACCTGCAGCAAGTTGTACTCACCCTGTTTGATCGCACAACCTTGGCCAATGAGCTGTTCGATCCAATCGCGAATCACACTCTTGGAGTACTCTTGCAATAGGCCATAGGTCGTCAGCTGATCGTGACCTCGTTCGAGAATTCGCTGGTCTCGCGAGCCCGTTAACACCTGCGCTGTGTAGTCTGCCCCGTAGCCCTGCTCCAATCGAATGACGCAAGACAGAATCTTTTGACCAAGGATCATCGGGTCGTCGACTTGCTCAGCTTGGTCGAGGCAAATGTCACAAGCGCCGCAATTGGTCGACTCGAAATCTTGACCAAAGTGCTCGACTAATGACTTGTGCCGACATTGGACAGACTTGCAGAACCGATCCATGGCTTCGAGTGCTTCGTAAGCCGCTTGATTGGCTTCGCCCGAACTGGCCATCAACCGTTTCCAAGTGCCCAGATCGTTGCCGCCAAAGAATAGACAACAGTCCGCTTCCAATCCGTCGCGTCCAGCACGGCCACTTTCTTGCTGGTAGGCTTCGAGCGACTTCGGCATGCCTGCGTGAATGACGAATCGCACGTTCGACTTGTCAATGCCCATACCAAACGCGACCGTAGCAACAACGATATCAACGCGCTCTTCGAGAAAAGCCTCTTGATTGCGTTTGCGATCGACGTCGGAGAGACCCGCGTGGTAGGGCAAAGCCGAATAGCCAAGCGACTTGAGGGCGGCAGCTGTCTTTTCGACCTCTTTTCGAGAAATGCAATAGACGACCCCCGACTCGCCGGCATGCTGCTGCGCAACTTCCAGAATTTGGTCGATGCCACCCGACTTGCGCTCGACCCGATACTTTAGATTGGGTCGGTCGAATGAGCCAACGAGCAGTTCAGGCTGCTCTAAGCCCAACTGCTCGGCGATGTCCGCTCGTACTCGTTCGGTCGCGGTCGCCGTGTACGCATGCACCGCAACGCCACGAAAATGATGTTTCAGCGACTTCAGGCCACGATATTCAGGCCGAAAATCATGTCCCCACGAGCTGATGCAATGGGCTTCGTCGATGGCGAAGAGCGAAAGCGGCACACTACTGAGCAATGTCAGCATATTCGACGTGAGCAAGCCCTCGGGCGCGATGTAGAGCAGCTTGAGTGCGTCAGATCGCACCGCCTCAATAACGTTGTTGCGCTCGCCAGGCGAGAGCGAACTGTTGTAGAATGCCGCCGCGATACCGTTAGTCCGCAACGCGTCGACTTGGTCCTTCATCAACGAGATCAATGGCGAGACGACGACGGCCAACCCGTCCATCGCGCACGCAGGAGCCTGAAAGCACAACGACTTTCCGCCGCCGGTGGGCAGCACCACGACGGAATCTCGACCGGCCAGCACGTTCTCGATTGCCTCGCGTTGGAGCGGACGATAAGCATCGTAACCCCACTGCTGGCGAACCAGTTCGCTGACATCATCGATAGAGACTCGGCAGGAAGAAGAACTAATCATGGCATCCCAACCATCGAAAACTCAGACTATACGGGCGTATAGGTTATACCCGTAGCCGGTCGTTCGCAAGAGATGGTTCGCCCTCGGACCAGCGAAGCACACCAAATTTCGCTAAACTCAAGCAGAAAGCTGACGTCGGCCAAACTATCGGACCCCACCATGCAAAGTACATTGCGACTTGCCGCCATTATCGTTCTGCTGATGCTCAGTCGCCTTGGTCTGGCTGTCGAACGCTATCCGATTGGTGTGCGGTGGTGGGGCCACTCTATGGTCTCGATCGAGACGTACTGGAACTTGACCGTTGTTATCGATCCCTACAGCGAGAACCTTGGATATCCAGACCCAAACTTATCGGCTGACCTAGTGCTCATCACGCACGAACATAGCGACCATAACAACGTCGGTTTAATCGGCGGCGGACCGTTGATCGCGCACGGAGCGGATGCTGAGGGTCGTGTCGAGCCGATCGACCACGTACTCGACCGCTTGCCGGGACAGAAGACTCCAACGTGGCGTGATGCGAAGTTGCGAATCGCCCGATCGCAGCACGCGATGAGAATCCGCAGCATTGCGTCGTCGCACAACGAAAGCGACGGCAGCGATCGTGGCTCTAACGCGATATTCGTCATCGACGTCAACGGTGTGCGAATCGTGCACTGCGGCAATCTCGATCAATCCACTCTCACTGAGGAGCAACTAAAGGCAATTGGCTCTGTCGACGTGCTATTGATCGCTGTGGGAGGCGTCAACACTGTGGACGGCCCACAAGCGGCCGAGATCGTTCGACAGACTAAGCCGCACATTGTCGTGCCGATTCGCGATAGGGCGCCCGATCTCATTCACGACTTGCAAAAAGTGCAAGACTTTGTGGCGGCGCTCGACGCTGACCGCCAGGTTGTGCATGCCAAAGGAAATACGTTCGCTATCAGCGCTGCCAAACGCAACGAGGCAAAACCGCAGGCAGTCGTGCTAGAGACTACGCCGTGGGAAATGCCAGAGGAACTTGACAAGCTGTTTCAGTCTAAGGAATACGCCTGCCAAGCTTCGCAACAGGTTTTTGCCAAACTGAGCGTAGAACAAATGAACTTTCAACCTAGCAACGGCACCCATACGCCGCGTTGGAACACTGAGCATATGATGGGACGCGAGCTAGGTTTCTTCTCAAAGATTTACTCGCAGATCGATTCACAAGTACCGCATGTCAATCTCAATCCTCAGCAAATGCCGCCCGACTATCAGGCTGCGCACCCGAATTGGTCGGGCGAGGAAGAAGCTCGTCAAATGGAGCGGGTATCGGCTTTCACGCGTCGGTTTGCTTATTTGCTCGATGGCTTGCCGCTCGATGCTAAGGCTCCCGGTAGCCGTTGGACGCTACGCGGCTTGCTCCAGCAAATGCAACGCCACTATGGCGAGCACACGGCAAATGTCCAAAAGAAGTTCGAGCTGCCAGATTGGCCACAGGACTGACTAGCAGAAGAGATTTGGGACAGAGTCCGCGCAAGTACCGCGTTTTCATCAATACTCCAATTCCAGTTGCAACCAATACTGAACTAGCGAATGCTTCTTATCCCTCGAAAACTCGGCTGGCTGCTGATCGCCTACGTCGCGCTGATCGCCTACGCAACAGTCACGTGGCTGCCGTCGGCCGTCGACGCCTACGAGGGACTGGCGGAGAGGAGCCCGCGATTGGGAATGGCCTATCTCGCGCTGGTCGGCGCGGGTGCGTCGGTCTTGTTCGGTTTGTCGCTGTGGTTGTTTTTGAGACTGTGGCGCAACACGGCCAACAAGCAAGCTCACGCGCACCGTCGAGGCCAGAATCCGAGTCAGATGTCGAGTCGCGACCAGCAGCAAGAACTCAGCGACAATCTGGGTACCAGCCGCGACTTTGCTCACGATGCTAGCGTTTCGTCCGATCTGCGTATCGAGATCGATCAAGCGCTGATCGACCTTGAATCCAAGCAGCAGAGCGCTCGGCTGGAGATCGTCGCATTCGGGACGATCTCCAGCGGCAAGTCGACGCTACTTAACGCGCTAGCGGGTCGGCAAGTCTTCGCATCGGACGTGGTCGGTGGGACGACGACCATGCGCAGCGAAATCCCCTGGCCGGGCAGCGACCAAGTCGTGCTTGTCGATACGCCAGGCTTGGCAGAGGTCCGAGGAGAGAGCCGCGCTGCCGAAGCTGCACAGGCAGCCAAAAATTCCGATCTCGTGTTGCTCGTGGTCGATGGGCCGCTCAAAGCCTACGAGGTCGACCTCGTCCGCAAACTCACCGAGATGGAAAAACGACTGGTGGTTTGTTTAAACAAAGAAGACTGGTACTCCGACCAAGAACAAGCGCAACTGATTGGGCAGATTGCCGATCAGCTTCCAAGCATCGTGGCAGAAGACATCGTCGCCGTGCGGGCGGGAGAAGTCAGCCGAGTCCGCGTGCGCGTCGCGGCAGACGGCAGCGAAGTCGAAGAAGACTATCAACTGCCACCCAGCGTACAAGCGCTCGCCGAGCGTTTGCTGCAAGTCGTTGAGCGCGACGGCAGCGAGTTGCTTCTCGCCAACCTGCTGTTACAATCGCGCGGTCTCGTCGACGAGGCGAAAGCACGCGTCCGAGCCGTTCTCGACCAGCGGGCGGATGCGATCATCAGCAAACACATGTGGGCGGCCGGCGGCGCGGCGGGGATCAACCCAATTCCGCTGCTCGACATCGCCGGCGGCAGCGCCATCACCGTGAAAATGGTGCTTGAACTAGCGCGTGTCTACAAGCAATCCATCGATGCAGACACCGTCGTCAAGATGCTAGAGCAGTTGGGCAAAAACCTGATCGCAATGGTCGGCGTCACGGCTGCTACGCCCGCGCTCGCCAGCGGAATCGGTTCGCTTCTCAAAACAGTTCCCGGCATTGGCACAATCGCCGGCGGTGTCGTTCAAGGGACGGTGCAAGCGCTCGTGACACGTTGGATAGGCAATGTCTTCCAAAAGTACTTCCAGCAGGAGATGAAAGCACCTGCGGGTGGATTTGCAGAGCTGGCACGCGATCAATGGCATCAACTCACGCAACCTGAATCACTACGCAAACTCGTGCAAGTTGGACGTCGCGAGTTGTCGCGCAACTCTGATCGGAAAGGATCCGATGACTGACGAGCAAACGCAGCGACAAGACGCAATCGACGACGACTACCTCGCAGCCATCGACGCCGTGCGTGACGCCATAGAGAAATTCAAAGACTGCAGTGATGAGGAACGAAGGGAGCTGCAGAACGACCTCGACGAACTTGCCCGCATGGCAGAAAAACTCGAGTCAGGCCGCGTCGAGATTGTCGTGTTTGGCGAAATCAGCACAGGCAAATCGGCGCTCGTTAACGCACTGGTTGGCCAGGACGTGACGCAGGTGAACGTACAAGGCGGCTGGACTCAAGACTTGTGGCGTGTTCCATGGGAGGGGACTGGCTACCGAGTGCCTGGATTTGCTAAGACCGAAGTAGTGCTCGTCGACACACCTGGCCTGAACGAAGTTTTCGGAGCCGAACGCGGTGAGTTGGCCCGCGTCGCTGCGTCGAAGGCAGACCTCGTGCTGTTTGTTACGGACTCTGATCTCAACGAGACCGAATTCTCCGCCCTCGAAGACTTGGCCGCGGCCCACAAGCCGATGCTGCTGGTTGTCAACAAGTCCGATCTTTATCGCCGCGAAGAGCTGGATCAGTTGATGAAGCTGTTCCAAGGACCGCGTCTCGACGGCCTGATCGAACCGGCCAATGTCGTCACCACCCAGGCGGACCCGCGCGAGCGCGAGTACATCATCGAAGCCGCCGACGGCACCACACGCGAAGAGCTACGCAAGCCAGCACCCAAGGTCAAAGACCTGCAAGCACGCGTTTTGGAAGTGTTAGAAACGGAAGGCAAAGCGCTGATCGCATTAAATGCTGCGATGTTCGCCGCCGACAAGAGTGATCGCATGGCGGCCTTGCGCGTAAAACTCCGAGAAGATCGTGCTGCCAAGACGATCTGGAGCTTTGCAGTCACAAAGTCATTAGCCGTCGCGTTGAATCCTGTACCTGCCGTCGACGTGCTAGGGGGCACGGCCGTCGACGCAACCATGGTTGTCACGCTTGGGCGGATCTACGGCATCAGCATTACGACCTCGAACGCTCGCGCGCTGGTCACCTCGATCTTAAAAGCAGCCGGGTGGGTGATGCTTAGCGAAGCGGTCGTCAGCTATGCATCGTCGGTGTTTAAGGCCCTCACCGCCGGCGTCGGTAGCGTCGCTACCGCCCTGCCTCAAGGCGCAGCCGCCGGCTACGGTTCCTACATCGTCGGGCAAGCGGCACGATACTACTTCCAACATGGCGCCAGCTGGGGAGACGCGTCCGCCAAGCAAGTCATCACGCAGATCCTAGAAAACACGGATAAGGAATCGGTGCTGGAACAGCTCAAGGACGAAATCAAGAAAAAGATCTCCTCAAATCCGTATGCGGGCGAGGGATAAACTTCGCTTAAAGAGGAGCATACCCCTTTCGTGTCTCACCGTTATGAAGTATCCACGATTCGCAGTGCGGAACCTGTTGCTGCTTACCACTTGCATTGTGATAGGCATGGTCTGCTGGCCTTTCTTCATTGCATCTATCTCTGACTATCCGCCTACTGCCGAAAGACTTGGCAAAGACACCTACGATCAGGTAGTCGCTACCCGGAGGTTATGCGGCGGTATCGTGGGTACGATAGTCTATTTCGCTTCGCAAAAACCTAAACACGATCCCTAATGGAGATGCTCAGGCATCATCATGCTAGAAACCATCCAAGCCGATCTTTACGACTTCCCCAAGTACTACGACCTCGTGTACGGCTCCGATTGGAGAGCAGAGTTCAGTTTTCTGGAAGACTGCTTCGAGAAGCATGCCGACGGGGTCGTCGAGCGGTTGTTCGAACCGGCCTGCGGTACTGGTCGCCTGTTGATCAAGTTCGCCGACGTAGGTTATCGCGTGTGTGGAGTCGATCTCAATGAGAAAGCAATCGACTACTGTAACAATCGACTAGAGCGCGGCGGTCACGCGCGCAGCGCCGTCGTGGGTGACATGACCAAGTTCGTCCCAGCCAAGCCGGCCGACGTGGCGTTCAACACGATCAACAGTTTTCGACATCTGCGATCGCAGCAACAAGCGCGAGACCATTTGCAGTGCGTGGCCAACTCTTTGCGACCCGGCGGACTCTACGTACTCGGATTGCACCTGACCCCGACGGCAGTCGAGCCGATCCAGGAAGAAAGTTGGTCTGCGCGGCGGGGCAATCTTTCTGTCCTGTCGCGGATGTGGGTGCTCGACTGCAACTTGCGTAAGAGGTGCGAAACCGTCGGCGTCAGCTTTGACGTCTACACGCCAACCAAGCAGTTTCGCATCGAGGACGAAATCGCCTTTCGGACTTACACCTACCGCCAGATGGCCTCGCTGCTGGCAGGGATTGACGAATTTGAGGTAACTGCTGTCTATGATTTTGGTTACGACGTGGAGAACCCGATCGAAATCAACGCGCAAACCGAAGATGTGGTCTATATTCTTAAAAAGACTTGTCACTAGTGTGGCAATCAAGATAGGTCTTCGCACGAGGATCGATCCTTGTGAAAATGAGACAACAGGAATACGGCACTGTTTTGAAGCCACTGGCAGCCGCCTTTCCCTGCATCTAGATTTGCGTAGCCGTGACCACCCCTACCCCGACAACATCTGACCAGGTCGTTCCTGACTCGATTCACCGCGAATCGGCTTGGGACTTTATTCGCTGGGCAGCAGCAGCGCTTCGACTGCCGGTTCGCGAGCAGAATGGTACCGCCTGGCTAGAAGTACCCGAACCCGACCAGTCAATCTTCGACGGCCAGGCAGAGTTGCAGCTTTCGCTCGGCAATACAGCATCGGCCGGCGCGACCGAGTCGATGCAATTCGATAGTCGACTATGCCAGTGGTTAATCGGTCGGTTGCGTGGGACTGACAGCGCACTACCCACCAGACCTGTCAATCAACCTACCGCAGTCAAAGATATTGCCGATCGTTTATTCGCCGCTTACTCGGTGGACGGTGGCAACGTGCATCTGGGCGGCTGCCAACTTACCGATTTGCCATTCTTGCGTCTGAGCTTCGCATCGGAAGCCGGCGACGAAGTCCGACATCTTTTCGTCGCCCATGATGGCTCGTCAGTATCTGATCGACTTGCTAAAGACCTCGGTCTGCTGCAAGTAGAACCCATACTGAAGCTGCCGCCTCGCATTGACGAGCCGGCAGTGCATTCGCTAGTGACCGCCGGCCGGCGTGTGGCCGCACAGTCGGTGACCTCGCGAGATCCTAACACCGCTGTCGTCGAGCCGACCTTGGTTACCGTCGTCTGGGTTAAGCACGCGAGCGGCACGCTCAATTTCACGATTGGCGAGAACACGGTATCGCTGCCGTTTTCTGGCTGGGCAAAGACTTTGGCTGCGCAGCCCTACACTTCACCAGCTTCCGGCGCCAGCGGCTTCCATTTAGCTGCCACCGACGATGGCCGGATCGACTCCGCTGACCAGATCGACATGTGTCAGCAAAGCGGTAAGCGCGTGCTACGACAGGATCTGGTCCGCTGTGCCACCACTGGAAAGTTGGTGCTGGAGGAGTTTACGGATACTTGTTCAGTGACTGGACAACACAGCCTGACCGAGCACTTCGCCGAATGTGAAAAGTGTCGCCAACTGGTAAGCAAAGCAGCATTTGAGGAGAGCCTTTGCGCAGCTTGTGTGCAGATGGCGAAGATCAAGAATGATGATCCGCGACTGGTTTGGATTCTGGGCGAGCACGCGGGCCTCGAGCGATGGCGCAACTGGCAGCTAGCAGAAACGAAATCTGTCTACGTCGCGCAGGCGAGCACCTGGACGAAACGACTGCTAGTCGTCGTCGACAAAGAGACACTCGCGGTCGATCATCTAGCGACAGCGGGTAAATTCGGCTCGTATTGGGCACCAGCTTCTGAATCGCAGCGAATCGAGATTCTCAGATAGTCGGATGATTGGACGGGACTAGACCGCCTGAGGAATTGCTCTGTTGAAGGATTGCCTCCAGAAAAGCACAAACTCGACCGCTCGTCGAGGCAGACGCTTCGCCACAATGACGCGAACCGATGCCC
Source organism: Planctomycetota bacterium (assembly GCA_039184115.1). Taxonomy (GTDB): domain Bacteria; phylum Planctomycetota; class Planctomycetia; order Pirellulales; family Lacipirellulaceae; genus Bythopirellula. Next base: position 78,048 of record JBCDBK010000007.1, on the reverse strand, counting down.
AGCCAATGAGAAAATCGGTCGATATTGCAGACTGCCGAAGTCTTGATAGTGAAAGCAATTATGACGAAACGCACCGCCGCCTTCGGTGAGGATGGCGGCAACTACCCCAAGGGTGGTCGTGCGAAGGGCACTCGTTTGGTACAATTTTGCGTTTTTTCTATAGACCGACTCGTTCGACTGAATACAATTATATAGCTGGTATTTAGCTAGGTTCTCCCCGTCCACAATAATCACTCCCCCGTTGGCAGTTTCGTCAGACGCACGCATTACTTGTGGTTCGACTTGGTTCAGTCTGGACTGACTAGAGCACACTCCCCCTTGATTTACGGCAACTAGGCTGTGGTATTGTAAGCCTTGCTGTCCGACTTCTTTGGCAAAGTGTGACCAAGTGGCCATTGCCCTAGGGCACCATCTCTCTGACTTGCTAACCGAGTGCTGTGTTCGGAACCCCAGTGGGGACCGGCTTAGCAGAGCTAAGTAGTACTCTGGAAAGGCGCGTGCGTACTTCTTGCTCTGGGGCAGATTCGATTTTGCTTACAACAGTTCAGCAGGTACTGGTCGCAAGCAGCGTTTGGAAGCAAACGTTGGGACTTCGACGGTCATCATCCTGATTGCATACGGAAGAGTTTTTCGCACCATCGTTCTCGCAGTGAACTTTTGTTCGCGGAGAGCGTATTGTCCTCGGGAGCCTTATTTTCCGACAGGCGAAACAGCTCTTCAGTCATTAGCAAAACCGCATTCGCCCGCTAGCGGAAATTCAACGTTATGAATTCCGTGTTTTTTTTGGATCAAACGTAATCTTTTGCCAAATGCCAGATGGGCAAAGCCATTTGATCACTTGGTGTTAAAATTAGTTATCTCTAGTTGCAGTTTCGCCATGAGAATGCACTTGCTGCCAACATTGCCATTGTCCGTTTCCAGCTTCAAAGCTGCTGTTAAAGTATTCCGATTTGCCCCATTCTGTCAGCGCACAATCAGCGCGATGCGATTCAAGATCGGCATCTGGATTGACCCGTTGCTGTTAATGACAAAACATCGATCCGCTGCTTGCGCTCCCGTCTACGTGACGAGTTTTCGCGCAAATCGCCCATCAGGTGCAATCCGCAAGCTGAGACGCTGATTCTGCTGTTTTTCTGTGACTTTCATTGTTGCTCGATCGCATTACTTTACCCAACCGCACTATTACTTGCAGTTTTCTTGGCGGTCACTAACCTACCGACCTGCCTGGACCAGGAGCTCAACTTATTGAGCTCGCCTAGCAGTTAAGAACAGAAGTCAAAAACCAACGAAGTTGAGGAGTACAAAACTTGTACGAGACACTATTGGATCATGAGCTTGACGAGGATTCAGCAGTTGCTGACGTCGAGAAAGATCTCAACGCGAAGACCGTGGATAGCACAAGCACGACCGACGAAAGCGCCAATGCTTTGGATATTGGCCTCGGTGCCACAAAAGATGCAGACGTCGCCGGCGATGAGGACGAAGAGTCGCTCGATGTCGAGTCGTGGTCGGACGATCCGGTGCGAATGTATTTGACGCAAATGGGCGAGATTCCTTTGCTCACCCGTCAGGAAGAAATCAATCTCGCTCGTCGCATCGAAACCACACGCACTGCGTTTCGCCGCCGTCTGCTGGCCTGCGACTTTGTGATTCGTGCAGCCTACAAGGTCCTCAACCGCGTTCACCGCGGCGAACTGCCCTTCGATCGCACGGTACAGGTCTCGGTCACCGACCGACTAGAAAAGGAACAGATTCTCGGTCGCTTGCCTCACAACCTGAAAACGCTCGAGACTCTGCTACAGCGCAACGAGGAAGACTATCGAACGGCCACGAGCAAGTCGGTCAAAATGTCTCAGCGACGAGCCGCCTGGGCTCGTCTTGCTCAGCGCCGCCGTCGCGCCGTCATGCTGATCGAAGAGCTTGGCTTGCGTACGCAGCGAATCGAGCCGATGATCGCCGCGCTCGAAGACTTTAGCGCACGGGTGGATGAACTTCAGGTGCAGTTGAAACAGATGAAGAAGAATCGCGCTCCGATGTCCGAGCGCAAGCCGCTGCTGGTCGAGTATCGAAATATCCTGCGGATCACTCAGGAAACGCCTACGAGTCTTCGCAATCGGGTGAAGTTTCTGCAAGGCATTTACTCCAAATATCAGCGTGCGAAGCGTGGCCTCTCAGAAGGCAATCTACGCCTTGTCGTGTCGATTGCAAAGAAGTACCGTAATCGCGGCTTGAGCTTCTTGGATCTCATCCAGGAAGGTAACGCTGGATTGATGCGTGCAGTGGATAAGTTCGAGTATCGTCGCGGCTTTAAATTCTGCACGTATGCCACCTGGTGGATTCGTCAAGCGATCACTCGTGCGGTAGCCGACCAGAGCCGAACGATTCGCATCCCAGTTCATATGGTCGAAACCATGAGCCGGGTTCGCAATGTTTCGCGTGCCCTATTACAGCGTCTAGGTCGTGAACCAACGATCGAAGAGACCGCTCGCGCTGCTGAGTGCTCGGTTGAGGAAGCTCGGCGTGTGCTAGCGATGAGCCGCTATCCGATCAGCCTCGATCGTCCGGTCGGCAACAGCGAGGACAGCCACTTTGGCGATCTGCTACCCGACTCTGGCGCCGAAAGCCCAGCGATCGGTGCGGCTCAAGAGATGCTGCGTAGCCGCATTACCGCCGTCCTGAAGACCTTGAGCTACCGCGAACGCGAAATCATCAAGCTTCGCTATGGCTTAGGCGACGGCTACAGCTACACGCTTGAAGAAGTCGGCCACATCTTTAAGGTGACCCGCGAACGCATCCGTCAGATCGAAGCCAAAGCAGTCCGCAAGCTACAGCAGCCCAGCCGCAGCCAAGAGCTATCCGGCTTTTTGGACTGATTTTCGTGGTGAATTCCACTTACGCAACAAAACCCCGTCGCACATAGTGCGGCGGGGTTTTTTACGTGAGGTCAATAATCAGAGTCACCTCTCGCATTCGTGAAAAATGCTGCGGGACGCCGAAGGCGACTGCATTCAACTAGTGCTAACCTGTTGCCTCTATTTCAGTTAGCGAACGCTATCAATCTACTCTCGATACCAACAGATCGCTTTGCAATTTCTTGGTTTCTCACCGTATAACTGATCGAGGGCGGCCCTTTTCTCGGAACAGACAGGAACACGGCATGAGACACTTCGATTGGGCAACGTCAATTGCAGCCTACCTCTGCATCTTCCTTTCTAATGCGTGCGCTATCGAACCAGACAATCCTGGCTTAGGTGACGTGGCGTTTACGATCGATGCGAGCACGTCGCAACCGATTTCTCCTTTGATTTATGGAGTGAATGGGTCACTGCGGCCTTCGGGTGTCACGGGCATTCGCCTCGGCGGTAATCGTTGGACGGGCTACAATTGGGAGACGAACAATTCTAACGCGGGCGGCGACTACTTTCATGTCAACGATCAATTCTTGACGGGCGCGTTTGGACAGACAACCACTCCGGGCCAAGCAGTTTCGCCCGCGCTTCAGGAGGCCGCGTCGTTGGGTGCGGCCGCCAATTTGACTGTGCCGATGGCCGGCTTTGTCTCGGCGGATCAGAACGGCACCGTCACGCCTGCTCAGACAGCCCCCTCCTCGCGTTGGCACGAAGTGCGAACGCGGAAATCCGATATCTATCCTGGCTCGTCGCTAAGTACCAGTCCGAATTTGAACGACAACTACGTTTTTACTGACGAATTCGTCAATTGGGTCGAGTCCAATCGACAGAACAACCAACAGGTCAACTACCTGCTCGACAACGAGCCGGGCCTGTGGTCAGAAACTCATCCATACCTGTACGGATCAACCGGTGCCACCTTTGCCGACGTTGGGCAGAAATCAATCGCCACCGCGTCGGCAATCAAAGACATCAACCCGAATGCAAAAGTACTCGGTGGCGTCACCTTCGGCTGGAGTGCTATGCAAAGCTTACAAAGTGCCCCTGACTTTGACCAACAAGTGCCGCCCGCTGGGCGTGACCTCAAAGACTTACATTTCAATCGATGGCTACTCGAAACTGTGGCTGCCGAAGAACTGCAGCAAGGCCGCGTATTGATGGACGCACTCGATGTGCACTGGTACCCCGAAGCACGTGGTGGCGGTGTCCGCATCACTGCCGGTGGCGAATTCAACACCTCGCCCGCCGTCGTCGAGGCGCGTCTGCAAGCGCCACGATCGCTTTGGGATCCGACGTATATCGAAGACAGTTGGATCACGGATGGCATCTTGCGCGACTACAGTGGCCAAGGAAACCATGAAGGGGTGGAACTTCTCAACCGCGTGAAGGACGACATTGCTGAGTTCAAACCTGGTACGCTGCTATCGGTCTCAGAATATAACTATGGTGGCGGCAATCACATCTCCGGCGGCATCGCCCAAGCGGACGTGCTGGGAATTTTCGGCCGCGAGGGCGTGTGGAACGCTTCTTGGTGGCCAATTGAGAATGAGTCGAATGCCCAATATGTAAGGGCGGGCTTTGAAATGTACACCGACTTTGATGGTCAAGGCGGCAAGTTTGGCGACGTGTCGATCGCGGCAGATACCAGCTCTGTCGCCGAATCGTCTGTCTACGCCAGTCGGTCAACGGAGAACGCCGATGAGATGATTGTCGTGGCGATAAACCGCACCGATGCGCCGCTGGATGCCGCGATCCAAATCGCCGACGATCAGCGCTATACGTCGGCGGAGGTCTACCAACTCACCGAGGGAGCCGCGGCTCCCGTCTTCGATGAACAGCTTGCAATCAGCCTCGTGAACGCTTTCGTCTACGAAATGCCCGCCTACAGCGTCAGCACCATCCGCCTGACAGCTCCACTGGCTGGTGACTTCGATGGCAACGGCATTGTCAATGGCGATGATCTCGACGATTGGCAGCTCGATTTTGGTGACGGGTTAGACGGCAGTGATTTCCTTGAGTGGCAGCGACAACTCACCCTGAGCAGCCTGGAAGCGGCGTCGGTGATTCCTGAGCCGAACTGCCTCGCTGCGCTAGTCGTTGGAATTTTTCTCGCAGCGAATTCCGGGCGAATTCGCATATGATCTGTGACGAAACAGAATTCTGTTTGACAACCGCAAACGGGTGCGGTACCCTGCCTCACGTTTGAAGAATGTATGTTGGTGGTCGATGCCAGATTGCTGTTGGCATCGACAAACAGGGAACTCCGGTGCGATTCCGGGACGGCCCCGCCGCTGTGACCAAGTGGGTGCCGCGAAACATTCGATGAAGCCATTGCTTGCAATGACCCGATGTCGGTTGGGCGCAGGTGAGAAGGTCGTTTCGCGGTGAGCTGTATTTTATGGCTACGCCATATTTTATAGCTACTTGGGAGTCAGAAGACCTACCAGCATGTTTGTTGTGGCACGCCGCGAGGGTTCGGCAGCCGCGCAGTGGCATCTTGACGGGAGTGGTGCGTCACCATGTTGGACGGCCGCGCGCGCAATGCGTTTACATTAGTCGAGCTGTTGGTCGTCGTTGCGATCATTGGCGCGCTTGCTGGTATGATATTGCCAGCGGTTCAAGCGTCACGAGCGTCTGCACGCAAGTCGCAATGCCAAAATAACCTGAGGCAGATCGGGCTCGCTTACTGCGAGTTTGAATCGATGCGCGCCGAACTCCCCATTGGATGCATCGGTTGTCGGACGAACGGAAACGAAATGCTTTCGTGGAACGTCCAACTACTACCTTATCTCGAACAGGACTCGCTGGCTGCGGCCTATCAGGTCGACGTACCTTCCTATCGCTCACCGAATCGCGAACTTGGCGAGACGGTTCTGAGCGTGTTTCTGTGCCCAGATACGCAACCCGACACATTGATCAGCGAGCGTGGCTTGTGGCGCGGCCAAGCGTTTACCGATTATGGTGGGATTTATGGAGTCGAAGGCGACGGCCGCGATGCGGAGCCCGAGGAACAGATCCAGACGCTGTCGCGCGAATCGCTCGGCGTTTTCTTATTCGAAAACGCCGTCCAACTCTCGCAAATAACCGACGGGCTTTCGCGAACTGTCGGCGTTGCCGAACGCGTCACTCGTCGGATTAGTACGGCCGAATGGGCGAGCGGCCGCAATATCTTCGCGCACGATGGCCAGACGCCGATCAACCAACCGTCGGGGCTGGGCAACGATATCGGCAGCCCCCACGCCGGTGGAGCACTGTTGACGTTCTGCGACGGACATACACAGTTCGTTTCCGGTTCGATCGCACAACAAGTGCTTAATGGCATGTTGACTAAAGCGGGGGGCGAAGCAAAGTGAGGTACACCTCGGCCGCACTGCGAACGCTACTTGTCTGCCAGTGGGGCTGGTGTCTGACAGCCCATGCGCAGTCGGTCGCATCGTTCGACGATATCGACTTCTGGGTTGGCGGCGGCGAGAACCAAGCGGCGCTGATCATTGATTGGGACGGCGAGTCGCCGCTCGACGACGCGCTAGTTTGGGGCTACCGTTGGGATGGGTCAGCCACGGCGGCCGATGTAGGCGCGGCTATGTTCGCTAGCGACCAACGTCTCTTTGCCAAATTAAGCCAAGTCGCTGGTCTCGGTACGGCAATCATAGGCCTAGGGTACGATGAGAATAACGACTCGCAGTTTGCACTGACCGACAACACGGCTTTCGACGCCGACGGCATCAGCACCGGGCCACTGAGCGACGGCGAGTCTTCTGTCGACTTGGCCGATCGCTACGTCGAAGGCTGGTTTCTCGGCTTCTGGCATCTTGGATTCGCTGACGTAAGCCCGTCCGACTGGACGAGCGCCTCGACCGGAGTGGACGAACTCGCGTTGGTCGACCAGCGTTGGATTAGCCTCGCATTCACAACCGACACGAGCTCGACCAACGAGTTCGCTGAGAACCTCGTCGCAGCCCTGCCGACAGTCCCCTCTGCCGATCTTGACCTCGACGACGACGTTGACGGCACCGACTTCCTTTTGCTGCAGCGCGACGTCGAATCCGTTTTAACGTTCGAAACTTGGCAGCAGTTGTATGGTCAATCGAACCAGTTGCTCGCAACTCGCTCGATCCCCGAGCCAACCTGCCTGTGCCTACTTACCTTCGCAGTTTTTACTTTTGCAAATGTCACCAGGAGGAGCTTCTAATGAGTCGTTACCAATTGATCACAGCGCTTTCCGCCGTCGCAACCCTTGCAATGTCTTGCCCGACCCAAGCCGCCAATCCATGGGCAGATCAAGTCGTCTCGTACACGCAAGGCACCGGTCCTGCCCCGGGATTCACGGTGCCGGGCGCCGCACTCGGCGAGCCCACGCGCGATAGCGTGGCCTTTGGTGGCTTTGTGATTAGCCCCTTTGGTGGCGCTGCGGATCCGAGCGAGGTCGTCTCGCTAGGTGCTGGCGGCGAACTCGTCGTCAAATTCGATGAGCCTGTGACGGACGACCCCGACAACCCGTTCGGAATCGATCTGCTGGTGTTCGGCAATTCTTTTTTAGGTCTCAGCAGCTTCAACAATGACGAATTCGACTTGGCCACCGGCCCCACTTTTGGCGAAGGTGGCATCGTCTCGGTCAGCGCTGACGGAATCAATTGGGAAACTATCACCGGCGTCGACGCCGACGGGCGCTTTCCGACCAACGGTTACAATGACATCACGACGCCCTTTCCTACTGCTGGCAGCATTCCGGCCGACTTTACTAAACCTGTTGATCCAAATCTGGACGTCACAGGACTGAATACTGCCGGAGTCATTGCTGGCTACGATGGCTCTGGCGGCGGCGCAGGCATCGACCTTGCGTCGGTTGGCTTGAGCGAAATCAGCTATGTCCGCGTGTTCAATCCCGCGGATTCGACCACTTCCCCTGAGATCGACGGGTTCGCCGACGTGCGCGCAGTGCCAGAACCGAACACGATTGCGCTGCTCGCCGTATGCTTACTGTCGACGCGAAGCCGAAGACGGTTCGCCAGATGACAGATGGCCTGGGGGATGGTTCAATGTGTAGACCTCGCTGACTCGCCGCAACCATCCCTCAGGCTTTTTCGCCATGTCCGACGCTGCCAAACAACACAATGCGCGTGCGTGGGACGCACTCGCGCGCCGGCAAGCAGCCCTGGCGAAGCCAGCCACTGATGACGAGTTCGCCAATCCGCTGCGGACGGTCGATCCACTTGGATGGCTGGGTGATTCGATTACCAACTTGAAGGTACTGTGTCTCGCCGCTGGCGGCGGACGGCAGAGCGCGCTTTATGCAGCCGCCGGCGCCCAAGTCACCGTGGTTGACATAAGTGGCGAAATGCTGGCACTCGATCGGCAAGTGGCAACCGAGCGCGGCTTCGATGTGCGGGCAATTCAAACTTCGATGGACGAACTGGGCATGCTGTCGGGCGGCGAGTTTGACCTTGTCATCCACCCCGTGAGCACTTGTTACGTGGCCGACGTACAGCCGGTGTTTCGCGAAGTCGCTCGTGTCACGCGTGCCGGTGGGCTCTACGTAAGCCAGCATAAATCGCCGGCTAGCCTGCAGGCAAAACCAAGAGCGGCTGCGGACGGATTGGGGCTCACGGAACAGTACTATCGCGAAGGTCCGCTACCCGCCACTGAACCAAGCCGCATCCGCGAAACAGGCACGCTCGAGTACCTGCACCGCTGGGAACAACTCCTCGGCGGCCTCTGCCGCGCAGGCTTTGCGATCGAAGATGTCGTCGAACCTATGCACGCAGATCATCAAGCCGAGGTGGGAACATTTGGCCATCGGGCAATGTTTGTAGCACCATATGTGCGGGTGAAGGCGCGCCGAGTTACTGAGACTCAGAAAGCTTCGATTTACACTGCGTCAGTTTGAAGTTGAACTGGGACGCTGCGATTGTCCATTCGATCTACGAAAATCCAACCGCAAAGATACGCTCCATACGCACAGAACAACCCTTTAGCTTCATCTGTACTCGTCCCTCTAGCCTGCATCTCTAATAGCGCTATGATCGCGAACGAGACCATAAGGGGACTCGCCACCCTAATCCATGTTGTCCGTAACGGTCGTTGTCTTAGTCCCCAGAGAGCCGCCAAGGTAAAAGCTACACTTGGTGCGAGCATGCGTATCGAACCAGTTAGATTCAAGCCGTCGAAATCTGAGAAGCGAAGTCCGAAGCTCAAGATAGCAACGAGAATGGTCCACCCAAACATCTCAACGACTGACACACGCCAAGTTCGCATCAAACTGCCATCGCGTTTCATGGCGCGAATTGCCCGTGTGGCGATCGCTACAATTACGGACAGGGATGCGTGCAGTGTGAAGAATGCAAGCCAAGTTCTGTCATCACCTCCCATGCACTTGAACGAAATGAACGCCAACACTGCGTTGCCGACAACCACAATACTGGCACATGTCAGGTTCGTCCGATGTGAGTATATTGATCCGACTGCGATCGCTACACTTTGCGCGAGTACTCCGCCGAGTCCCGCATAGAGCAGTAAGCGAGAGTTGTTCGGTGCAATCTTTGCCATCCAGAACATATCAACGCAGACCGTCGCGATCACAAACAGCCAAGTTAACGGTCGGTCGCGGAACATGGGTTCTGACTTATCGAAAGACGAAGATCACTGATGCCAAATCGTCCGCGAGGCGGTCACAACGGTCAGGTAACTCGTAGACAGACGGTCACCGGTCAGCTGGGTGCGTTTGATGCGTCATCAGCCGCTACTTCTACGATAGCACGCTCCAGACGTCGCACCGACAGAGTAATTCTGCTCGGCGTTGAAAACCTGGGCTCAGACAGCCACAATAGGCAGTTTGGCGAGACGTAGCTCGCCGTCTGCGCGCCACATTCCACACGTCGCCTACCACGTGCCCAACCAGCCCCAGCAAGACGTCTGTTGCCTGATGGGAGACCCAATCGCGGGTAATCCCACACAGTACATGCTGGAAAAGGCGTTCGCGGCGGCTAGGCTCGACTGGCGATTCTTGACGTTTGAGGTGCCGCCACTCGAGTTCGAAGGAGCCTTACGCGGCGCTCGCATTTTCGCATTCCAAGGCATCATGCTCTCGCCACCGCATCGCTCGCGGGTATTACCCTATCTGGAACATTTGGGTGACGCGGCACGCATCAGTGGCCAGGTCAACTGCGTCAAACAGAGCGACGGGCAATTGCATGGCTACAACACCGAAGGCCGCGCCCTGCGGCAATTGCTAGAGCAAGCCGGCGCGGTAAAGGAGGCGAAGGTAACGATCGTCGGCGCGGGTCGGCTGGCGCGGGCAATCGGCGCTGAGCTTTCGCTGACGGGTGTGCACGAGTTGATCTTTGCCTGTCGCGAACCCAAGAAAGCGGAATCGCTCGTAAGAACCCTGCGCGAACAAACGCCGCTCAATCATTGCCGCATCGAAAAACTGGATTCGTCCGTTCCACTGACGGTCGACGAAGATTGTCGCGCGCTGGTCAACGCCACACCCGTCGGGAGCAACGACCCCGACCAACAATTGGCAATCGATACTGAGACACTCTCGCGACGCACGCTCGTTGCTGACGTGGTCTATGATCCGCCAGAAACCTGGCTTTTGCGCGCCGCGGAGGATCGTGATTGTCCCACCATCGATGGCCTCACCCTATTGATCGAACAAGCGGCACTCGCATTCGAAATTTGGACTCATGCGTCGGCTGACCGGCAAGCGATGCGAGAAGCGGTAGAAGAGTTCTTGGTGCTGTGATCTAGTGACGACGTGACTTTAGGACTGTTACACGATGAAGGGTTTTTTTGTCACGGGCACTAACACCGGCGTTGGCAAGACACACGTCGGAGCAATGGTCGTCCGATCGTTGGTCGACGCTGGGTACCGTGTTGGGGTATGCAAACCGGTCGAAAGCGGTTGCGACCGCAAGGCCGGCCAGCTCGTCGCTGCTGACGCCCAAGCGTTGTGGGAGGCTGCCGGTCGTCCAGGACAACTCATGCAAGTCTGCCCGCAACGGTTTGAGGCAGCCCTAGCACCCCCCCAGGCAGCAGAGTTGGAGAACGCGTATGTGGACGCCAAGCTGCTGCGGACTTGCGTCGACCACTGGCACGAGACAAGCGATATCGTGCTCGTTGAGGGTGCTGGCGGCCTGATGTCGCCACTCTCAGGCGATGACTACAACTTGAACTTGGCCGCAGACCTGAACCTACCGCTGATTATCGTCGCTGCGAACGAGTTGGGCGTGATCAATGCAACACTGCAGACAATCATTACAGCACGCGCCTTGGCACCACGATTAGCTATCGCGGGTGTCGTGCTCAATCAGACAGCCGAACTGGCGGATGACGAAAGTGTTGAACGCAATGCGGATCAACTTAGCCAGCGGTGCGATGTACCGCTGCTGGCGACCGTCGCGTACCGGCAAAGTGCACTCGCGTCCGCGGTGGATTGGCTCGGGCTCGCCGGGGAATGAAGACCATCCAATCAGTGTTGCCGAAGTCGATTAAGACAGGCTCGCCACTTCGGCAATCTCTCCCATGCGGCTCTCGGCGACCTGTGTATCAATTGCCATGCGAATGGTAACGCTCCAGCAGCCGTTCACGTCGGGCACGAGCTGCCAATGCGGCACGACGGCAACCGACTGGTGGACTAATTCAAAGCCACCTTCTGATTGACTGACGGTCTCGACTGGGTAGGTCCAAATTGACGTGGGTCGATCGAAGTCCAGTCCAACGTCGATTCCCAACCAATCGTCAACCAAACCCAACTGTGTCACGTCATGCAGATCGAGCTGCTCGCCGAGTTGGCCCAGGCCGTTGCCATTTCTATCGCGGAAGAAACGATCGTCTGCTCCCGATGGAAGCCCGGCAAAGTTAAACTCTGGGGCGAAGTGAATCCCTAGGTCGCCTGGCAAGTCTTCCAACAAATAAGCGACCTCCAAAACCGCTTCAGCGGCATTTAACGTCACTCCCTTGGTGATCCGAATCGGACGTCCCAACACATTGCCTTCACGCGTGAGTTGGAGTTGGACACGGTCGTCGCTGCGACGTAGTTTGACGTCGTACGATCCATGCACAAAATCGCCCTGTTCGACCGCCGACCCGTCAGCCACACGCTGCGGCGACACGTCTGCGGGATAAAAATGGTCGACCAGACTGTTACGAGTCCAGGTGTCGTAGCCCAAACGCTCGTCGAGCCCTTCCTGTTTGAAAATCACTTGGTCGTGTATGCTGGCTACGCCATCTCCGCCCTCCGAGGGGCCGCGCAATACTTTTCGATGATATGCCTCTGCGCGTCGAGTTAGCGTAGATTCGAGATTGTGACAGATCGACTTCACGTCGAGTTCGTAAATCTGACCGCCTTCGACGGGCGACACAAAGGCAGTTAGTCGATTGTTAGCCAGTCGAGCTTCCGACCGACCATCCAAGTTGTAATCGGCGGCGTCCAGCGAAACCCAGGCCAACGAGTCAGGCTGCCAGCCACGATTTTCGTGCTGGTCCAGCAGGTTGTCGGCTGCAATCAAGTGCTGATAGACGGCGTTGCGCAAGTGTGGCAGGTAAACGCCACCAAATGCGCCATGCCAGTAGCTGCAATTGCACTGGCCACGATACAGCTCCATTCGCGCCTGATCAATCAATTCGCCCGTTGCGCCTGCAACTACTGCACTGTGTAGCCGACGACTTACCAACTGCATCCGTGCATACATCGCGTTGGTTTCGGGATACTTCACCTTGAAATTTCGCCAATAGCCACCGCGCACAAACGGTTTGATAAGATCCCACTGGCCATGATCTTGTAGATGGTGCTGCGCGTCCTCAAATTCATTGATCTTAGCTGATGGCAACGACCACTCGGTCATTTCACGATAGCTACCTTCGGGTATGTAGAGTTTCCCCAGCGGCGGCACATTGTCGATCGCCTCGGCCGGCGTCGTCACCTTGAGCCAATCGCTGTTCGCCTGCAGTGCTTCAAAGAACTGGGCCAGCCAACCGCGATCGTACACGTGTTCCTTAGTGCCAGGCCATGTTCCGAACTTTTCGCCATCGTCACCAAACACGACGACGGCACCGGGGTGCTGCTCTGCAACTCCGCGCAGATAGTCGATCGTTTCATGCGCAGGTTGAAACGGCAGCAGGTAGCGCAGCGGTTCACTGCCCGGTAGCACGCTGATGACTTGCGCGTCGTCTTCGGTAACGTAGTAGCCGTGCAGTTGCTCCTGCGTAAGGCCAGCGTTCTTGAAATGAAAATCGTCGAGGATTGTGTAGCCGATACCTGCCTCGACTAAATCGCTCGCCATCGACTGTTCCCACACGCGCTCAGGCATCCACATGCCGCGGACTTCGCAGCCCATTCGCCGCTCGAGCCACTGTGTGTAAGTGGTGATCTGCCCGACTCGATCACGCGAGGGAATCATCGCCAAGATTGGTTCGAAGTACGCGCCACCGACGATCTCTAGCTTTCCCTTGGCCACGAGCGCGGCGAGCCGATCCACATATTCTGGATGATGAGCGTCCAGCCACTCCATCAGCGAACCACTCGTATGAATGGCGATCTTCAGTTGCTCGAAACGCTCAAACACATCGAGAAACGGCAAGTAGCTATCCTGGTATGCTTGCTCGAACACACCATCGAAATTGCCGATCGGCTGATGGTTGTGGAAGACGAGAACCAGTCGGAGCGGATGATTCATGGTGGCTATGCTGATTATTTGGCGGCAACGGACGCGACAGAATGGGTGCTAGCAGAAACGCTACCCCCATAAGATCGCCGGTTTGTAGCGATTCGGCCAGCGGTCAGTAGCGATTCTCATAGATTTGATCGGCAAAAGTCCCCAACGATGACGCAATAAACGGCACAGGGCACAGGGACGACCAACTTCGCCCATTTTACGCACAGAGTAGCTGGTGGCCAGTAGTCAGTTGCCAGTGGACCATCCGCAAATGCAGAAACTGGCTACTTGCCACCGATTAGTGATAACTTCGCCGCTGCCCGTTCTGGCGAGAGCGGATTGATATGTACGCCAGTGCCCCACTCGAATCCGGCCAACTGAGTCGAGCGCGGCAACACTTCTAGATGCCAGTGGTAGTAGTCCGCCGATGCGTGACGGTAGGGCGCCGTATGCAGCATGAGATTGTATGCCAGGGGCACGAACTGCGTTTGCAATCGTCCAACGATCTGCCGCATCAATCTGGCAAGATCGAGGGCCTGGGCGTCAGACAGTCGGTTGAAGCTGCTAGCGTGTGTTCGGGGCAAAATCCAAGTTTCAAACGGTTGACGACCGGCGTAGGCACAGAATGCGACGAACTGGTCGGTAGCGGCGACCAGTCTTTTCCGCTCCGCCAGTTCCTCATCAATCAATTGGCAAAAGCGACAACAACCATACTGACGATAGTGTGCCTCCGCCCCGCTCAGCTCTGCTTTCAATACTGGCGGAATTGTCGGCAGCGCAATTAACTGACTATGCACATGCTCAAGGGACGCACCGGCGGCACTACCAACGTTCTTAAATATCGAGCAATGACTAATTCGCTCGTCAATCGACCAATGGCGCAGCCGCCGACGATAAACTCGAAGCACGCCTGCGAACTCGTCATCGGTGAGCTCAGTAATATCGCCCACATGCCGAGGCGACTCGATAAACACCTCGTGCGTTCCAAACGGCCCTCCCTCGTCTGCAACGAGTGAAACGGCCGGGTATTTATTCGGCACGACACGCACCTGCCAATTACCGTCGTGGTCCCGCACTTCCAGCAGTTCAGCAGGGGTCTCGTCTTCGTGCCCCGCGCAAAAAGGGCAATCGGCCGGGCTGTCATTACGATCGCTCGCCGTTTTCTGCCCTAAGAAGTCATTCGGCCGCGTCGCGCGATCCTCGGCAATCAGGACCTGCCGGCCTACGATCGGATCGCGTCGCAATTCGAACGCTGGCGGATCGCGCTCTGCGTGGTCGCTCAGTGCATCACCTCATACTGCGCGCGGGCGCGAGTCTGATCGTATAGTTCGATGTACCGACGCGCGCTTTGGCTCCACGACCAATCTTGCGACATGCCCGTTTCGATGAGCTGCTTCCACGTCAACTTATCCGCGAATGCAGCACACGCACGCGACAGCGCGTCTGACAGAGCGAGCGATGTGTATTCGGTGAAACTAAATCCTGTCGCTGAGCCGTCCGCTAGCGTCTCGGCGGTCGTATCAACAACCGTGTCTGCCAAACCGCCCGTCGCCCGCACGATCGGTACGGTACCATACTTCAAGCTATAAAGCTGATTCAGACCACACGGTTCGTACTGGCTAGGCATGAGGAACATGTCGGCACCGGCTTCGATCTGGTGCGCCAATTCATTGGAAAACTCCAGGCGCACAGCGATTTTCTCGGAGTAATCATGGGCTAGTTGGCCCAGCACCTGGTGATACTTTGGGTCGCCCGTTCCAAGAATCACCCACTGCGCGTCGCATTCGTTCGCCCACTGCTGCATGACACGTGCAATGAGATCAAAGCCCTTTTGATCTGCCAATCGACCGACCGATGCCAGCAATGGCACATCGGCGTTAATCGGCAAGCCCATTGCTTGCTGCAAGGCAACTTTGCACGCCAACTTGCCGACGTGATACGACTCGACATCGTAGGTGTTGCCATCTAGGTAGCGATCTGTCGCAGGATTCCACGCTCCATAGTCGCAACCATTAAGGATGCCAAACAAGTCTTTACGACGATGCTGCAACGTGCCTTCCATGCCGCAGCTGAGCGGCGGTCGCAAAATCTCTGTCGCATAGGTCGGACTCACCGTGCTAATCGCGTCAGCGAATGCTATGCCCGACTTCATGAAGTTGAGATTGCCGTAAAATTCCATCTGCTGCCAATTAAAATACTTCCAGTCGATGCCCGTTAGCGCCATGTCCCAGTGCCAGAAGTTGCCTTGATAGGCGAGATTGTGAATCGTGTACAGCGATGCGATGCTGTCGTACGGTGGGCGGCCACGATACAGCGTCTTCAGATAGGCCGGAATCAGTGCAGCACACCAGTCGTGGCAATGCAACACGTCGGTTTGTAGATCAAGCAGCGGAATCGCCTCCAGCACTGCCCGGCAGAAGAATGTAAATCGCTCGCAATTGTCTTGGTAGTCTTCGCCGTCTTCAAGGTACAGCTGAGGACGATCATAGTATTCATCCTGCTTGACCAGATAAACCGGCACTTCGGTCCCCGGTAATTGACTGCGTAGCAGCTGCCCAGTTACTTGCTTCTGTCCGATGGGAACATCGAATGAAATGCCTGTGGGCTCGATCTGCTGACCAGAGTTCAATGCCTGACGGAACGCAGGCAAAATCAGTGTCGGCTGATGACCTAACTCGGCAATCTCGCCAGGCAAGCTACCGCACACATCACCGAGCCCGCCCGTCTTACAGAACGGTACTGCCTCTGCGGTAGCAAATAGAATATTCACGATGACTCGTAGGTTGGTACCTAGACTGCGGGCATATGAAAATCTGACTCCTTCAAGCTACCAGAACACCGCACACCTGGGTAGTTGAGTCGAAGAACAGCGGGCCCGATTTATCGCGCCTCAATCCAATTGACTAACGACCGATGCTCACTACGATCGGCCGTCGCCATGCAATTGCGCTGGGCGACAACCTGCCGACCTTGCCATGCGTCGTGCAGCAGACGATTCCAAGGCTTTTGCCAACGAAAATGCTACCCAGCCGCTTTGCACCAACTCCCAAATGTGATCTCAGCGACGCCTGATTACCGGTGGACACGCCAAGAAGCAACCTCTTGCAGCGAGCCGCTTGGAGTTCGGCAATCACAAACGACAGTAGCGCCGTATAGAGCCCACGACGGCGATACCGCGGATCGACCACTGATGCGAACAACCAGACTTCGTCAGGCTCTAGATGGTAAGCCAGTCCCAATTCGGCTTCGGTGTACGAGCCCGTAGCGACCCAAGCGACGCCGACCACTTGGCCATTCTGTCGCACCACTGCCGCCCGCCGCGAGTTGTCGTCCCAGTTGCGAATGTTCCTCGGATCAACGAGACTCCCTGATTCTTCGAATTCGCCGCGATCGGCGATCCACCGCAGCTCAACCGACTCGTCGACCACTTGGTGAACCCGTGCAGCCGCAGCATTTGCATGCTCGCCAATTGCAACCTCAAACACTGCAAACGGACGAAACCGTAGCACGTGCGAAGGCAAGATCCGAAGACAGCCCTTAGCCACTCGGAACATCCCCAACGCGATTGATTGCTTCCAGCGGCTCTGCATGGAATACCATTGTAGTCAGCGATCCAGCAGTTGGCCCGCGGTGATCTTTTCCAAACCTGGACTTCAAAGTGGCTAGGCCACAGAACCTCGAAGAGACTCGATCTCCCAAAGAAAGCTCTGAACGGCTTTCGATCCCAACTCACTTCTATGGCATTCGACGTAGTCGGATGTATCGTCCGAAATCAACCACGAGCGTATTTCAAAAGTACAAGGGGAGTCGTCCGGCCAATAGGGATTCCATAGACGATCTTTGTCTCGTAGCTCTGGCGATCAATAGCTATGCCAGCTGGCCAACCACTTGGCTGATCGATTCGGCGACGTGGTCGACGTTGGATGGAGTGAGACCCGCAACGTTGATTCGACCGGATCCAACGATGTAGATCGCGTGTTCGTCGCGGAGCGTGTCTACTTGATCTTTCGTCAGCCCAGAGAACGAAAACATGCCTCGTTGAGCGGCAATAAAAGAGTAGTCGCCTGGAACCTGTTTCTCGACTAAGGCTTTGACCAACTGGCGTCGCATGCCGTTAATACGATTTCGCATGGTCGCGACTTCGGTTTCCCACTGCGGTCGCAGCTCGTCGTCGCGGAGCACGGTATTGACGATCGCAGCACCGTGCGCGGGCGGATTCGAATAGTTACAGCGGATGACTCGATTCAACTGACTTTGAACTGTGGCGACATGACTGACCTCCGGACAAACGATCGTCAGGGCGCCAACGCGTTCGCGATACAATCCAAAGTTCTTAGAAAACGAACTGCAAACTAACAGGTCACAACCAGGACGTGCAAACGCCCGTAGGCCGACCGCATCTTCGCTAATCCCATCAGCGAAGCCCTGGTAGGCAAAGTCCAAGATGGGCAACAAACCGCGACCATAAACCGCATCAGCAGTTTTTTGCCACAGATCGGTAGTCGGGTCGATACCGGTCGGATTGTGACAACAGCCGTGCAACAAGACTGCGTCGCCCGCGGGCATCTGGTTGATCGCAGCGAGCATGCCATCGAAGTCGAGCGCATTAGTCGACTTATCGAAGTAGGCATATGTCTTGAGCGGTACACCAGCGGCTGTAAAAATGTTGGGGTGGTTGGGCCAGGTTGGCGCGCTGAGCCACAACGTCATTTTTGGGAAGTTTGCCTGCAAGAAATCGCCTGCGACGCGCAGCGCACCTGTACCCCCAGGCGTATGAGCCGTAGCAGCACGCCCCGATTGCACAACTTCGTGATCGGCACCAAAAGCGAGCTGCCTTACGGCTTCGCCATACTCGGGAGCGCCTGGGATCGGAAGGTAGGATTTGATTGAGGCAGCCGCAGCCATCCGCTGCTCGGCAATCGTAACGCACTCGAGCGTCGGCGTCTTGCCGTTTTCATCCTGATAGACACCCACGCTTAGATTGATCTTTTCGGGACGCGTATCCTCGCGAAACGCTGCGCTTAGTCCAAGTATCGCGTCAGGAGAAGCAGCTTGCACGGTTTCTAACATGGTTTCTCTTTCGCCTACGGTGGTCTGTTCAGCAACTTGAATGCATGGGGACAGAAGTAACTACAAAGGCTCAACGAACACGACGGAGTTTGAGGCGATTAAGTTCGCGCACTGTGATTTGCTCGCCCTGTCGTCAACGGTAGGATTGTCACGGCAAGATCGACCGTTGACGCTCTACGTCAGCCCATGCGACAATCATAATCCCCACTTCAGCAGCTTCCAAGTAGCATGGCCGATGGCTGGCAGTTCGCTCGGCATCTCACACCCTCAAGACGACTCAGCATGGCCTCTCCTCGCGTTGGAATTTGGTTGATCGGTGCCCGCGGTGGCGTATCGACAGCGACGGTCGTAGGGCTGTCTGCGCTCCGCGGAAAGCTAACCAGCGAAACCGGTTTGGTTACCGCGCTGCCAACCTTTGCCGAACTTCCGTTACCCGCATGGGACCAATTTGTGGTAGGCGGACACGAAATCCGTCAGTCCACACTGCCTGCCGAGGCTAACAAGTTGCACACGCAGAGCCGTGTCTTCGACGCCCAAATGCTCGACAAGTGTTATGACGACTTGTGTGCTGCTGACAGCAATGTTCGTCCAGGTGTCTTGTGGAACGTGGGTAGCACCATCCGTGGCTTGGCCGACAACGACACAACTCAGATGATCGACCGTCTCAGCGCTCGTGAGTCGATTGAGCGGATTCAGTCGGACCTGTCGGAGTTCCGCAGTCTACATGATCTCGACGACGTGATCGTGGTGAATCTGGCCTCGACCGAACCCGCCGCAGCCGACCAGCATTGGCCGGCGACTTGGGACGAGACCAAAGCGCTAATTGATCAGCCTGATTGCCCGCTGCCTGCCAGCAGTTTGTACGCCATCGCTGCCCTCGACCTTGAGATGCCTTATGTCAACTTCACCCCGTCGTTAGGAGCGACACCCCCGGGAATCGACGAACTTGCACGCGAGCGAGGCACTTGCCATGCCGGCCGCGACGCCAAAACAGGCGAGACACTACTCAAGAGTGTGCTGGCTCCCATGTTCGCAGCCCGCAACTTAGAGGTGATGAGCTGGGTGGGACACAACATCTTCGGCAACCTCGACGGCAAGGTGCTCGACGATCCGGTAAACAAAGCGACCAAGGTCCAGAGCAAAGATCACCTGCTAGACAAGATCCTCGGCTACGCGCCGCAGACTCTCGTGTCGATCGAACATATTGCGAGCCTCGCCGACTGGAAGACGGCTTGGGACCACATACATTTTCAAGGTTTTTTGCAGACACCGATGACGATGCAGATTACGTGGCAGGGATGCGATTCTCTGTTGGCGGCCCCACTGGTTCTCGACCTTGTACGTCTAACTTCCGCAGCCCGCAGCCGGCGTGAAACAGGCACGCTCAAGTTCCTCGGAAGTTTCTTCAAGAGCCCGTTAGGCACTGAAAATCAAGCGTTTTTCGAACAAACTCAGGCTCTGGAAACTTGGGTTCGCGAATCTTAACAATTGCGTCACGAAGCGAACCCAAGCATGAGGTTGGTCGCTACCGGGTGCGGAGGGTTGGAAGACACGATTGAGTTTTCGCCAATCGCTCGCATAGAGAACGCGGGCGGTGATAGTCGTACCATTCAAGTTTTTCTGTCAATTCCACTTGACGAAAAGTCAGGAAAATTAGTTAATGCGCGCATCGGATGCTTTTAGTCGTTAGTGCTTGGCCGCGATAGCTCCCGACTTTGCACTAACGGCTAACAGCTTTGGTTCCCCTCTTTGTTTACCACGCCCGAGAGGAGAGCCGGAACGGATTCAGGGCGTCATTTCCTCAAAGGAGTTTCAAGGTTATGGCAAAGAAGAAAAAGGCCGCTAAGAAGAAGGCTGCCAAAAAGTCGACCAAAAAGAAAGCTACCAAGAAAAAGGCCGCTAAGAAGTCGACTAAAAAGAAAGCCACCAAGAAAAAGGCTAAGAAGTCGACCAAAAAGAAGGCGACTAAGAAGAAAGCCGCTAAGAAGTCCACCAAAAAGAAGGCAACTAAGAAGAAAGCCGCTAAGAAGTCCACTAAAAAGAAGGCGACAAAGAAGAAGACCACCAAGAGAAAGAAGAAGTAGCGTCAGTCGCTAAGTCGTCGAAAAACCAACGAGTCGACCCCGCCAATAGGGCGTGGTCGGCTTTTTTTACAGCTTGAATTGATCCCATGCGGCAAATTCTGGCGTGAATCAAACGCTAGGCTACCAACGTCTATACATAAAACACAAACGATAACAACGGCTCGAACAGCAAGAGGGCCGTACTCGAGTTGCCAGCATTCGATTTCTCAAGGGCATCCACCACCAAGGACGGCTCTTCGGACGCGACCACGTCCCGATAGCCTTTTGAATTGAGGAACTCACGCAGCCGATTCTCGTAATCGACTCGCCGGAGTTCACCATACCCGTCAAAATCAAAGTACATTCCGCGAAGCCCGCGCGCGCTCGATTCAGAGATGATGGATGCGCCAAGATTCATAACATCGTCTCACCAGTAAACCTGACATGTGACAAGACACTTGAGCTTAGCGTCACGCGTAGAGATTTCGAAGATTACCGTCGAAAAATGCAACCGCTGTCGATTCGGAAGTCCCATGCCGGGAGCGTCCCTGGCTAGGCTAACGGCATATCGATTGTCATCTGTGGTGATGCAGTCGACAGGTCCGCTGCCCAAACCTCACGTTGACCAGTCTTCGCAGACTTGCTAGCCTAACTCCTACTCTATAATCAACTTAACACGATTACGTTACCGGCCTGCCACGTGTGGCAGCCACTCGACGGGAAGTTCGTTCACTTGCCCACAAAAAAAGCGCCACGCAAACCATCAGATAAAACGACTTCCGACTCCGATGGATTTGGCCGCTTAGGCCTGTCCGATGTGATGATGGCGGCGCTCGCCAAAGCCGAGTACCACGAGCCGTCGCCAGTTCAGGCGGGAATCATTCCCGATGCGTTATCCGGCAGCGATCTTCTCGGACAAGCCCGCACTGGCACCGGTAAGACCGCGGCGTTTGCGATCCCAATTCTTGAGCGGCTAGAGCTGGTATCACGTAGTCCACAGCCAAACGCGATCGTGCTGGTTCCGACACGCGAACTGGCGGTCCAAGTGCGAGATGAAATTACCAAGCTGGCTCACGGTCGAAAAGCCAGATGCATCGCGGTGTATGGTGGCAAGCCTATTCGGTCACAAATTACGCAACTGGGCAAAGGTTGCGACATCGTCGTTGGCACGCCCGGACGGGTACTAGATCACTTGGCTCGCGGGACGCTCAAGCTGGACAGTCTACAGTGCGTCGTGCTGGACGAAGCGGATCGAATGCTGGATATCGGTTTCCGCCCCGACATCGAAAAAATCCTCCGCCGCTGTCCCAAAAAACGTCAGACCCTGCTGCTCAGCGCGACGGTCGACAAGGGCGTCGAACGATTGGCTAAGCGATACATGATCGATCCAAAGATCATGGATTTCTCGCCCAAAACCAAAGCGGCTGACACGATAGAACAACACTACTTCACGGTCGAAGAAGAACGCAAGTTCGATCTGCTGTTACGTTTGCTTGATCGCGAAAACCCGGAACAGGCAATCGTGTTTTGCCGAACGAAGCGCGGCACCGATCGAGTGGAGCGCAAGCTTTCGAAGAGGATGCAGGGTGTCGGCTGCATTCATGGCGATATGCAACAGCGTGTTCGCGACCGGGTGATGCGCTCGTTCCGAGACGGCAAAGTGAGAATTCTGGTCGCCACCGACGTCGTCGGACGTGGAATCGATGTCAGTAACATCTCACATATTATCAATTACGACTTGCCCCAATCTTCAGACGACTATGTCCACCGCGTGGGACGCACCGGTCGGATGGGTCGCGAAGGCGTGGCCTACTCGTTTGTTACCCCGGAGCAAGGCATCGAATTGACACGTATCGAGATGCTGATTAACGCGTTGCTCAAACGAGACGAAATCGAAGGCTTTCAAGCGGTGGCATCAGCCCCACCACAAGAATCCCCGGCCGACAGCGAACCGACAAAGCCTCGACCAGCTCCGCCCGGTCAACGCCCTCGCAAGCGACATCGCCGAGGACTCTAGCACAGGTTCTTGCTAGTTTGCCGTCGCGAACTCTCGACGAAGAAACTCAGCCGCAGAGTTCCATTGACTCGCTGCCTCTTGAAAATCAACGGCCATCGCGCGGACGGTTTGCGGCGACTCGACACGGTCAGTTGGAGTAACGTTGGGATTCAGCGGGATCTGTGCACTTGGACCATCGGCTAACATGCGTTCGACCTTTGAAGAAAGCAAGAAGTCAACTAGTTCTCGCGCTAGCGCGGGACTTGGCGAGCCCTCGATCAACGCCAACGTGTTCGGGATGAACAACGTCCCCAATGCGTCGGGCCCCTGATCGGGATAGATAATCTTCAACGGCAGGCCTTTTTCTATTTCAATAATCGCATCGTCGGTGTCCGTCAGACCGAAAGATAATTCGCCTCGTCCAACGGCCAGAGCGACTTGCTTGTTACCGGCCATCACCTTCGCGTTTCGCTTCACTTTGCGAAAAAAATCCTTGGCTTGTTCTTCGCCCCAAACGGCAAACAGGCAGGCAGCATGACTTGCAGTTGTGCCCGCCAGAGGTTTAGCAATGCCTACCTTACCGAGCCAATCGTCATTCGCGAGATCAAGGATCGTATTCGGCTCACGATTGGCGTCCACCAGTTCAGTGTTGACGAGCAGCACTCGCGCTCGGGCGGCGAAGCCGTGCCAATGACCTCGGCCTGAACAATATTGCGGCGGAAAATCACTTGCGACCGGTGAGACATAGCTGCTGAGCAGCTGTGCTTGCTCAAGACGCAGTGTGTTGACGATTTCGTTATTCCAGAATAGATCGCAGCGAGGCCGGTCGCGCTCCGCAAATAGCGCTTGCGTCAATCCGACGGTTTTCGTCGATTCGGTGTCGAACTTGGCCGACACTTCCACGCCTGTCTGGCGAGTGAATTCCTCAAATATTGGCGCCGAGAACTCGCGATCTAGCGCCGTGTAGACAACAACTCGATCGCCGCCACCAGCAAGCAAGGGCAAAATTATTGCCAAGCCTAGCCCTAAACTGATCGGTACACCGTAGAGGAGCACCATTAGAAAACTAGAATTCCGCAGCGGAACGCGAGAATGGCTCATCAATAGGCTACAATGGTGGTGTTGGATCTCGGCAGCCTCCGATTCGTTGCCAATGGGCAATGCGATGGATTCAAAGCCGACCGGCTAGTACAATGATTGATCGTACTATTCCAATCACACAAGGGCCAATCATAAAGTGGCGGCCCTTCCCGACTTTACAGGCCGCTGCAAAGCCAGAGTTGCCATGAAATTGCTGCTGCTGGGCACGACCGGCTACCATCCCAACGATCGCCGGCAAACGGCGTGTATGATGCTGCCCGAAATTGGAGTCGTGCTCGATGCGGGATCAGCAATGTACCGTGTTCGCGAGCATCTCCAGACGGAAACACTCGATATCTTTCTGACGCACGCTCATCTCGATCACGTGTTCGGGCTGACGTTTATGTTCGATGTATTGCACGAGCGGGATATGCAGCATGTGACCGTCCATGGCGAATCCGAGAAACTCGATGCTGTGCGTCAGCATTTGTTCTCCGAGCTACTTTTTCCGGTCGAACCGCCCTTTGAAATGCGTAGCATCGAAGCTGAAACCGATCTGCCCAACGGAGGTAAGCTTACGCACTTTCCTCTCAAGCACCCCGGCGGCTCCATCGGGATGCGCCTCGACTGGGCCGACAGGTCAATGGCCTACGTCACAGATACGGTCGCCACTAAGGATGCCGACTACGTTGAGAAGATTCGAGGCGTGGACCTACTTGTGCATGAATGCTATTTTGGCGACGATATGCCAGAACAGGCCGAGCTTACCGGGCATAGTTGTCTCACACCAGTCGCCGAAGTCGCGGCCGCTGCTGAAGTCGGGCAGCTTGTGCTAGTACACATCAACCCAATGATGGAGAGCGACGAAGAATTGGATCTCGGCTCGGCGCGCAGTATCTTTCCGAAGACTGAGGTCGGTGTTGATCGGATGGAAATCGACTTCTGACTCTAAAGTTGACGCCGTGGCGACGACAGTTCCCTCTTATCCAGCGACCAGCTAACCATCGGCACAATGTTTGCTACGCCAATTTTGCAATCAGGTGTTCCAATCGCCGCCGGTAACTGAAGTGCTCCACTTCGAGTAGATGACGAGGGGAATCGATATATTCGGCGCACTGCGGTTGCGCATGACGGTTGCTTTGCTTGAGTCTATCAAACCAACCAGCAGCCTTCGCACCATTTCGAGCAGCTTCGATGTATTTGGATACTAATTGAGCTTGTTGATCAACGAGCCCCCACTGGCCGCTATCAGGTTGTATCAGACCTGCGAAGAACAGATCGTTGCGATGCGGGTGAAATACGTTGAGGAACAGATGAGGACGACCATTTTGCCAATTCAGGTGTTCATTTCTGATAAACGGAAAGCTTAACCGAAAGCCGGTGGCGTAAATAATCACGTCGATCTCTGCCGAGCTGCCATCCACAAAGTGTACAAATTTATCATCGAAACGAGCGACGTCCGGCTTGACCGCGAGGTCACCGTGAGCGACTTGACCATGCAAACGCGAGTTGATGATGGGATGGCTCTCAAACAATCGATGATCTGGCTTTGGCAAACCGGCCAACTCCGACGGACCCAGCACCCAGCGAATCACCATTGCTGCACCAAGGCGACGCACCCAGAGGGGCAATCGAAGCTTCAACAGCGTTTCGCCACATTGATCGATAGGCTTGCCTTTAAAGAACTTTGGCAGCAGATGATATCCACGCCGCCAACTCAGCAGAGCTTCTTCTGCGTGTAACGAAGCCTCCACCGCCAAGTCGCATCCTGAGTTCCCTCCTCCAATGACGAGCACGCGTTTGCCACTGATCACGTCAGGAGTTTTATACTCGGAAGAATGCAGAGTCTGTCCCTGAAACTCACCGGGATAAGTCGGCACACGCGGATCCCAGTTGTGCCCATTTGCAATGACGACGCCCGCGTACAATCGTTCGCTGCCGTCGGATAGACGCACGCGCCAACCTCGCTGCGTTGGATTCAATTCGTCGGCAGCTGTATTGAATTGAATGTGACGAGTAATTCCAAAATGTTCCGCATAGTCATGCAAGTAGATCATGACTTGTCGATGACTGGGAAACTCTGGATAGTCGTCTGGCATCGGAAAGTCGGTGTACTCAGTGAGCTTCTTGGACGAGATGAGATGTGTCGATGCATAGACGCTGCTATTGGGCTTGCCGTAATTCCAGTTTCCGCCGATGTCGTTTTCACGCTCAAGACAATCAAAAGGAATCCCCGCCTGCAAGAAGTTCTTGGCCACCGTCAGACCAGACGTACCGGCACCTAAAACACAGATTTTGTCTGCGGTGGATTGATCCATAGGTGCGAAGTAACTTGCAGATGACCGGGCTTTACCAACCAGACCACCTATTATGCCAGAAGCACACAGATTGGACAGTTGACGAAAATCGGCCTGTTTGACTCACGCTCGCCAATTGTGTACAAATGTATATATTCGCAGATCGTCCCTATAAGCCATTTCTGACGCTTCGACTGGCAAAACATGACGCCGGCTACCGTGTTGCCCAACGACCTTCGGACACTTCACGGCGCAAATGTCCGCCGCTTGATGGCTCAGTACAACATGACGCAGAGCGATGTTGTGACGGCCTCGGGTTTGGATGAGCGAACGGTGCGTGGCATATTGCGGGGAGCCTCAAGACCGCACGCAAAAACGCTCCATAAGTTAGCCGAGGGGTTAGGAGTTGCAACCGACGAGCTGTTTCAGGACCCATATCAATCGAGCAACCTGGAACTTACTGCCGAAGCTTTCGATCTAGCGACCAATCCCGTTGCTGCACAAGTTGTGGATGCCCACCCAGAAGAGTTCAAAGATTGGACCAGTTCTGACTTCAATGAACTGTTTAGCCGCATGGCTGTCGGCGGCGAGCTAACCGAAACGGGAACGCTCTCGGTAGTGCGCGATATGAACCAGCAGCGCGAACTTATGTATCAGGTTGCTGTCATCCTCGAAAGCGACGAAGCCGATCTGATGCGCGAATTCGTCAAGCTACTTTATCAGCGCGCGACGGACATTCAATAAAGTCCTACTAGATTGGATCTTCTCGCAGAGCCACCACAACGGGCAATGCATCGATCCGAGGCGCTTGCTTCAGCGTCTGCAATTGATAGCTCTGGCCATTCGCATCGACAATACGATCATCCGGCAATAGCTCTGCCCACTCGCCCAGAACAATCTCGTACCGCATCTGACGGGTCGGCGGATTCGTCGACGTATCCAATGTCATCTCATCAAGGCGAATACTTGCCGGCAACGCAGCGCACACTGCTTGCCAGCCAATGATCTCGGGACCCGATCCAATGTCGTCCCAAATTGGACGACGTACATCCACCAGTTGGTGGCACCCGTGTGCGAGTCGCAACTCGCGAGTCGTACATCGACATCGGCCCAAAGCCTTGAGCCACTCAGTCCGAAGTATCGTCCAACGATTCTTCTGCTGATCGACGATTACATCGCCAATGCGTGGTTGGATTGCGCTAGCAGGCAATTGTAGATGCCATACGGCATCCGCTTGAACGACCGCCTCGCCACTGGTCCCAAATTCTTGTGCAACTGTATGCCGCCGACTCGCCTTTTCGACGAAGTACTGCTCAATCGAATTCGCGTAGCTGAGCGTTACCGACTCCAGATCGTCAGCCATCAACTCGAAATCTTGCTCGAAATTCGTATCTGCCATCATTAGGTCGTCCCCTGCGAACGAAGCTCGAACGGCTGGTATCCGGTAAGTTTCTCGTCGCACCAATCCACCGTGCGCTCGAGCGAATCGATATACGATTGCCAAGCAACTTGCTGGCCATCGATTGAGTAAGTGGGCTTTGGCGTCGCTCGCAACTGCGCTAACTGTGCGAGTGTCTGACTGCGAATTGCGGTGACTTGTTCATATTCGTTAGTCATATCAGATGCACCTCACTCGAAAACGAAATACGATCTTCTGTCCCGACACGGGAGTTACTTCGTAGCGAACTTGATAAACTTGACCCACGTGAGTAAACGCCTCGTAATCGCTCACATCGATTTCGTGTCGAAAGTTGTAACCAGTCGCGTCAACCTGCCAGTTCGAATCCGTCTGAAGCACATCGTAAACAACGTCGACCTTGTTGACCGCAACATTCTCATGGCCACATACCGTATGCTGTATAGCACCGTCGTCCGGCGGTATCACGCTAACTGTGTACTCGATCGCTGAAATGGCGGATTGAGTGACATGAGCACCCGAACTATCCTCGACCCGCGCCATGAAACAGGCCGTGGCATTTTGGAATACCGTTCCGTGGACGTCTCTTGCATTTGCCACTAAGCCACCACCTTTCCTCGAACCAATGAATCTGGAGTGGAGATGCCAGCAACCGCCGATTGCGCGGCATCCGCCGCAGACGCACGACATTCACTCACAGATTCCGCCTCACCTACCTGCATCGGCCCTTCGGATACGTTTGATCTAGAAACCACCGCCGCATCCACACCTGATGAAACTTCAATCTCGACTTGCAAATTCGCCATCTGCTCAAACAACCCCTCTCTGCCTGTTGAAGACTCTCGAATGGGACATCGGCAGCCAAACCATTTCCCGACAAGCCATCTTCTTTGACAATGCTTGGCTGCCGCGTCCCATGTGCGCGCCGCTAGCCCGTGCTTTTGACGACATAGCGTGGATTCAGTACGGCCGCTGCTCCGCGTTCGCTAGCCTTGAAACGCAGTACAATGTCGTTATTGAAGTCGGCTTCGCTGTTCACAGGTGCCTGCGTGACCGTGATTGGCCAATTCTCCATATAGGCGAACGCCTTACGGAAATCGCCAATGAACCACCATTTCTTCGCTTCCTCAGCAATCACACCTGACGCCGTAATGCGGCGATACGCCAAGCGGCTCTCTTCGACCTTGTAGTTACCGAGCGGGTTCGCCGTTGTCGTCGACGTCTCAGCTCCGACACCCGCGTAGGTGATCTCCGCGGCGTTGAATACCCGGTGCGCTGCATGTCGATACGCTGGCATCACAAGCACCGTCGTACCGCTGACTAGCACTGGCTCGCCGGTGATCGGATCCGACATCTCAGCGAACAGCTGCTCGGCAGCGTCGACGTTCACCCAGTCTACGAGTTCGTTGCTGGCAAGCTCGTTTACCCAGCCTCCGCTCGTTGAGTAGGTGTCAAAGCTGGTTCCGTTCGACTTGTAGTTGTTGGTTTGGCCAATCACCAGATCGATCAATCGCTTCTCTTTGTTCAAACCCAACAACTCGCCCACTTCCGCGGCTCGACTCAATACTAAATTCGTACGATCAAAGAAAATTGCTTCTTTCGTGACGGGTACGATAAAGCCTCGTTTAGATGTCGATGGTGTCTCGATATAGTCTTCGCCGAAACCCAAGCTCGGGTAGGGCATTCCCGGTTCAACAACGTCCACCTCATCGGCCACGCGACCTATTCCGGGGATTTTCTCGCCATCCAATCGAGTCGGGATATGCTGGACTAGTTTCGAAACGACGAAGGCTTCCTGTTGATAAGATTCCAGAATCTTGGAATAAATCACCTGGCCGGTAACATTCAAGAACGCCGAGACATCGACGGCTTCGCCTGCTTCCACTAGGCTGATACTACCCCCAGCGCGCGGGTCCAATCTCTGCACCCAACTGCGGCCATCTGGAACTAATGACTCAGCTAGATCGCGTAGACTAAAGTCTTCCGCTCTGAGATGCCCCGCTTTCAGGGATTCTGAAAGATGCTCGACGGTTCGGTCGGCACCATCTAATTGATAACGTCGTTTGAGTTCTCGATAATTTAGTGACACTTCTTCTCGCTCCTATGGATTTGGTCGAAACTTGAGAGGTAACTCGTCGGGGTGCCTACGCAGCTGCGGCTTGCGGTCCGCCTCGGACAACGGTGCTGACGATATCGACCAAAACTTTCGTGGACCCTGTAGCGACTTGCTTAACGCATCGACCGAGTGCGAGATTCTCGGCACCGACACCTTCGACGACCTGCGATTGCAAATGGCCACCCACTGAATCTTCGCTGCCTCCGACGAGATCGCCGACTTCATAGGCAGCTGCGACACTGGCAAACTCAAAAACTCCGCTCGTCGCAATGCGAATAGACTCGCCACTTTCACCCATGGAACACTGCATCGCAACGCCTACGAATTTGTCGTGAAACGCTTGTTGATTCGCGGCCGGAGTGCCTTGATCTGATTGATTTGCGGCCGATATAACGTTGCCGCTTTCCAAATAGACTAAGTCTCCAATCTCTATCGGGAGACCAGGTTGAACCGGCAACATGACCGGGTTTGTTTCACCATATCTCCAACGCATCGTGTTTGACATAGAAGTTGTCTCCAAGGGCTTAAGGAAAAATTTGAGTTGAGATAGCTGCACAACTGGCGTACGAACTCGACTAATTGAGCGACGACTTGAGCGTTGCGGCAAACTCGGCCGCCGTTGGCAAAGCACTGCGCTGCATGCCAACGACCTGCTGCTCACGCGAAAACGGAACACCCGACTTACCAGCTTTGAATTGATTCGAGGTAGCAAGTCGGGCCAGATCGGCTCGTTCGCAGATCAGAGATTCGATAGTTTCGTCATCTGTAGCATCCAATAACAACTCAACAAACCGCGGACTAACTCGTCGAGCGGATTCCGCAGTATCGGCACCGTCTGCCGAGACCGTCAGCCGATGTTCGCAAAGCAATTCATAGATGCGTTGTTTACGCATCGAGCGGTTTGAGATTGCCTCAGTAACTTCGAGTTGCTGTTGTAGCTTCTGAACTTGCGCTGACTGAATCTCTGCAAGTAGATCGGGACGGTGCAGCTCCAGGACGTCCTGAGTCAGCGCGTCCCAGGCCGGGCTTTGATGTCGGCCATCGCGAAAGCTGTTAGCTTGCTCGAAGAGCCCTTCTGTACTAGCAGGATCCGCTACGAGATCAACGCTTTGCACCTTGGTGATCTCCTCAACCACGGCAACGTGTCCTTCGCGAGCAACGCGTGCTTGCACGTTGTGTGAGAAGCCTACGTTGCGAGGATTGTGCTCCGCATCCCACAGTAGCTGCTCAGCAAGCGCATGCTTAGGATTGAAGTGAAAATCAGCAAACAACCCTTTGCCGGGGCGCAGCTCTACGCCTCGGATCACGCCCAGTCGATCCTGATAATCGCGCGGCGAAGCGGGACCGTGCTTGGGATGATTCACGTTCACTTTGGCTCCTTCGTACATCGCCGCCGCCTCCTTCAATGCGGCTTCCTGATACCGTCGACCATTGCGCGACTGCAATCCGATCAACTTCACACCGCGCAGAATTCCGTGTGTGCGGTCAACTTTCAACGTCACATCACGTGAGTCGACGTACTCTTGAATCAAATCTGTCATAGCTCCCTTTCCCCTGATTGCCACTCGTGCCCGGTCCAAAAAAAAGGCCCCGCATCAGATCTTCTTGCGGGATCTGCTACGGGGCCCAACTTCGATACTCGACCATGCGAATGGCGCGAGCTCTATGTGATACCCATCAACTAACGTCGTGACTCAACGGACCATTCGATCGACCATCACGCGAGCGTACTGAATATGACCATCTTGAACATTGACGGTCACACTAGCCGTGCCGTGAAATCCGCGAACACTTACGTTATCCACGACTTTTGCAAACTCTGCGCGAACTTGCTCACGTTTGTCAGCTTTTCGATTGTTCACTGTTGCTTTCATGGTTTTCAAATTTAGCAGTTCACACTATCGAATTCATCAGTTCTTTTTGGCCACCTCTGGCTGATGCATTGCAAGGTTTTTTTGCTCTTGGTCGTAATCCAGTCCCAGACGCAAACTCCACGTCTGCGGCGAGAGAATCCGATTCTCGAACGCGATGCGCTCAACCTGGCATGTTCGCAGCGGATCTCTGACTTCTAGCGGCGGTGGTGTAATCTGAATGTCGATTTGCTTCCGCACATCTTGAGGTAGCTTGCCCGCAGCAACGGCATTCTCGATAACTCTCCACATCACATCGCAATCGTCGTTTGCCAGGTTTGCCTGCAAGCGTTCAAACATCTTGACGGCTGGCCCCTCAGCGACGAGCGTCGAAGCGTAGTTTGAGTTCGAAGCGTCGGAGGTAAACATGAACTCTGGCATAACTAATCGGGCAGCGATCGCACGCAGCTCGGCCTGTAGCACTTTTACAAAGTTTCCTGCGTCGATTCCGGAAGCTGGAAAGTCGTACTCCAGCCCAACTGGCGCGTCGAGAATCGTGCCTGGAGAGTACTGCGAGAGGTGCTTCGAATGGCCCGAAGCACTTTTGCGTTCGATCTGGCTCTGGTCCGCGACAAACTGTTCGACGCCACCACGGTTCGCGGTACGATGCTTACGGATAAG
Source organism: Planctomycetota bacterium (assembly GCA_039184115.1). GTDB lineage: Bacteria > Planctomycetota > Planctomycetia > Pirellulales > Lacipirellulaceae > Bythopirellula. The sequence goes on along the minus strand of JBCDBK010000007.1, from coordinate 45,914 downwards.
GGCAATCGCCGATTGAATCTCGGCAACGACACTCATATTGCGCAACAGCTTTTCCGTGCGCCGCAAGTTTTTGCGAACAGGATAGTAGAGTGGGAGTCCTCGTTTGACGTTTGCGTCCACATTAGCCTTGCGATGCTGGATAGCCGACCCTTCAACGGCTTCGCCATCAACGAAGTAACCCAAAACAGACTCGACATCGTGCGCTTCGGTCTGAATTCCGAAGCCGGCAGCTTCATGATTGGCCAGCTCGACCGGCGTCCTCACTTGATCGGGCTCGACAAACCGCAATCGGGTCGTTCCATGTGAGTCGGCGAAGAACCGCAGGAATACTTCGCCGTCGCGATCCAAACGTCGAACAATCTCCTGCTGCCGCGCTTGCCAGCGGTTGACATGCATGAACTCGTCAAGGATCGCCTGCGTCTGCATCTCAAGTTCGGCTGGCGCAATCGCTCCTTTTCGAACTGAGGCACGATATACATGACCTGAGCCAACAATATAGCTGATTCGATTCTCGATTCCGTTAATCGCGAATTCATTCGTCGCCGCCAATCGCCGACATTGCTTTCGAATATCCGCTAGCTGCTCGTCGGTCGAAAATGGTACGCTCTGATTGGCACGTCCTGAATCACTCGCACCGAGGTCATCCCACCAACTGCCGTCATCGTCAAGATACGCTTCTCGCGGATCAACAAACAAATCCCACAGAGCCTCGCATGCCTCGCTCAGCTGTTTTTCAAGCGGAGCACCATCTATCCCATAGTTTGACATTTAGTTCTCCAAATTAGTGTTCGGAACAGTTCACATTGAGAATCCTAGTCGCCAACCTTCAAGCAGTTCCCCAGTCCATCGTCCACGTCTTGACCAGCAAACACTTGCTCTGCTAGGCGCAACGCCATCTCTAGCGCATCGGGACCGTCGTCATGAGAACCCAACGGAAAGTCGCGTAGCTGGTTAACGAGCAACAACGTCGAGGAGCAGCCCGATCGGAACCTCAGCCGACGCTGAGACAGGTACGGACCCAATCGACGAATTCGCGTCTGCTTATTGACATGGTTGTGGATCGCAAACGGCGCGATACCACTAATCTCGCGTCGCCGGAATTCTGACAGAAATTCGCCTGCCAGTAGTTCCTGATAAACGTTCGCCTCAACACCAAAGCTCTGCACACTGTGATGCCCAAATAGATCAACCCCGTCGGCGACCATCTGTGGGGTTGGTCTTCGCGCGAGATCGGCTTGTACAAACAGCGTACCTTTCCGATCGACGCCAAGAATTGCAAATGCCGAGTAATCACCAAGTCGCGAGTCCTTACCCTTGCTCGGGTCCAACGCCATCGTTTTGAGCTGCAAATCCTCAGGCCAGCTATCAAACCAGATGTGATCGTCAAAGTAGGACTCTGGCCACTCGCACCTCTCGGAGTCGATCGGTGAACTCTGCTTCTCGCGCGCGAATGCAGTCTGTCCGGCTTCCACGCGCATCTTCATCAGGGTGTACAAATCTTCTTCCTCAGGCCAAAGCAGTACACTTCCTTCATCCATCGCCTGACGATGTGTTGCGTAGAACAAGGCAGCGTGCTGCGCTGCCTGCGGGTTCTCGACATTACAGTAGATCCCTTCCCAGTCCGACCAAAGCTGCTGGTTACTCGGCCAAGTCTCGATGGCCATGAACTTCTGGGATTGCCAGCCGGCCGTTTCGTGAAGTTGCATCGCAAGCGCTTCGCGATGCAAGGCCGTTGCAAGGTTAACGACATTCGTATGCTTGGTGCCGGCCTTCAGCAATGTCCCATCAAACCATTGGCGACTTGCCTCGCGCTGAGCAGAGGATGTCATGTGTCCATCGTTTTGCAGGTCATCACAAACAATTAGCGTCGGCCGGTTTGATTTGCGACGACGACCGCGAATTCGCTGGCCCGTGCCAAAGCACTCAATTACCGTCCCATTGTTTAATTGCAATGATGTTGCTCGCCATCGCGGGCCACGTCCACACGCCCTCGGGTAATCGGCGATCAGACACTGGTTCTCTTCAAGCTCGTGCCGGACATTCTCTAGGTGAGCCTTTGCCTGATTCTGTGTATCCGACACAATCCAGATATAGGGCTCCCATCCTTCCACGGCACACTGCAAGACATAGCATAACGAGGCAATGGTTGATTTCGCTCCGCCACGCGGACCAATCGCATTGATCTTACTTCCTCGAACTTCCTGCAGACCGTCCAATCGATTGCCAAGCCAGATGTGCATCTTCGACGGTGTGCGACGGAAGTAGTTTGCTAGGTAGTTGCGCCCCCATTCAAGAACATCCATTGTCCCACCGCTGTTAGCCGTCTTTTGTTGTCCCATGCGATCGGCAACTGCGGTGGAAAGCTGGCCCATCAGTCTCGCTAGCGCAACGCTTGAAGTGCGTTCCCCAGATTGAACCGCCGCAGATTCACCCGTCATCGCTTCTCCGCCTCGCCAGCTGTCGAGTTCCGCAGGCTCATCGGATTTGCGTCTGCCGGTAGTGCTTCCATGGATGGATCCAAGGCCGCTTCTCGCAGACCTTTGGCAATGGATACCAAGCGTGCCAACATTCGCTCTCTGTCTTGATCGTTTTCGACTTCTCCCACGATCGCTGCCGAGAGTTCATCGACAAAATTACGTAGCTGCGCCGCCGTGACGGTTTCCGGGAGCTGTCGTGCATAACGATCGGGCGCTCTTCGCTCTAACCACCAGACCGATGCCCTCCAATGCTTCTCGTCTTTTGCAGCGTTGTAGACATTCCGCATGTGATTAAACTCGGGAGTCGCTTCGGCTCGCAGCAATCGTCGATAGAATTCCTCGTCGCTTTGCATTAGCCGACGTAGCTCAAACATGGTTTTTCCCAAGTAGTGACACGCAGTCTGCCGATCGCATCCCATTGATACCATCAAACAACATTCGCGCTTCTCTTCACTATTGAACGTGCTGGTCGTCACAGGAAAGCGTTATCTTGAAAGTGGGAGGTATTGTGTAGGTCGTGAGACGGCTGCTGTAGGGCATTAATCAGCTGCCGACATACTCGAATGAGACCACAGCTCGTCCCTTGGAACTTCGGTAGGCGCTAATGTTTGCTACATTGCGCGTTCCCGAACCCGTCTTCTTGACATTAATGGCTTTCCATAGCGATGATCGCTTGCAATGCCCGATCAAGGCGGGGTGGCTGCTTGTGACGTTGATTCGGTGACCTTCCTGCCGATGAAGTGATGCAACTGCGGCTACGACTCTCATACCAATTCCCATCCCCTGGAAATCGGGCAAAGTAACAATGCGACTAAATCGTCTGTGGTTCTTCTTGGGAATAACTGGCAATGTCGCGCAAAAAGCGACCGGCTCTCCATCCCAGGTCGCCAGAAAGCACCGCGAGCCGGTGCCGAGTGTCCCGGTCAGATAGTGATGTCGCTTAAACAGCTGCCAAGCAGCCATTCTGCAGCGATGGATTCTAAGCTCGATCGCAGGTCGCCGAAGACGCCTCCGCTGCAATGTGCCGGTCGCCATGTCGAGTACCCAGTCTGCCTCCAACCATTGGGCAACGTCGTAGTGACAGGTGACCGCGATAAACCGGCAAGGCGTGTTACCATTACGAATCGACTTGGAAACCGCGTGCGAGCACGCTTTCGCGACGTGGCGATCCACCACGCTGGTATACTCGTCGAAGACGACCAACGGGAGATCTTTCGCTTCGCGATCACTCTGCTTGTCATGGTCTGCACGAGCCAACGCCTTGGCCAGATCACAGCGAAATCGCTCGCCGCAACTCAGCACATGATAGGGCTTGACCCACGCCGGCGAAGATCCAAAACCGACGGCGGTGAACAACTCAACTACTTTCCGAGTCGGCAACTCTTCAAAACAGTCCACCACGGCTCTATCAGACGGCCATGCTTCTGTCTGGTAAAGCTGTCTCGCGAAGAGTTTACGCGCTACCGTGCTCTTTCCGCTGCCAGATGGACCGACGATTAAGCCAACTTGCCAATCCTCAGAATCCCCCGGTAGTTCCACAGTGAATTGTTGGGACAGCTTCTCCTGCAGTGGAACATCGAACATACCGGCAACTTGCTGAACTCGAAACGAATCGAAAACCGGGCATTCGACTACAACGTCAATACTCGACATCGATATCCCTCCTTTCGCATCCGGTCATAGAGCGCCTCTTGATCATTCTCGTCTTCGCATTCGATCACCACTTGAAACGATTCGGGGATCTCAACCTCGGGTCGACGCTCTAGTTCATCAAATGGCCAGTCTTGCTTTGAAAGCTCTTCCTCAAGACGGTTAAGCATCTGGGCAAGTTCTGGGCTCTCGAGATCTGTAGTTGCGATGAGGTCCGCCAGTTTCTGCTCATCTGCGCCGGCAAGTCCAGTCAGCGGATCGTGCGTCAGCAGGATTTTTTCTGCCTCTTCTTCAGTCACATCCAGTACGAGAACTGGAACTACTGCATCCGGAGTGGTCTCGGCTCGAAGATGCCCATCAATCAGTTGCAAAGTGCCGTCCTCGCATTCGCGGACTAGCAATGCACTGGCGTATCCAATCTCGGCCAACACGCCTTTGAGTGCATCACTCTGCTGCTGCGGATGCGTGCGCCAATTCTTTGGGTTTGGCCTCAATTGTTTCGCAGAAACCCTTCGCAGTTGCTTGATTCGATCTCGAATCTGCATGGGATCGCCTTTAGCTACAGAGGACGTTTACGATTGGCTGTATGATTTGATACTTGCCGTTAGTGCCACTGTCTCCCTCAAAAAATACCTCTATGGGCACAATTGCTTGGGAATTTAGCAACGTGGCGACAGTTAAGTGGACGCCTTGACCTGCCGCCGTCGTGAGGCCACCTGTCGAAACAGAGTCTTCGTTAATGGCGACGTTACTGACGGCTAAGACCGTTGGATGGGTGCTTACGACCGTTGCCAGTACTAGTTTCTCGTCTGTTTCCAAAGCCGCCGAGAGATCAACGAACACATCGCGTTTCGCGTCTGGACTGCTAATCGGATCGAATTTTAGACTCATCTTGACTCCTTAAGCCACAGAAACTGCTCGTCGTACCTTGTTGACCTTCACTGGCTCATGCGCTCCGAGACTGCCGCCGTCTTGTTGTGCCAATACCTTCAGTGCAATTGTTTCAGGCAGCGCCGGTTGTTTACCGATACCACGTGGAACCTCCTGGCCTTGGGCGGTATATCCGGTGGCAAGAGTGATGGGTTTGTTCGAACTAATTGGCGCTTGCTCTAACGTAACGCCGACTGTTCGAGGCGTGATTTGCCATGCAGAAGTCACGCCAATCGCCATGCCGTTGTCATAAACACTCCAGACGACTGGATCGTAATCCGCCGCGTCCTCGAGGTCGCGATCGTAGGTGAGAACTATCTCGCTTCCATCAATGACTGCGGACAACAGACTAGGTGGCGTGCCGACGGTACCATCGAATAGCGCTTCGTCGACTGCCGCCCACCAACGATCCGCTAAAGTCTCGGCTTCTGAATCGGTCGTAAAATGTAAGTCGTCGGCGAGCGGCCCAATGTCGTAAGTGACCGGACCAGGACAAATATGTACATTCGCCCACGAATCGCTTTGTGCGTTGCGAACTTCGTCAGACGTCCCGTCTTGAACACTGTTGATCTGGCCGCATACCAGGGGCGGACTGCCTGGCAGATCGTTGTGCAACCGCTGGATCAGATCGTCCATCGCAGCCGCGTAATCGGCTCTCGACACATCTTGGTTTGCATCTCGTTCGCCTTGGAACCAAAGCACTGCATCGATGTTCTCAGCTGCGGAAGCCAGCACGATGTCTATCGCCGCATCGTATATGGCACCACCTGCAGCCCAGTCGGGGTCGTCTACAAGTCCAGTGCCCCCTACGGCGGCATAGATGAACCCGATTGACTCATTACGATCCGTTAGCCAGCGCGTTGCTAACAAAGGCCAGACGGTACCGTAAGTCCCGTCGTCAAGCAACTCGCTCCATTCCCCATCCTGGAACTTCGATGCAAACTGCGTCGGATGCGAGTAGGCTTGATGATTGCCAAAGCGACCGTCTGCGTTGGACTGACCAAGCACCAGTATCGTCTTATCGGGCTTCGCATAGTCGATCTCAGTGCCAACCATTTCGACGTTCGCTAGTCGACCTCTTAGCGAGAATACGCCGTTGTTATGGCCACCACCGAGCGTGTTCACCCGCAGCTCGACGCCGCTCGAAGCGACTTCCATCGCGACGACTGTGCCGTCGACAGTCAGCGTCAGCTGAGACTCTGCCCCGTTCGCCTCGTAGGTCAATTCATATTCCGACCACTTCGTGACGGTCGCAGCAGGCAAACTGAAAATAATGTCCAGTCCATCATTGCTACCCGTCACCTCAACAGAGTGCGCCGGTCGAACGACCAAACCGCCTTGGCTAGAACTGAGCCAGATGAAACTGACTGGCGTCGCACGATCTCCCAACAGCATGCCTTCATTGCTCAAAACGTCTTGCAGTGCCCAGAACTTAATCGACCAGTCATGCTTTCGTGACAGCATGAACGTGTCGTCCAACGTGATCGAACTCGTCGAACCGCCTGCAAACGCTGTAGCGAGTAAAAGACTACCACCTGGACCCGCCGCACCTAGTGTCACCGTTCCATCGATAGTGCCGTCATTATGACCCAAGTCATCAACAACCCGAGTTCCCAGCGACTCTTGTAGCGTCCAGCGATGTGTGTTCATTCTCATTTCCTTGCTTGGATGGCACTACGCGAATTGACCATCTGAACCTGACCAACTACGACTCAGTAACCAGCCTTACGATGTAACCGCCGAGCGCGGCAACGAGGCTCAGCAGAATATGCCACGACCGAAACAACAACTCCACTTTGCCCACGAGTCCAACCTGATCGTTCTCGCCACGTAGAAGGCTCAGCGCTTCCGCAGCTTTTGCTTGCATCTCATTCATTTTTCGATTCAGGTTCCCTTCGGAGTTTGCCTCGTAGCCAAGCTCAGCGCCCAGCCAAGACGCGATCTTGTCTACCTGGCGCTCTAGTCGATGTAGGCACGGCGCATTGTCTCGTTCGCTCTCATCCGTTCGATTGGTCATTCACTGCTCTACTTCGCATAGTTGCTGACGATACTGTCAGTCGAAATAGTGCGCCGACGCGGTCGATTGATTCTCGCCGCGTCGGCGACGTCAACTAAGCTACTCCCGCTCCGCCCGAAGTCTCGGTTCGTAGGTTCGGCGAATCGGTGGGACCAAGCGGCTCCTCGGTCGGTCGCACTCCAGCGGCCATGTCAACGCGATTGCCATCGCCACCAAATGCGTTGAGGTACTCAAGAATCTGGACATAGCTGCCATACATGCGCATCGAATCCTTCACGTAGACAAAAGTGCTCCGGAATCGACTCTCCAGCCGCGTCCAATTGACGATCGTGCGATCGAGTGCACCAAGAAGAATTAATGCGTTTTGACTACGAAAGTTAAGTTGGCTCGCGAGTGGAATGTTGGGGTCGGAACCATCGAGTGCCCAGGGCAACGTAATCAAGCCGCCCGGCGCTTCTTGCACCTCATCACCGCCGAATGGCTCCGTCGACCCTAGCAGTGTCTGACTAGAGTCCGTCGCGCGCTCGATCAGATCACCCAGCGGCTGCTTATCTGGGTTGTAGGTCACGCGTCGACGCATTCGGTCGGATGCAAGCAGGTGCTCGATGTAGTGATTCTTTGTCGTATCATCGAGGCCCCCTCGTACACCAAACTCATCATTGGAAACGACCTCGCTGCGAAAGTCGAACAAGGGTCCTAGTGCAGCCACCACGTGCAGGTTGCGAAACTCCGCAATAGCACGGCGAAATTGTTCTTTTCCAGGATCACCCGCAGGCATGATTATCTCCTCAGTCTACAAGTAGTGGTTAGTGAATATATCTAGCCGAGCTAACGTCATGGTTTCCAGTCGGAGAAGGCTCGACGGGGCACCACAAGACTCGTTTTAGTTGTCTGTCTTGACTGAAAATTTTGTTGGCGCTATCTCGTTGAAACGTTCTCGCAACTCGCGTCGCATCTCGTCGGCCCAGTTGGCATGGTGCGAATCAGCACATCCGTCGGCAATCGCGTCGAGCCGATCGAGAGCAAGCCTTCCTGCAACCGCATCTTGTAACGGGTCACGTCCCTCCAACTGCGAAAGTCGTAGAAGTTGACGAGCCTCCTCGTCGTCACGTTCGATCGGCTGTCGCACTTCCGGAAACGTAGTCACCGCATTTGCCGCGGAGCCTCCTTTCTTGGTTGCTGCTTCGCCAGCGTGCATGTGCTCCGTGACATCGTCTTGTTCTTCATCGAAATTTTGCTGTCTAGTCCGATCGACGAAACCTTGGCCAACGGCGACCTCCAGCGCCGTTCGCACGATGGACATATCTGCCGATCATCCATCCTCCAAGACTCGATACCGCCAGTACGACCCATCCAGCCGGCCCGCCGAGTTCGAACAAGCCAACCGCCGACCCGACGGCTTCACCCCCGAGCGAGTTTCCGACCAGCTTGAGCTTATCCAGAAGACCAGCGTGACGCGTGTTGGATCGCTCTTCTAAGCGTCGAAAGTCCTCACGAAGCGCGTACTCGTCCCACTCGGGCAGTTCATCACGGGTAACGTAGTCACCACGATCTTGCTTCTGCACGCGCAACTCGCCGAGCTGTCGTTCCAACAGCATAAGACGCTCATCGCCTGCTGTTGCTGGTTCGCGGATGGGAGTACGACTACGTCTTGGCTGCTGTGGGCAAACGCCGTTGGGACAAGAATAGCCAAGCTCTGACTGTCGACCTGTTATGCGAGTCAGAAATCCCCGCAACGGCTTGCCACAGCTTGCATAAGTAACGCCGTCGGCTTGTCCCCAAATCACGGCTACTAGGCGACCACGCGAGTCAAATACCCCGCCGCCCGAATCCCCTGATCGTACTGGATCGTCAATTAGTAGGCTCATCTGCCCCGGACTGGTAGCCTGACCAACGGCAGCTCCTATTGCACACCTATAAATACCATTGGGACCGAATCCACAAGCGTGCAGGCGTGAGTCCGCGGTTGTATCGCGAGCAATCTCTGTCGGCGCACTCTTGGGACTTGCGATTGATAGCGCCGCCAAATCAGCGCGCGTATCGATATCAACCAAGCGGGCACCGTGTCTGCTTCCGTCTGCAAACGTAACGAGTAGTTCTCCGGCCCCTTCGCGAAATAGATGAGCACAAGTGAGCACTAATCCTTCTCGTCCATCCGGCGTTCTGTCAATTAGTGTGCCACTGCCAATATTGCTCGTACCGTCAACATGATTCGAAACTCGACACACGTACGATTTGATAGTTTGCACGTTAGTCGGCTGCGCGGCGTCAACATGCTGAAGATTGAGACCCGCAATCCAGCAGCTCACGATGTGGGCAATGCGCCACAGGACTCCGATCGAGTGCGATGCTTTGTTCATTGCTCAACCTCCGCCAACGTGAATCGATAACGATAGAATGGGCTACGCGCCAGATCGGCCGGCTCGGTTACTCGGTCTGCCAAGTGAGGTACGGGATCAACACCTCCGCCAATTCGGTCTGCCATTGCACAAGCTTGCGAACAGAACGGCGGCTCGCTGGTTTCTCGTAAATCGTTTGTATCTGGGCGAACAAGAAAGCGCCAGAACGGCAAATGTCGCAATGCTGCTTTCAAGACACCGAAATACCCATAGTCGCATCCAGCCAGCCGCCGCATGTATCGCAGTGCGCCGCGCCGGTCGTAGGCTTGCCACCTTCGGCTCGGATTGGCCTCGAACACATCGATTCTTCCTGGAAATCTTCTGACTTGGCTCGCGAGCGTCACGGCGCGCCCGCCCTTAAGTTCTCTGACTTCGCAACAAAACAGCAAATCGCCCCACCACACCGCCCGCGCCGCGTGTGTGTAGGGACTACGACCCGCCGTTGCAATCAGCTTTGAAAGCAGACCGCCGCCCCGATACAGCAACAGATCGCCATCGCGGATCGACGACTGATATTCAGTAAGACTCACATAGTTGCGGTTCGCGTCGTTCAAAGTGTTCTCCAAGCGCACAGAAAAAGCCTGACATCGATCCGCATGGTCGATGGCAGGCTCGTAGAGATACCCGACGTTTCGCGAACGCCCCGGGCTCCGTCTGATACCAAATGTTCAGACGCTAATTTACGGCAGATGCTGGCACAATTTCAACGAAAAACTACGGCGATTTCTCAAGCGCCGGGACGCTCGCATGGAACGCTTATCGACCGTACGCGCCAGGTCGACTGGCAATTCGGCCAGCGGCGTCGCGTTCGTAGGCGCTAAACTCGGCCCAAACTGGGAAGTGATCTGAAACTTGCACAGCTTGCTGCAAGCTCAAATTCCTATAGCGCATGAAGTCGAATACGCCAGATCGTCCAGAGTACTCAGTTGTCGATGGCTGATGAATGATGATGTTGTCATACTGCTTGTTTTGGCGTGTGTTTGTCCAGACACCAGCAATGACAGGCATGATGCCTGGAAGTTGTCCGAGTTGCCCCAATTGGCGCTCGTTGGCGTTGAAGTCACCGAGCAGAATGATATCATCCTCGCCACGACCCGAACGTCGGACCACTCGGTACACCTCAGCCATTACATCCATCTCTTGCGCGACCAGGTCTGGGTCGGTGTGCATGTTGATGAGCGTGAACGTAAAGGCTTGTTTCGGATCGACACGCGTACGAAAGGTTGCTACCAAAGGTTCACGGTGCAACAGCCCGTCAGGATCGCTCACGGTGTAGACGCTTTGAGGATCGATTTCTATCTTCTGGCTGTCAAACAAATAGACATACTGCTCTTTGCTGGTCGTGATCCCTAGACGCGGTCCAATCACATGGTCGAACTGACGTCCACTCTGATTGACGAGCTGGACGAAATTGGGAATGAGGTACTCGTTCTGGGAGCGAATTTCCTGGATCGCCACAACATCAAATTGATTGACGATGTAAGCCAGCTCCTGCATCACATAAGGTTTACCGGCCTTCGTATTTCCGAACACTTGAATGTTAAACGAGGCAATGCGAATCGTCGGACCATCTAACCCGGGTCGTGGTCCCGCGTAATTCTCACCCGTCGACGTCGTCTGATAAGGCTGTTGACGCTGAAGTACTGGCTGCTGCGAAGGCTGGCCAGGCCAACTGCCGGACGATTGACTAATGCTAGGTAGCGGAGAAGCGGATTTCTGTTGTCCACGAGATAGGGCGCTTAGATCAAGACTGCCGCCGTCGAGAAATAGCCAGCCGAGCCAGCCCATCACGCCAAGCGTTGCAAATGAAATCAGACGTTGCACAACCCCTCCTTGGGTATGCGACGGATAGAATGGTCGAATCCATGACGGCAGTAAACGGGGAGATTATCGAATCATACAGAACTGGGATAGGCGAGATCTGGGTGCTAGCACGCAACAGCTGATACGCCTGATCGGTCATCCGCGACCATGCGCCACCAAGTGACCCAACTCCGGCAAAATGAGCTTCTCCATCGCCAATCGCACCGCGGGCGTAGAGCCGGGCATCGCCAGAACCAGCGTGTCCCCGACCATCCCGCCACTTGCGCGGCTGAGCATTGCGGCGGGGCCAATCTCGTTGTAGCTGAGCACGCGAAAGAGCTCGCCATATCCCGGCAACTCTTTCGTGTATAACTTCGCGAGCGTCTCGGGCGTCTGATCTCGTGGTGCAACCCCTGTACCACCGGTCAATAGGATCGCCTCGATTTTCGCGGCCTCGACAAACTTCATGACCAGTACTTCGACTTGTGTAGGCTCGTCCGGCACAATCGCCCGCTCGATGACTTGATGCCCATCGGTGTCAAGCAAATCCACGATTGTTTGACCACTCTTGTCGTTTTTCATGGACCGCGTGTCGCTTACTGTGATGACAGCGCAACCGACTCTACCGGCAGCCTGCTGCTTGTGCGTAGCTGCAGAATCACTGGCATATTGCTCCGACATTTTTTTCTCCTCGTTATTCTGGACCATCGCCTATAATTAAACAGAGGAGCCTCACGTAGATCAACAGAACACAGACTGATGCAGTTATTCGGCAGCAAAACCAGATCGAGCCGTTACGCAGATTGGGTGACTGCGCTAGTCGTTGGATTGGTTTGCAGCTTGCAGACGGCAACGGCAGATATCTTTCATCTTCGCACGGGCGGGCAGCTCACTGGCTACGTCGTGAAACGCGTCGACAATGGAGATTATCTCGTCAAGAGCGACAACGGGGCCGTTGTCACGCTCTCGCGTCGCCAAATCGCCAAGGTCGTGTCGCAAGATGACACTGACTTGCTCTATCAAGCTCGCAGTCGAGCGACGCCCGACACGGTGGGCGGTCATCGAGAACTGGCCGACTGGTGCAAAGCAAATCGTCGCACGAAGCTTGCTAAGCAACACCTGCAACGCGTCATCGAACTCGATCCGCAAGACGAACATGCACGCCGCAGCCTCGGCTACCAGCAACATCGTGGACAGTGGCTGAATCGTACGGAATTGATGGCGTCACGTGGAATGCACAAGTACGACGGCGACTACCGCACACCGCAAGACATCGCCTTGCGAGAACGAACGAAGCTGCGTGAGAAGACCGAGACCGATTGGTTTCTCAGTCTTCGCACATGGGTGGGATGGCTAAACAAGCGTAGAAGTGCTGAGGCTGTCGACAATATCACAAGAATAACAGATCCCCGCGCTGCTCCAGCCATTGTGAAGCTGCTCGACCGAGAAGACGACCCGCGCGTGCGTAATCTGCTCATTCAAACCCTTGCAGCCTTGAACTCCCCAATGTCAGTGACAACGCTGGTCGACTTCTCAATCAACGACCCTGATAGAGAGGTGCGACTGCAATGCTTGGACTTCCTCATGCGCTATCATCAACCAATCAACCTTGAGCCGTACGTCCAAGCCTTGAACGACCGTAAGTACAGCAACGATATTATCAATCGAGCGGCCGTCGCATTGGGCGAGATCGGAAACCCAGACGCGATGAGCCCGTTGATTGATGCCCTCATCACGACGCACACTTTCAGAAACGTGAACGCAGCGCCGGGGAATATCAACCCGACTTTTGGTTCAGCGCCCGGTGGTGGCGGAGGTGGGTTGAGCATGGGCGGTGAAAGCAACAAGCTAATCAATCGCAATCTGCAAAACCTGAGTGTTCGGCAAGCGCTAGTCGAACTCTCTCGAGGACAGGACTTCGGGTTTGACGAAAAGACCTGGCGAGCCTGGTTTGTAAACAAACAGATCCCCGACGATGTTGATACTCGTCGAGACAGATAGCGTTCTCGTAGCTCACGCCACAGCACAGCAATCAACGGAGTTCATGGAGTATGTCTCGACCAACCGTAGCGATTATCGGAGCCAGCACTGATCGATCCAAATTTGGTAACAAGTCGGTAAGAGCACACTTGGTACAGGGCTACGAAGTCTTTCCAGTTAATCCCAAAGGCGGAGATATCGAAGGAATACCTTCGTATCCATCCATTGCGGACGTGCCCGTCGATCGCCTCAATCGCGTTAGTCTTTACGTTCCACCCGTGATCGGACTCAAGGTTATTCAAGACATCGCCAGCAAAGGGTGCGACGAGCTGTGGCTGAACCCAGGCAGCGAAAGCGAAGAACTCGCCGCCAAGGCACGGGATCTTGGTTTGGAGCCAATTATCGCCTGCAGTATTGTAGATGTCGGCATTAGTCCACAAAGCTTAGAGAACTAAAGCTGGCTAATTAATTTGGGATCGTCGCCGACTTTGCCAATTGACGTTCCAGCCACCAACCGCGACCGAGCTTATTGAGCGACAGCCGATCTTCTAAGTTTGGTCTGAAGATGGTAAGCAACAGCAATGGCAAAAACCAAGCGATGAAAATTCCTCCGTCGTAGGCATGCCAGAACTGGACTGCCAACATGATTGCAGCGGAACACGAGATCAACGTGCCCAGGTTCTTTTGCGTCGGCCAGATCGTGAAGCTAAAAGACAGTGCAACGAACGCTGCTAACACCGGATAACGCCATACTCGATTCCAAGTCTGCCAAATGCCACCGAGATTGCTGGTTGCTGGCAATCGAAGTCCAAACATTTGCTGAAGGTGCGCAACGAACTGCTCAGTGCTTGTGGCCGTCGCCGCCATAGTAGCCACCAGCACCGCGATCATTAACAGCACACCTGTGACAAATCTCTTCAGGCCGCGTGACCAATAAAAGCTGCACCAAAGCGGAAGCAAGAACGCCGGGTAATAGATTGTTCCAGACGCCAAGCCAATCATCATGCCAGCAACCAACGGTAGCCGATAGAAGACAATCGCCCAGACCAGCAACGATGCGGGGAGTGCGTGTTCGACACTGCCGGTCCAAAGAGCCGTATAGGGCAGCATCAGATACATCGTCGTCGCGGCGATACCGGCCGTGATGTTCTCGAAATGCCATAGCCCGACGGCGAGCAGACCGATGACGATGAACACGTGAGATAGAATGGCAACAACGCGTGCGGTCGCCTCGCGTATCTTGAGTTCTTCTTGATCAATTTCCGTCGGAGTCGCATTCTCGCTCGGATCGCCTGCACCAATTAATTGCTGCGTCAGAATTCTTGGCTGTCGATAGATCAGAAAAAAACCAGGCCCGTCGGTCGAAAAGCTGTCGAATTCGATGATAGACTGACCGTCCTCTTCCCCTTCTTCTGCACGTACGACGTTGGCCTGTCTCGCTGGCGATAAATTGCCTGGGCTTGGTGTTCCCGTCACGACGTTTGCCATTAAGAAAAACAGCAACGAGCCGCCCATGAACAGCAAACCGGCGGCATTTAGATTCGGCTCAAGAAGTGGGCGTCGCACCATCGCCGTATCAATTAGCAAACGAAGTAGTAGCAATCCCTGGGCCACGAGTAGCCAAAGAAAACCCAAATAAGCGATATCTGGAGCGTTCGCCTTCAGACCACTGTTTTCCACTGACCACTGTACGAGCAACAAGCCTGGAGCAAGCGCGATCAACAAAAAGAGATCGATGTTTCGCACACTCCAAATGCGATTGAATTTGAAGTATAGCGCTAGCATCAATAGCGAAGATAGATACGCCCAGCTCGTCGGGTTGACGCGTTCATAGTGGAACAGAATGTCAGGCATAAACGTTCGCGAACTTTAGGAACCGCTCGACGGCAACTTGCGCAAGAACTCCTAGGATAAACGCTGAAGCGCAAAGTTCAAGCTGTCGTCACTTTGGCTACTGTGTCAAAACTACGTCAGACGATCGCTCTAACTCTGCCAGTTTCGCGCGAACAGCGTCCGCCCACAGGCTTTCCGGATCCAATGCCAAAAATACCCGCCAGTGCATCTCGGCACCGACTCGGTCACCCGTGCGCTCAAACGTGTTTGCAAGGTGGTAGTGTACGTCAGCGTAGTCGGCGTCAAATTCTAACGCACCTTGAAAGGCCGCGACGGCCAACTCGCAATCACCACTCTCCGCCAATACGCACCCTAAGCTTGCTCGCGCTTCAACGTATTCTTCGTCGAGTTCAATAGCTACATAAAAGCGTTCGCGTGCTGCCGACAAATCGCCCATCCGATAGAGCAAGTCGGCAAGCGCATAATGGACTTCAGCGGTCGGCCAGCGGGACATTAGCAAAGTACGATAGATCTCGGCAGCTTGAGTAAGTTCGCCACGATCTTCGTGCTTCAATGCCTCCAGCTGCAGTTGATTACACGCCGACAGTGCCACGATTTCCGCATCTTCGGGTCGCTCGAAGTATTGCGATCTGCTCTCTACAGAAAAGACTGCTGGATCCTGCGCAATATGCTGGTCCGTTTCGTCAAAGTCGATCAACAACTGGCCGCCTGGTTCCGACAAGCAGTCACCGTGACGTAAGACGATTTGCCCGCCCGACACGACGACGGATGGATCGCTGATCGGTCTTTCGATCTCGGGCAGTGAACTGCGTAGCTGACGCAGCTTTCGATCGATGGTCGCTTGCGAGCAGCCAGAATTCAGCAACGTTGCTAGATGACGCGCGACGGCTACCTCAGCAAAGTCGAAGTACGGCAGTCGTCGTACATGTCTCTTCGACCGCAAGTACCCAAGACGATACCAACGCCGCACGGCCACGACGGGCACCTCTAGCAGCTCCGCCAACATCGACGGCGTATGCAGGCTGAATACTTCCGTCGACTCGACGTCGTCTGCCTGCGTTCCAACGGTCCTGGTCATTGCGAGTAAAGTGCTGAGGGAGCCTGCGAACTAAACTGCTATTGTTTAGCTGAGGCCCGACACTGTCAACGCAATCCGATCCAACTCGGTAAAGCTATCGTCGATCAACCACGGCGATAAGCTGCGGCTGCGAATCATGCAGGGGCCTGTCGCCCTGTTTTGCAGTCAAGCTATCCGTTTTCCGTTGGATCCTTGCGCTTTGGCCGCAACAAGGTGATTCGAGCGGCACGCGCATCATAATCGTCCGCGGAACGCGATACGTATAGGTGACCGGTACTTTACGACATACGGTTTTAGCAACACTGATCGTCTCGCATTTATCGACCATCCGACATACGCGGACTTCATACGGCTCGACTCGTTCCTCCTGTACGTAGCGGCAAACGGTCATCGGAATACGACGCACTCGTTCTTCTTGCACATAGCGGCAGACTCGCACTGGCACTTTGCGCTCCACACGCTCAGTCACTTGGCGGCAGGTTGTGACGGGCACCATTCGTACTCGCTCCTCAGCCACCATGCGACATGTACGCACCGGTACCTTACGGACCACCTGCTGTGGAACCTGACGACATACTTGCACTGGGATCTTCTGAACAACTTCCTGGGGGCAGTAAGTCGTCACTGGCACTTGCTGCGCCACTATGTTGGGCCGCCACACACGCGTCACAACCGGTTGCGGTGGTGCCTGAACATTCGCCCAAACCAGTCCTGGTCTCTGCAACTGAACCATGCCCGCCGCTGGATTCGCCACGGGAGCAGCCGGCATCCAAGTCAATCCGCGACGTGCTGGAGCCGAGGGTGCATAGCTCACTTGATTGACGTAGCAGCCTTGATCGGCATAGCGAGTTTGGTACGTCGTTACGGGCCGCATGACGCTGTAACGTCGCTCGCGCTCTACTGTCTCGGTAACATTCCGCATAACGGTGTAACACTCTTCGCGCTCGCTCGTTTCCCACACAGGTCGTTGTACCGTGTATCGTTCTTCGCGCTGGGAAGTCTCCATGACATTGCGAACACGGTTGTAGCTGCAATCACGCATCTGCGTTTCGTAAACAGGTCGCTGAACCATGTATCGCTCTTCGCGATAACTGGTCTCTCGCACCGGTCGTGTAACGGTGTAACGACGTTCTCGTGACTGCGTTTCCCAGACTGGGACCTTACGAGTGACTTGTTGCTGCTCGTAGACCGTCTCTGGCACGAGCTTGAACGCTGTCACTTGGCGATCTTCGTAGACCGTTTGGCACTGCACTTGATAGGTTGGCTGCGCGCATGCTTCACATGGCGTCTGGGCACATGTGCCGTCAGCGATACCGACGCTTAGCGTCAACGCAGCAAAGAACCAACAGCCATAGCCGTTCATAGCTTTCACCCCATAGCTAATCATATAATGAGACATCACGAGCACAATCCGCGTGGACGTACCCTGACAAGACCCCTCAGCTAGAGTCTTGCGGACAAAACCGCGCAAGGCAAATTTCGTGCGGCAAAAAATACCGCTAGCGTCAATGCAAGTGACCATTGCGCCTGACGTTACGCAGAAAGGTATTTTTCTGACACTTCCATCGGAACGCAGGACGCAGCACGCAGCAATGGTAGAACACCTCATCCCGTCGAAAAATGCTGGCAGCGCACCTTACAATCGATACAAGCCGGAAAATCTACCCAAGCCACCTCGGCTTCGATTTATTAATCAGCGCAGCGAGACGAAGATGATCAGTACTAATGACACTGCACAAGACACACATGTTCTGCGCACGTTCCAGCGGTTCCAACGAGACTCGAAGTCTGCGCGCGCTGCCCGCAGCTGCGGCCCGGCTAGATTTGCAATATCTAGCGCCTGCAGTTTGTTATTCAGCGGAATATTGATCGTTATCGTCGGGAGCTGAACACCTGCAAGATACATCACCAACGCTGCGATGAGCACCATTCGATCGCCGCTGCCAGAGTCCTGAGGACCAATCACTGCCGCTGCAAAGAGTGCTACGGCCGAACCAACCCATACGGTAAGAAACAGAGGTTGATTGTCTTGAATGATTCGATCCATTACTTGGAACGCACGCAGATACTCGGCGTCGCCCAGCTGCTTGATTCCCGGCATCACCACAACGGCAAACGCAAACAAGAAGCCTGCAACTAACGTGCATAGGAACGTCGCTGCAATGAGAGCGAGCTGAAAAAGTATCATAACCGAACTCACAAAGTACGAAGATGGGCTGCTTAATCTAGCTCGCGTCCGATCGATTCGATACACCTAACCAACAGGTAGCTCCTAGACTAGGACGGCAAGTGCGCTCTTCGCGTGCCATCGCAAAATCGGGCGATGCGACGCGCCAACTCATGCATCTTTGCCCGAGGTTTGGGCCACCTTTGCAAACTCATCGCGTCCATCACTACTTCGCCAGCAACTGGTTTCCGCGATCAATCAGGGATTCGGGTACTGGCATTGGTTGCCATTGAGGTGCTTCTTCGGTGAACTGGCCGATGGCTGCACGTAGCGCACCAAAGTCGGCCGTCGGATTCTTCTTCATCAGCTGCTGCGCGGCCTCGAGCGCGTTTTTCAGCATTGTGTCGCGTTTGAACGATTGCATGCGTACGCCACCCTTTTCACTTTCAGTGCTCAGCGCCAAAGCCTCGGCGTTGAACATTTCGGCAATCGCGCTCGTCGATTTGAGGTTTCCTTGGCGTGCGAGGGCGAGAGCCGCATTGTATCGGGCGTCGTAGTACAGATCGTCGACGAGTTCTTGCAACTCGACCGTCAGAAGCGGACTCGCATTAGGAGATTGGGAGAATACTCCTAGGGCGAACGCGGTCTGCGAACGAATCAGATCGTCTGGATCGTCGGCTAGTGCGGAAAAAGTCTTGACCAGATCGTTATGTTCGAGCTGCTTCGGAGGCTCCAAGTCCTGAAATGCTTGGCTCAGCACAGCTAGTGCGTTAATCGCTTCACGCCGCACGTCACGTTCCGGATCTAGACGAGCAGCCTTGAGTAGTACCGCGAGGCCATTATCGACGTAAAATTCACCAAGCACACGGCAAAGATAATAGCGCAGACTAATCGAATTCTTATCGTCGAGACCTGCCTCGACTTCTTCATCGAGTAGCTTCGCCAACTCGGCCGCCAGCTCTGAGTTATGTTTGAGTTCGGGATAGCGTTTTTCCAACCGCAACATATTGGCCAATTCGTCAGCCTTTTGCCAACGGGCTTGATTGGAGCCACGCAGCGCGCCGACGATCTTCGCTGGATCCTGATCGCCCTGCGTAGCCAACGTCGTGACAATCAGCCAAAGTAGCACAACTGCCAAGACGATCACCGCTGGCACAACGAACAATTGAATGATGAAACCCGCACTTGGTGGTTCGACTGGCGGTAACAGCTCGTCAGTCGAGACCGAGGCATTGCTTATCACGCTGTCGACGGGCGTCGGGGACGGCGGGTTGCCGCCTTCCGGGTTGGATGACATGGCAGTTCGTGGGATGATGCAGTTCGTGAAACGAAGGGCAGTGCTGCAGGTAGCAGGCTGCAGGTCTGCCCGAATTGGCCAGATTAACAGACAAACCGACCAACGGCGAGACCCTTCACCGGTTAGCTGGGCTCAGCTCTCAATGCCGATGCAAAATCTACAGCTTACGCTCGACCGTGTCGCCGAGAATTTGGCCCTCGACGAAGCACTGCTCGATGCTGCAGAAGCTAACGAGATCAAGTCGGACGTACTGCGGTTGTGGGAGCTACCAACCTACTGTGTAGTGCTCGGTCGTTCGTCATCCGCCGAGATCGAAGTCGACTTGGCTTCTTGCCGCGAAGATGCTGTTCCCGTCCTGCGTCGAGCGAGCGGCGGTGGAACCATTGTTGCCGGGCCTGGTTGCATGATGTACACGCTGGTTCTTAGTCTCAACGAAGATTGTGAATCTCCACCCATCGATCAGACGCATCGATTCGTTCTAGAGAAGGTGTCGGCAGCGCTCACAACTTCGAACTTCCAAGTCTATCCAGCTGGTATCAGCGATTTGGCTGGTCGATTCGCCGTGACAGCACCCTTGCAGAAGTTCTCGGGTAACGCGATGCGCCTAAAGCGTCGACATCTGTTGTATCATGGCACACTACTCTATGATTTCGATCTTTCCCGAATCTCTCGTTGGCTCGCCAAGCCCACACGCGTACCGCAGTATCGTAGCGAGCGAGCGCATGCAGACTTTGTCACAAATCTACCGTTCGATCGTTCCGTACTAACACAACGTTTGCTGACCTGCTGGCAAGCAGAGCAGCCGCTCACAGACTGGCCGCGGCAAGCAACCACGAAGATCACCAATGCCAAATACGGCGAGGGTGCGCCGTGGGCAATCCATATTCCCGACTAGCAGAACTACAATCATGCACCGGCGTCCCCTGCTCGCGTTGCTCGAGACTTACGAATTGCAATACCCTGACGAGTCCGCCGTCGCGAATCGGATTCGCCAGTTGGTTGTCGATCACGAAGACTGCTTCCTGCGCACTTGCCGACCCGGGCATATCACTGGTTCGGCATGGCTGCTTTCGCACGATCGGGCGAAGTGCTTGCTACTGCATCACCGTAAACTTGATCGATGGCTGCAACCAGGAGGCCATGCCGACGGACAGTCGGACCCAGTCAAAGTCGCCCACCGCGAAGCGCAGGAAGAATCGGGACTAATGACCCTGACGTTAGAAAACGATGGCCTGCCGCTCGATTTGGACGTCCACGAAATACCTGCCCGCTACGATTCCAATGGCGTTGTCGTCGAGGATGCACACGAGCATCACGATATACGCTTCCTATTCTCGGCGGCAGCTGGCGAGGAGCTCGTCGTCAGCGACGAGTCGCATGAGCTACGTTGGCTCACCCACGACGAGGTGCTGAACTTGACTGACGAAGAAAGTGTCTTGCGGATGATGCGAAAGGCTGGGCCACTGCAATCTGCACACTGAGTCCTAGCACCGATCCTTTTCACGCCGCAAGCGACGTGCTAAGTTGAGCTCTTGCAGCACTTGAGACAATCAGAGGAAATTCGAATGGCTACTGGCTTTGGCGTCGAGCGTATCAATCGAGAAGACCTACCCGACGGTAAAGTTCTTTGTGAGTACTGTACTGCAAAGTGCTGCCGTTACTTCGCGCTGCCTATTGAGACACCCGAAGAGTTTTCGGACTTCGAGTACATCCGCTGGTACTTGCTCCACGAGCGAGCGACGGTCTTTAAGGAAGACGACGATTGGTATCTGCTAGTACACACCACCTGCAAGCACCTCCAACCGAACAACATGTGCGGCATCTACGAAACACGACCTGAGATCTGTCGTGAGTATACCACCGAGAATTGCGAGTACGAAGAAGACTGGACCTACGAGTTTTACTTGGAGACGGCTGACCAGGTCCACGAGTTTACGGAAGCCATCATCCAGAAGAAAGGCAAAAGCATCCGCAGTCGAAAGCCGCAGCTACTCCCTGTCCTCTAGGCAGGCGCTGCGGTCGTCAGTCAATCACCGCTTGTCTGTCTCCCCACTCTGGTTTGCATTGACAATGCCTCGTATCCAGCCGCGCACACTCAAAGGATTCCGCGATTTTCCTCCCGTGCAGATGATTCCGCGCGAGTGGATCATCGATACGGCTAAGCGTGTCTATCGCAGTTACGGCTTTAGCCCGATTGATACACCCGCCTTGGAGCTACTTGAGATCCTCACCGGCAAAGGTAGCGACGAAACCGACAAGCAGATGTACCAGTTCGAAGATGCCGGTGGCCGAATGGTTGGCATGCGATTCGATTTGACCATCCCACTGGCTAGGTTTGTTGCCAAGAACATCCAAGAGCTTGGCACCCCATTCAAACGGTATCAGATTGCAACCGTCTGGCGAGGCGAAAATCCTCAGGCAGGGCGCTACCGCGAATTCATGCAATGCGACTTTGATACAATTGGTACCACGTCGCTGTCTGCCGATATTGAGATGGTATTGGTGATTAACGATCTGCTCACAGCTATCGGTGTGGGCGAATTCACGATTAGCGTTAATCATCGAGGAGTACTTAACGGACTGCTTGATAAGCTCAGCCTTCGCGACCAGTCGACGGCGGTTCTAAGAACGCTCGACAAACTCGCGAAAGTAGGAGTCCGGAGCGTTGAACAGGAACTGCTCGATTCCGTCGGTACCAATAAAGAACAGGCCGAGCAACTTCTTGCCCTGTGCTCATTGGACGGCTCCAAGGAAGACAT
The DNA here is from genome assembly GCA_039184115.1 of Planctomycetota bacterium. Taxonomy (GTDB): domain Bacteria; phylum Planctomycetota; class Planctomycetia; order Pirellulales; family Lacipirellulaceae; genus Bythopirellula. The sequence goes on along the minus strand of JBCDBK010000007.1, from coordinate 23,503 downwards.
GCTTGCCACGGCAGAGAAACTGGTGTCTGGCAGCGAGTCAGGTGAACTCGGCGTCGCACAGCTGCGAGAATTGCTAAGCACCGCTTCGGCAACGCTTCCACAGATAGCGAATGACCGAGTGCGTTTCGATCCCTCGATTTGCCGCGGCCTGGATTACTACACCGGCGTAGTAGTGGAAACCACGCTCAACGATCTGGAAGGCATCGGCAGTGTGGCTAGCGGCGGTCGCTACGACAACTTGGCAGAGTTGTACACCAATCAGAAACTGCCGGGCGTCGGTGCATCTTTGGGCCTTGATCGCTTACTCGCGGCGCTGGAGAAGCTAGGCCGGCTGCAAGGCGTGCAAACACCCGCTGATGTTTTGATACCGTTTTTCGCGTCCGATCGACGCGCTGACTATCTTCGACTAGCTGCTCAGCTTCGTGATGCCGGCATCGGTGTCGAGTTCTATCCCGAACCGAAAAAACTCGGCAAGCAACTGCAGTACGCGGACAAGAAAGGCTTTCGCGTCGCGCTGATCGTCGGGGAGTCCGAATTTTCTTCGTCTGAATGCCAGGTCAAAGACCTCGCCAGCGGTGGCAGCCATACCATCACACTCGCAGACGGCGCGGAGACAGTTATTGCCGAAGTCCGCCGATTGCTAGACGGCGGCCAGTGACATAGGTGTGTCACTAGTAGGTTTCGCTTACTAGTTCGACGGAACTGGGCGGGCGAGGCTACAATGGGCTCTGTTTGACCTCCGTCATGTACCAAGCCTGTTTTTCTCAATGGCTAAGCGCAGTAATCACTATGAACTCGCTTTCGAGTCGTACCTTCGCGACCAGCGCGTCGCGTATGTTGCTGTCGACGAACAACGTCGCAGCTTGGTAGAGCATGGTTCGCTGAAGAACCTCGACTTCATCGTTTCGCCCTCAAACGACGTCTCTTTGCTAGTTGACATCAAAGGTCGGCGTTTTCCCTCGGGCAATTCCAAAAAGCAGTATTGGCGCAACTGGTCGACGTGGGATGATTTGCACAGCATGGCCCGTTGGCAAGAAAAATTTGGCACTTCAAGCTGCGCTTTGATCGTATTTGCGTACGAACTCGTGGGCACACGTTCTCCCGTTGCAGCTGGGCATCTCTACGCGTGCAGAGATCGCTGGTATGCTTTCTTGGCTGTGCGAATTGCTGACTATATTCACTTTTGCCGGCCTCTGTCTGCCGCCTGGCACACCGTGACGATGCCGACTCAGCTGTTTCGGAAAGCCGCGTTTCCGTTTGCCAATCTCGTGGCATCGCAGCGTGATGCTGAGCACGCACGATCGTCTGATTCGGCGGTTGGCCAAACTGTAGCTGCCAATTAGACTAGAAGTGAGAAGGGTCGATCGTGTGGCCTTGAGCTAATACAACCTCCATAACCAACATCAGAAAGCACCAACTATGGCCTGGGGAATCGTACTGCTGTGTTTCATCCTCGGATCGTTGGTTGCATTGAGGCCCAGCGGTCGCAAGCAGGACTTCAAACGCGCCAAAGACGCTGACGACTAGCTTTTTTGAGAGGTCGATCTAAGCAGCTCGCCCGGCGCCGGACGAAGCCGTGGAGACTCCCCAGAACTCTGACGTTGCAGCGACCACAGTGTCGAACTCTTCGCTCGAGAGTTCCGCAAAGATCGGCAGGCTAAGCACTTGCTCAGCGCAGGTCTCTGTGACAGGCAGGCTGCCTCGCTCATAGCCTAAACTGCTAAAGCATTCCTGCAGGTGTAGCGGAATCGGATAGTAGATTGCAGAGCCGATCTTACGGTCGGCAAGGTGCTTTTGAAATTCGTTGCGGCGCCCGTCAAGAACACGTACCGTATATTGGTTCCACACGCTCTCACAACCGGCGGCAACTGCCGGAAGGCCGAGACGATCGGAAAGATCGAGATGTGCGAACGCTTCCGCATAGCTGGCAGCGTTACTTTGGCGACCGACTGCCCAACCATCCAGATGGCCTATCTTCAGCTTGAGTATCGCCGCCTGCAGCGTGTCTAGGCGACTATTCAGTCCCACCACGGAATGATGGTAGCGTGGATGCTGACCATGGTCGCGGAGCTGGCGCAGGCGATTCGCCAACTCTTCATCGTCGGTGGTAATCATGCCGGCATCACCCATCGCACCCAAGTTCTTCGTGGGATAGAAGGAAAAACAGCCTAGCGCGCCAAGCGACCCAGCACGCCGTCCGCGATAGCAAGCACCGATTGCTTGGGCAGCATCTTCGATCAGCGGAATGTCGCCGGCTATCTGTTCCAAGCCAGCCATATTAGCACATTGTCCGAACAAGTGGACTGGCATGATTGCCTTGGTGTTCGGTGTGATCTTTTTCGCGACGTCTTTTGGATCGAGATTGAAAGTGTCAGGCAGAATGTCGGCAAACACGGGTTTGGCACCCAAACGCCAGACAGCGCCAGCAGTCGCAAAGAAAGTGAAACTTGGAATAATCACCTCGTCGCCGCGTTCTATCCCCAATACCATCAGAGCCAACAACAATGCGTCGCTACCCGAGGCGCAGCCGACGGCTTGCTGCGTGCCGCAGTATTTGGCCATTGCCGCTTCAAACTCGCGGCACGCCGGCCCGTGGACGAATGCGCCTGATCGCGTCACTTCCTGGATTGCTTGATTGATCTCGTCTAGCAACGGAGCATTTTGCCGATTGACGTCGAGCATCGGCACTGGAATGCTGGCTGGCGTGTTACTGGAGCTGACGGACATGGACATTCCCCCTGTTCTCGTTGCGCAGATCTTAACTAAAGGCGACGAGATTAGGCGTATCAATAGACTTGGTCAATGGCAGCCAGATATCCCGAGGCAGTGAGAGAATGTCCGCAGATGCTAGCACTCGGCTAACCACAGCACGCCTGGTGTGCTGGCTACTTGATGACGGCCTGCAGCTGCTGTCGGGCACGCGTCGAAGCTTCGGAATCTGGGTAACGCTTCACGATCCGCTTATAAATTGCGGCCGCCTTGCGCTGTTGCTTCGCGTTCGACTGCAGGGCCAGAACTTTCGCCTGACGAAGCTCCCGCGCTTGCCGCAGTGTTTTCTTCTGTTCGGCATCGCGAACCTGGCGGTTGATTTCCACCGTGACGGTTTTGTGTTGCTGCGCTAATGCCCCTAGCATCTGCTCCAGAGATGCCACCTCTAGCGCACTCTCAAGGTCGCCCTTGGAAATTAAAACCTGCAACGAACCCTCAAGAAGGGTGCGTTGCTTAGCTGCCAGCTCGTCAATCGTGGCGACGATCTGACTTCCCTCGTCGCCAAGCTGCAGTAAAGAACCCATCCGGGCGAGCGTTTCTAGCGTCGGGAGCAAAAGCTCAGCAGCCTGGTCATAGTCGCCTTCGTCGAGAGAGCGGCGTGCCAAGTCGAAAGTCTCGCCGATCTCGCTCCACTGTTCCTTCGTCGGATAACGCTCTGCCTTCTCCAAACTCGTGAGCATTACCTTTCGCAGTCTTGTGGTAGGTAGCGCGCCAACGGCGCTATAAACTTCCTCACCACGTGGCGTGACGATGAACAATGCCGGTATCGCTGACTTCTTGGGCGGGAAAAACTGCTTCCAACGTTTGTAGTCGTCGCTTTGTGCGTCGATTTTCAGAGGGATGAATTGTTCGATATAAGGACGCAACGACTCATCGGTGTTGAGAGTCTTCATTAATCTAACGCATGACGGGCAATAGGAAGCTCCTGCCACGGCGAAGATTGGCTTACCTGTACGTTGTGATTGTTGGATCGCCTGCGCCACCGAAGCGGCAGTGGCTTCGACCGACAGCAGAATAGTTGCGACGAAGCCAACCAGACTGACAGCGTAGGCTTGTCGCAGCATCCTATTACGAGGCACTAGGCTAACGATAATCCGCAGGACATGGGAACTCATGTGCTTGAATCACTTATTGAAAAAACGGCTGCGTGTGAACATGCTTGCAGTATAATGCCTTCGGCTCTGCCAAACCACAAGCATCGTTGTGCACCAAATTGGTTTCCAAGATGGGAGAATTTCATGAGAACGCATCAGATCTGTGCAACATTGGCTATTCTGGTAGTTGCCACCTACACCGCCTGTGCCGATCACCACGAGGTGGACTCACCGTCTACACCCAAAATTGGTCACCAAACGCTATTGCGCGAAGTAGGTACTTGGGATGCGGAAACGAAGACCTGGATCGATCCAGATGCCCCGCCTGTCATCAGCCGAGGCGTGGAGATAAATCAGATGCTGGGGGAATACTGGGTCGTCGGTGTTTACGAGAGCGAGTTGTTTGGCAAACCTTTTCGCGGTCAAAGTCAAGTTGGGTATGATCCGGCGAAGAAGAAATTTATAGGTACATGGATTGATTCAATGAGTCCCGCGCTGAATCGCTTAGAAGGTACCATGAAAGATAACTCGCTCACGATGTTCGCCACTGGCGTTGATCCGAAGACAGGCGAGGAAAAGACAACCAAAATGATCTCGACTTACCCGGATGCGATGCACAAGACATTTGCCGCGTTCGAGCCTATCGCTGGAAAAGAAGACGAGTGGCGTAAGACCATGGAAGTCGTCTACACCAAACGTGCCGAATGATTTTTCGCAGTCAGGCGATTCTCAGTTCAGCGGAAACAGCCAATCTTTGTCCTGGTTGTCTTCGATCAGTCGGCGCATGGCCACCTCCTGATTTTCCAGAGTCTTGTCAGCGGAAGCTCGCACACGACGATCGGCGATGCCGTGAGCAAACCAGGGAGCATCGGTGTTAATTTCCTGGGTCAGCGTTAACGTCACGAGCGTGTGATCTTCCTCACGCTCAAGTCGCGTCATCATCACGTAGTCGAGCAATCGACCAGCGCCTTCGATCAACTGTGTGTCTGATTGGATTTGATCGGCATTGATCTCAACTGCCTGTTCGAGAGTAACCACATGTTGTCCGATGTATTCGTCAAGCGTACGGACCTTGAGTGTTCCATCGAGCTTCAACTCCCACGTTGGTTCGCCGAGCACGTTTTTCAATAGCGCTTCAGCAATCGCTCCTTCGCCAATCTTACTTTTCACACCAGGCTCGGCACTGACGTCGTCCCACTGCTGTTCCACAAATTCGCTGCCACCACCCATCGTGACGATCTCTTTGGCTGCATTGGTGCGGACCATAATCTTACGGACCTTTGTAAAGTCCTGCTCGATCACAAAAGATCGCTCTACTGATTGTTTGGTAGGATACTCACCACGCCAAATCAGACCTGCTGCAATCGCTGCGACCGCTGCAACGATTGGAACTGCGATTCCGATTTTCAACCCTCGCGATAGTGCCATACCGAGCCCTAGAATTCTGAATCTGAAGGAGTTTCTAAGTCCTCCACTGTAACCAGCCTGCGAGTTCGACGATACTACTAGTTCTTGCCACGCACTCCCAAACACCCGCCACCCACTTGAAACCTCGCCAGGCACTGTCCATTGCCCTTTTTGCCGTGCTCGTTTTCGCGAGTGCTCCGACCTGTATCCGTAAAGTTGAACTCGATGCCATCCCGTTGGGCATTTGCCGCTTGGGACTGGCAAGCCTCGGCATGGCTGGGGTGCTGGCTATTCGTTGGTCGAAGACGTCCGATCTGCTGCAAAGCTGGAATCGTCGGACGAGCAAAGCGCTGCTGCTCATCGGCTTGGCGTTTGGCGTTCACTGGCTGCTGTTTTTTCTTAGCATTAAGACCGCCAACGCTGCGATTGGGGCAATTGGCTTTTCCACTTATGGCATCCATCTCATCTTGCTGGGCTGGTTGCTTGGTCGTGGGCAAGTTGGACCGCTTGACGTTCTTGGCCTACTACTCGCGTGCGTTGGTACCGGGTTGCTTATTCCCGAGTACAGCTTTCAAAACGACCATACACTCGGCCTGATGATTGGCATCCTGAGCGGACTGGCGTCCGCGCTGCTACCGCTCTTACATCAGCACTACGCTGACATCGATGGCAATCTGCGTGCTTGGGGTCAATTTACGTTCGCAATGCTAGTGTTCGCATGTTGCCTGCCTTGGGCCGAGTGGAACGTTCGCACGGCAGACATACCATTGATCCTGTATTTGGGTTTGGGGATTGCCTTGGTGGGTCATGGCTTATGGGTACATGCTACGACCGCATTATCGACGACCACGACGAGCATTCTCTCCTACCTGTACCTCCCCATGTCGCTAGTCATGGGATTTTTTGCGTTGGGAGAAAAACTTGCCGGTCGCGCGCTAGTCGGCACGGCATTAGTTCTCGTCGCCAACGCGGTGGTCATTTTCAGCCAAAGCCGGCGCGGAACGCTGAAACCTGTGGAGCCAGAAACGTAAAGTGAATTCGCACTACAGTGCTTCAAGCGCCGCCACGATGTCCGCCGGCTCAGCACGCTTCGTGTAATTCGCATCCAAGAAGGCATAGGTTATCTTGCCGGTCTGATTGATTACGTAGGTGGCGGCCAGAGGCAATTCGTCGCTGTCGTTGCCGTTGTATTTTGCAAGGTCAATCATCTTCTTGTAGATTGGCGATACCTTTTCAGGCAACTTAAAAACGACTCCATACTTCTTCGCTAGCTCGTTACCTACATCGCTCAGCACGACGAACTCCAGCTCGTTTTTCTCGACGGTCGAGAGCGAGTTGTCTGGCGTCTCAGGCGTGATCGCGACCAACGTGCCACCTTTAGCCTTGATCGCAGGTAGGGCTTCCTGCATTGCCTGCAGTTGCAAGTTGCAGTAAGGACACCAGCCACCACGATACCAGACGACAACCACTGGACCCTTTGCCCACAGGTCACTCAGCTTGACCGTGTTGCCGTTCGCGTCGGGCAACTCGCCATCGAACGCCTCAGCGCCGGCGCTCAAAGCTGCTTCGACGATGCCTGTACCCTGTACTTCTTTGATGCCGTCAACAAAGACCTGTACGATCTCGGCTGGCATCATTTCTTTGTTCTTGGTCGACAGGGCCGTCAGTTGTTCGCCAAGATTCGGAAGCGTGAACTCCACGACGGCCGGGTCCTCTGAAGGCTCATCAGCGACCGAAGCGGCTTCGCTGCTTTCTGATTCGGCCGAAGTCGACTGGATCGACTCCGACTCTGTCGTTGCGGACTCAGACCCCTCGGGAATCGCCTTGGGTCCGCAGCCCACCAGCAACACCGCACCGCCGATCAACCAATGACCTACTGATTGAATCTTCATCGCCATCCTCCTCCGTTACTCAGGTATTGTGGATCGCTACGCTCGCTTGATCACGCGCAGAATTGCGATGAACAAACATGCCCCGACGGTCGCGGTAATAATCTCGCCGAGCAGGCCGATCGTCGCAAACCCTAGCAGGCGAAACACAAAGCCGCCGACAAACGCGCCGATCACACCTAAAATCAAATCACCGATCAGTCCACCGCCACCGGCCCCCATGAATTGCCCCGCCAGCCAACCGGCAATCACGCCGACGATCAAGAAGAAGACGATATTCACAGTAGCTCTCCCATTGCAAAGGAAACAGTCACGCGACAAGCGAAAGTCTGGCCAGAGTTTTTAACCATACCAGCCTAAGCCCTTTCGATGTCGGTCGATAGTGTAAAGCTCTCTCCGCCTGCAGACAAAATTAGATCTGCAATCCGAATAGCACCTCTGGACGACGACAGTTTTCGCATGACGTAAACGGTCGAGTTTACCGCTTCGTCAGAGTAGGACAGCCTGCGGAGGTCAATTTTAGGGAGAATCGGGCGCAGCCCAGAGGACTGAATCGTTCGGCCAGGAGCCTGGTGTCTCCAGATACGCTGCGAGAAACCGACAGCGAACATTAGGTCTCATCTCACGAAAGATTGACGACATGATCGCGATAGCGCATCGGCCAAGTGGTGTGTACTGCGGGGCATGCTCGATGGCGAATCGAACCAACAGAACATTGCTTACCAAAAAAACGGGCGTCGGCCTCATGCTTGAGACCGACGCCCGCTGTGGTGTCACCCGGAAAGTGAGTTTCGAGTTGCTAGTTACGAGGCGCGAGTTTTCGGTCTTAAGACTCGTAACTCGCGACTCACCGCTCGCAACTCAAATTGACTGCTCGCGGGCGACGGCAACTCCTTTGGAGCGTCGCCCTAGCGTCCTGCAACGAGCAGTTTTTGATAGCGATAAGGGATTGGAGGTGAGCGATCAGGGAGATCACTCTATCCACTAACCTCTCACCTCTGTCCTCTTTTCTAGCTACATCCCATCGAGTTGCCGCAGTTGTGGCAGAGGTAGCAGTTGCCGTTGCGGACGGTGATTGCGCCGCAGTTGTCACACCCCGGGGCGTCGGTCTGAAAGTCGGCGAACTGTTCGCTACGGCTGTTGGTGCCGAAGCGAATCTTCAGCTTCGCGCCAGAACGCTCGAGCAAGTTGGTATGACCGTTGGTTGCGCCGTTTGTCGCTCCATTGACGTGGCCATTCGTTGCACCGTTAGCGTGACCGTTGGCTGTGCCGTTTGAAGCTACGCCTGCGGCCTGAGAACCTTCCTGGTTAGCTGCTTGCCCGCCGACCTTCTTGGCGACGGGCATGGTAACGGTTTCGGAGCCGCCTTCCGCTGAAGCGGAGTCGCCGCCGGAATCGCCATCGCCTCCTGAGGAACCTAAGGTTGCCTCCTTGTAACCGGGTAGGAACTGCATTCCTAACCAGCGGAAGATGTAATCGATCAGGCTCTTGGCGATGCGGATGTCGGGGTTCTTGGTGAAGCCCTGCGGTTCGAATCGCATGTGTGAGAACTTGCGAACGTAGTCTTCCAGCGGCACGCCGTACTGCAAGCTCATCGAGACGGCGGTGCCGAAAGCGTCCATTAGGCCGCCGATGGTGCTACCTTCTTTGGCCATCGTGACGAACATCTCGCCGGGTCGTCCATCTTCGAACAGACCGACGGTGATGTAGCCCTCGTGGCCGCTGACGCTGAACTTGTGCGTGACCGACTGACGCGTGTCAGGCAGACGCTCGCGACGTGGCTTGCCAGCGATGGCTGCCGCCTTGTCGGCCTCTTTGTCAGCCTCGGTGCCAGTGTTCAGCGGTTGACTGTCCTTCGAGCCGTCGCGGTAGATGGCCAAGGCCTTGAGGCCCAGCTTCCAGCCGTCGACGTACGCCTGAGCGATTTCCTCGGGCGTGGTATCACGCGGCATGTTGACCGTCTTGGAGATCGCCCCCGAGAGGAACGGCTGAGCCGCGGCCATCATCGTGACGTGAGCTTTCCAGGCGATGCTACGCGAACCGTTGCGAGCTTGGAAGGCACAGTCGAAGATCGGCAGATGCTCGTCTTTGAGCTGCTCGGCTCCCTCGATCGTGTCGTGCTCGTCGATGTAGGCGAGAATCGACTCGATGTCTTCGACGCTGTAGCCGAGAGTTTCGAGAGCTAGTGGCACCGTTTGGTTGACGATCTTGAGCATGCCGCCACCGGCGAGCTGCTTGTACTTGACGAGCGCGATATCGGGCTCGATGCCCGTGGTATCGCAGTCCATCATGAAGCTGATCGTCCCGGTCGGAGCCAACACGGTCGCCTGTGCGTTGCGGAAACCGTGGACGGCACCCGCCGACAGCACTTTGTCCCACACGTCGGCAGCCGCCTGCGCCAAGTCGGCCGGGCATTCGTCCGAGATTTCATCAACCGCTTCGCGATGCATTCGCATGACGTTCAGCATTGGCTCGTGGTTCGGCTCGTACTCGTCGAACGTGCCGACAGCTTCGGCCAGCTCGGCACTGGTTAGGTTGGCCGTGCCGTGCATGATCGAAGTAATCGCACCGCACACACCACGACCCGCGTCGGAGTCGTAGGCCAAGCCGTTGGCCATCAGCAAACTGCCGAGGTTGGAGTAACCCAAGCCCAACGGACGGAACAGGTGACTGTTGCGTGCGATGTCGGCCGTCGGATAGCTGGCGTGGTCGACCAGAATTTCTTGCGCTGTGAAGAACACGCGGCAAGCGGCTGCGTAACCCTGATGGTCGAACGAGCCGTCTTCGCGACGGAACTTCATCAGGTTCACACTGGCGAGGTTGCAAGCCGTGTCGTCGAGGAACATGTACTCGCTGCACGGATTCGACGCGTTGATGCGACCGCTGTTGGGGCACGTGTGCCAACGGTTGATCGTCGTGTCGTACTGCACGCCAGGATCGCCGCAGTGCCAAGCACAATCGGCCATGCGACCCATGACTTCGCGTGCGGGATACGTCGGACCAGGCACGTTTGGATCGGTCACCCAGCGGGTGGTCCAATCTTCGTTCTTCTCGTGAGCCTGCATGAAGTCGTCCGTCAAACGCACAGACAAGTTGGCGTTTTGGAACATGATCGAGCTGTAGGCTTCGCCGTTGAAGTTCGACTCGTAGCCGCCCTTTTGGATCAGCACGTGAGCCTTTTGCTCTTCTTTCCACTTGCACTCGATGAATTCCATCACATCGGGATGCCAGACCTTGATCGACTGCATCTTGGCTGCGCGACGGGTCTTGCCGCCCGACTTCACGACCGCTGCGATCTGATCGTAGACACGCATGAACGAGAGCGGACCACTTGGATTGCCACCGCCTGAGAGCTTCTCGCGTTGGCTACGCAGTGTCGACAGATCGGTGCCGGTGCCAGAGCCGAATTTGAAGAGCATCGCTTCGCTGCGAGCCAGCTCCATGATGTCTTCCATGTTGTCGTCGACGTGCTGGATGAAGCACGCGGAGCCTTGTGGGAATTCGTAAGGATTCTCAGGCTGCGTCACGTCCTGAGTGACGGGATCCCAGCGCCAGTTGCATTTGGCACCGGAGACGCCGTACTGGTGATAAAGGCCGACGTTGAACCAGACAGGCGAGTTGAACGCACCGTGCTGGTGCATGCAAAGCCAGGACAGATCGCGGTAGAAACGCTCTCCGTCGTCCGTGCTCGCGAAGTAGCCATCTTCCAGGCCCCAGTCAGCAATCGTGCGTGCGACGCGGTGGACGAGCTGACGGACGCTGTACTCGCGTTCTTCGGTGCCGATCTCACCGTAGAAATACTTGCTGCAGATCACGTTGGTAGCCAGCTGGCTCCAGAACGTGGGCACTTCGCAGTTGTCCTGTTCGAATAGTACTTCGCCATTTTCGCCTTTGATGGCGGAAGTGCGAGTTTCCCACTCGGCGGTGTCAAAGGGACTGTCGACGTCGGTCGGGCAGAACTCTGCGTCGAACTTCATCCGTCCATGAAACTGTTTGGTTGGCGCCGCTCCGCCCAGGCTCGTTTTCGTCTTGGTCGCAGAATCACTCACGTGCTTAGAAACTCCTCGCTTGGCCTGAGAAAGATTGACGGTCGCCATAGCACAACCTCCTGTTTTCGCTCAGAATACGGGCATCCTTACCAGTGTACATATGTACACACGACTCATCAACAGCCATCGGCTTTCACTGCCGATCGACTTCATCAATATTTGGTCCGGCTTCCATGCTGGCCTAGCAGCTTCGACTTCGCTGTCGGTCTGCTAAACACTAGTCGCGAGCGTCTGGGAGTCATCCAGCAAAAGGCATCGCACTAGATTTTGGGTTGCTTATGACCTTGACTCGTCAAATACGAGTGTTTTATTGAGTTTAACCACTAGATATTGTAGAAGATGCCCATCGCCCTACAACATCCGGTTGGTCGAGGAGCAAATCTTACACTCTCGAATCCGTTCGTCAATTGTATTTTGTGGTTTTCGTAAGATGCTATCATACAACAGGTTGTGGCTATTGTTAACTGCTAGCTAAGGCTCTGTTGAGAGAATGTGAAGGCCGGTTTCAAGCTATGTTTGCAGTGGTTTTCGTCGATTTCAGATCGACCGCATGGGTGACGCTCACTTGGAGGCACTTTCTCAAGAAAATCGTGTCACTTGAAACGCAGATTTAGCCCCGTTTACCTGCTTTGTGCAAGTAGCGATTGCCGGGATATTCAACAGAGCCGCGCTCTTCCGCCAAGGCCTAGAGCACCGCGATTCTCAAGCAACTAAGTACACCGGTAGGTCGTCTGACACGCCGATAACGCTCAGCGCGATTCGGTTGCTCCGCCTAAAGTCGGGTACAAGTGCGCAAACGCATTCCTCAGGCAGAGTTGGCTAAGAGGCCGATCCCAAGCACTCAAACGCATTGGTATCAAGCCAGGTGCCAGAGTTTATCGCCGACTACGGCCCAACACCGGTTCTTCAAGGAGTTCTACAAGCAGTTACGACTCATCTCACTGTCGTGACGCACATTTGGTATCCTGCACTTCGGCGAGCTCACCGGATGCGTAGACCGTCCTCTACGACTGATGACCGTGTCGCTTCTACCGCTCCATGGCAAGACGCCGATCCGAGCTGCCTAACGCGATCACACCGAATAATAGCAGTAGCACGCCAGCCGGCTCGGGCACCAAGCTTGACGTAACCGCGGCACCCGAGTAATTGGTCTGCCACTCTATGAGATCATCCGCATCGAATGGGTTGGTTGATTCGCCCCGTTGCCAGGCGAGAAAGTCGTCGCCGTCGACATCGCCGTCGCTATCAAAATCGCCTGGGCCGACCAACGGCGGCTCGACAATCACGCCAATGTAGGTCAGATCGGGATCGAAACCGTTGCTGTTATAGGTGCCACCGTTGCCTTGTGGACCAGTCAGAGGCTGAAAACCGCTTGCCCCTCCCAAAATGACCGTCCCCTGCCCAGACACATCATCGACTCGATCCGCGGGGACAAGGTTTGACGCGATGATTGCATCGATGGTCGCACCAGGCGCAAGCCCAAAATCGCTTAGGTCGAAACCTGTGGAGAGTACCTGCGCGATATTCGTGCCGGCACTCGGCAGCACCTGAACCACATCGTCGGCAAACTCGTAACGAAAATCAGTAAAACTCTCCGACCCCGTCTCGCGGACCGCGATCATGTACGCTTCAGGTCCGTTCGGCGAGCCATTTTCGTACGCGACAAAATCGTCGCCATCGCCGTTGGTTACACCAGGGCTGCCACCCCAATTCAATTCAATCGCACCCTGAAAAAAGTTGTCACCGAGTGGCACCGATGTGCCGCCGTTATTCTGACCCGGCTCGGAACCGATCAACTGAATTCCGACGGTGTTATTGATATCAAAATCGTTACCCTCAAGCGACACAGGAATAAACTGAGCACTAAACGCAAAGCCAGCAAAGTCTCCTAAATTGCTTGGTGGCACCGGCACCACGTTCGTTGGGCCAAGCGTGTCGTCAAAGGTAAACCCCGCTACCGTAAAGGTGTCCGCCTCTCCTAGCTGTAGGCATAGGCAATTTCCCAGCACCAAACCAAGCAACACCACACGACTTCTGACAACGGACGTTACCCACTGACAAGCTGTCATCGCACCCCCCACACACGGTCTTCACGCACAATTCCAATGATGCACTTGTTCTATCTTGCAAGACGAGCGGAAGCAAGATTTTTCCGGCGTATCTACCAGCGACGGGATCCTTGCCACAAATGACGCGAGATATTTGCGCAGAATTATCTCGGAAATGCGAGATAGAGAGTGTTCCCCGAGTGAGATCGGATCGCTATCAGGCCGAGATCTTGGCGATCTTCACCTTCGTGTAAATCGAGCGATGGCCTGTCTTGCGGCGGGAATTCTTGCGGCGACGGATCTTTTGCACGACGAGTTTCTTGCCCTTCTCGGCGCCGAGCACTTCGGCTTCGACACTAGCTCCATCGAGAGTTGGCGCACCCAGCTTCAAATCGCCAGCACCGTCGCTCACAGCCAGCACCTTATCGAAGGTCAGCTTTTCGCCCGCGGGGGTATCGCGGAAATCGATGGTCAGCTCTTGGCCTTCTTCAACTTTCAATTGACGGCCGCCGTCGGCAATGATTGCGTACATGTTGTGCTCAATAGTCGATGTGTGTAAGGGTTCGCCGTCATTGGCTAGCGAGCCCTACATAATAGCCGATTTCTTTTGGCTTGCCTAGGGGTTTGGCGGACCCAACGTGCTGAGTTTCCCTTCGAAAATGGCACCGATTAGCTCTTCCGTCGTGGGCTTGCACTGCTGAGCAAGGCACCCAGGCACATGACGGCGAGGGTCGAGGGTTCCGGGATCGTTGCGGCCTGGATAAACGAGAGTAATTCTGCATTCGACACGCGAGCGTCGACGTAGAATTCGCCGAATGAACTGTTGAGCTCAGCGTCCAGATCGCTCGTCGCTCCGCCAAGCAGCTCTAATCGCAATCCGTAGGAATGAACGCCTGCGATGACGACTCCTGCAGGACCTTGAATAAACGTGGGTCCGCCAGAGTCACCGGGGGCGATGCCGACTTCGTCTTCACCCAGACCGAGGCCGTTGTTAATGGCGTCGTTTAGCGATTGGCCAAACAGCGCCTCGTCAAACAGCCCAAAGGCGTCGTTTTCTGTCAAACCCGAGTCAAAATCGGCCGTCAGTTGCGTCGCTTGATTCGTGATGTTGCCGATAGGCAAACCCACCGTGAGAAAGTTGTTGAAACCCGACCGTTGCAAGCCAGCTCCGAGTGTCGCGCCGGTGTTGCCATCGCCTGATCGACCGAAGCCAGCCGCCAGATGAAGCGCCGCTTCGTTAACTATGCTGCTGTTCAATTCGTATCGTGCGACGTCCTCGGGCATTACCTCCCCAAGTGCAATTACCGCGACATCAAACCCATCGCGGACGTCACCGTTGTACTCGGGATGCACTTCCACGTCGTCGGACGAAAACTCAACTTGGAATGTGCCGACGGCCGTCTCGAAGGTAGCCGTATTGCCGTCGATACCGTCGATCACGGCCAGGTCGCCCTGTTCGTCCGTCACGCAGTGAGCCGCTGTCAGCAAGAAATCTCCTCCACCGATCAATGAGCCAGAGCACAGTCCGCCTGAGCCAACAGCTGCATCGACGTCAAGAAAAAGACGTGCCACGCCAGAGAGGTCTACTCCGCCGGAGGTTGAGGTGTCCGCTGGATCGGCAATCCGATCACCTCCTGCCGGAGGACTACTGTTGGTCACAATCAGAGGCTGCGCCACTGCATTGACAACGCCGTCCGACCAAGAGATGCTGCGATCGATCGCAGAGTCGATTGCCCAGGTATTCGTCACAACGAGGCCGACTCCAAGGACCGCTAGGCTTCTCAACAGCACACTGATCTTCATCCTCTTTCTCCTGTTCTGCTAAATTAGCTGCGCCTGGCGAGTCTGCTCAAACCGTAGTCGCTAGCGACGTGTCAGTAGCTAAATTCCCTGTGAATGTCTGAAATTCGTGTGTTCCGCCTTGTCAAAAACAGATGTCATATCTTCCCGGTTTCCTTACATAACTAATAGAGATTCGCAGCCACACACTCCCGCAATCTTGCAAGCAAGCCGTAAGCCGGGGTTCGAGGGCAATTCTCGAACCAGACTGAGCATGTCGTGTCGGCATGCGAAGCCTTCTACAGATCTTTCGCAGCTTTTCCGGACCTGATGGACCAGACTCTGGATGCGAAAGGCTCAGAATAGCTCGCCGCTGATGACTAGCTCGGCAGTGCAGGCAGTGCGCGAGTGCGGGCGCTGTCAAAGCCCTGCGCACCACTTCTCATCATCGGTATGTGCGAAATTTGAGAACGTACGAAGTACCAGGGCGAAGTTGGGACGCGTCGAAGCCTGCTTGTGGACCACGACTGCGAGGTGATCGACTCTGTTCACAAACGGGCGAAGCATTACAATCGACAACGCCTGTGCTAGTCGCATCCCGAGAGTTCGCTCACTATGAATCTGCTGCAGTCGTTTGGCGTGCTCGTCGTCGGTCTCATCATCAACTTGGGCACGGTCTATTGCATGCATAAGAGCAATCAGCTCCGACCCATTTGGAGTCCATACTTGGCCGGAATCGCTGTCAGCATCACACTCACGCAAGTTTGTATCGTGATTGCCAGCCGCAACCAAAAGTTACCCTTGGACATCGCAATCGCGGCGTTCATCGCGTTGATCATGCCTGCTTCTGCGCTGCTGCTTCAACGGCTCGACCCAACGCGGACAATAAGCGGCTGGGAGTGGGTGTTTTACGGTGTCACGATCTTCGGAGCCCTCGGCGTAGGCTTCGCCAAGCATTTGCAGTCGTAGAGAAATCTCTGTGCACCGAGCGTGCGCCGTCGCAGCAGCAAACTCGAAGTTATTGCGGCCTAATTTCTTGATTTGCGATTCGATTCGACCTACTCTACGGTCGCAAGGCGAACACGGAAACTGCTGAAGCCACTCTGAGGTGCACCATGAGTGAACCGGCGATTTTTACGCTAATTCGTGACGGCAAGCGACGCCACTATGCCGATCGCTGGGCAAGCGCAACACTGCGCCGCGAAGTAATGTGGGGGCCAGTCGACTTTGAGGCCTGGGTAGAACAGTTCGAGCAACTTGACGAGTGGGACGATTGCTGCAGCGGAGGAGCGGTCGTCGACTATGACAACCATCTGCTCCTCTGGAGTGGCGATATCTCCAGTTTCCAAGCGCCGCGGATGTGGAGAACATACTGCCAGCTGATGACCGCGGCCTGGCCGAACTTCCAAGTAAAGTTTGCCGACAACGGAACGGACCAATTCGCGGATTACCTCGGCATACCGCTCAGTCAAGAAGCTGCCGACGAAGGCGAAGACGATAATGATAACGAAGAATATGAACATCGTCCGCCGACGGTGGTCGAGGCCAGGCGCGACGATCCTGACGACCAAGAAGCCAGTGACGTTGACCCGAATGACGAATCTTTACGCGCTTGGATAACACTCATCGACGATGACGGCAACGCGCGGCAAAGACAACTATCTGAGCTTACTCTCGATTTGCTCAGAGGCGAGTCTCCAGCCATCAACGCGCTCACAGCCCTCCCACCAGCCGAAATTCCCAAGGAAGCCTATGTCTCGGAAGGATTGTTACTTAACCCAACAAAACGAACGGCACGCATATGGGGTTCGAGCGAATTGCTAAACAGGATGAAGCAGTATGGCAAACTATGGAAAGGCTGGCAGCTCAAATGGACGCACCATGGGTACGCGGACCAATGCGCGGCGTCGGGCACCAAGGGGTTACCCATGAGCGATATCGACGCACTCGCGAAGATCTTGCCGCTAATACTCTCGACAGAGCAGCTCAATCTGGGAGCCGTTATGGATGCCCTTGGCGACGGCGTTAAGAAGTTTGCGGAAAAAACGACCGGCTGCTTGACGTTTCTGATTTGCATTCCCCTGGTGCTTTTCGGTGCGTTCTCGGGCAATTGGACCGCGGTGGCGTACTCGGTCGGCGCGACAATCTTTGTAATCTCGGCTCTGTTTATTCTGGTGACGCGCCGATTTCGCAACGCTGTCAAGAAGAATATTCCGCAGAACGACCCCGACGAAGAATCGACCGTCGTCGCCGGTCCGTTGGAGGAAGACGCACGCAGGGCTCGTGTCAATCAGTTGCTCCTCAGGGCCGATCTACCGAGTTTGGATGAAGTCGAGCCACACTTCAAGGCGGTGTCAGGGTTGGAACTACTCGCAAGCTAACTCCCGGGAGAGAAGCCGTTGGAAAATCGCTACTACTCGGAGAACATCTCGAAAATCCCACTGCCGATGCTAGTTCAGGCGCTGGCAGCTACTATGCCGCGATGGATAGCGTGGGTGCTGGCCATCGTCGTGCGCACCGTCGATCGATTCGGCAAAGGACTCCCGCCCTCACACGGAGTTGGATTCGTTGGAACTGAGAAAGTCGTCGGCGTCGACGCGATTCCTGCACCTGCCATCGCTCGCTGGGCACCATTGCTGGAGCAACTGCGAGACTTAGGGTTTGAACCCATCAAGTGCGAACTTGCCGAGACTGTCGGCACAAAGCTGAACTGTTCGACCACGCTCTTGGACAAGCTAGGTACGACGACTGCGATCGTAGAATGGTCGCGCATGAAGGGCAGCGCAGGCATGGAGGAAATCACGCCTATTGAGCTCAATTCTTACCGCGAAAACGCTGCAGATATTGTCACTGGCATCGTGCGAAAAATCGATGTGCCAATGGCATCAATGTTTGAAGTCGACGGCGTCGACATGATCAGCCTGGAAAACAACTGTCCGTTAGCTCAACGGTACCAAGAACACCGTGACCGCTGTCACGATAGGCAATTGATGCGCCTTGATACTGAGAGTGCCCTGAAGGTCGTACATGATCGAGCACAACGCCGTTTCGCCGCGCTGTTGAAAACTGGCTTTCTTCGCGAACTCACCGCCGAAGAGATCACTGAGCTGCGCAATGCTGATTTGACCGAGCTCTACGATTTTTGATTCTACCGCAGATTAGCAGTTACCGTCCTGACTAACGACCGGGAGACACCGGTTGTGACGTACCTTCCCAGAGCTGACTGTACTCAGCTTCGTCGACGTCGCGCTGCGTCATGTCTAGAAAGCCAATTCGTCGCAGCCCATCCATGCCTTCGGACTCGAAAATGACAAGGCTCGGTGCTTTCCATAATGTTGCCTGGTACTCCGTACCGCACCTTGAACGGCTGGCCGTCTCGACCACTGACGAAGATGTCGTCGATGCCTGCCTAATGCATAATATCGGTATCTAGGTGAAGTGTATTAACAGGGCACATTATCTGGCCGACACATCGGAATCGTAACAAGCGTACTTTTCACAGCCGGACGTCTCGTCCTGAGCTGTCTTCGCATTCGATTTTTAGGTACTCGGGCGAGACGGCTTCGCGTCCGAGGACGACTACTTGCAGCTCGTGTTCGTCCTCGAGATTGGCCAGTTCGCGACGTTTTCGATTGTTCAAATACGTGGAAACTTCTTCTTCTACGGTCACAGAAATCTTTGCAATGCGTTCATTCTGAGCGGTCATGATGAGCTTGCGAATCACCTCAATCGCCATGCTTTCCGCGGACTTTACTAGACCCGAACCTGTGCAGCCTGGGCATTCCTTGTAAACGCTGCGTTTGAGACTTGGGCGAATGCGCTGACGTGTCATTTCAATCAAACCAAACGGACTGGTCCGAAGAATCTTTGTGCGAGCACGATCACGTTTGACAGCGTCGCGTAAGGTATGCTCGACCGTACGTCGGAAGCGCTCGCGTCGCATGTCGATAAAGTCGTTAACGACCACGCCCCCCAGGTCTCTCAGGCGGAGCTGACGAGCGATTTCTTTGGCGGCGATCTGATTGAGTTTGAAGGCGGACTCTTCAGCTGTGCCGTCCGTGCGAAAACTGCCGCTATTGACGTCAATCGCGACGAGAGCTTCTGTCTGATCGATAACGAGCGAACCGCCGCCTTTGAGTGGCACCTGCCGCTGATTAATGCGGGAGATTTCTTCGTCGAGTTTATATTTATGGAACAATGGCTCTTTGCCTTTGTAGAGGTGCAGACGATTGGCATATCGCGGCATCACCACCTGCAGGAACTCCTTGGCGCGTTCGTAAGCCTCCTCTTGATCGATATGAATGGCATCGACATCGCCGGTAAAGATATCGCGAATCGTGCGGATGATCATGTCCGACTCTTCGTAAATGTCGATGGGGCCAGTGGTCTTCTTGATGCGCCGGACGATGACTTTCCACAGGCGTAACAAGTAGGCCAGGTCGCGCGACAGCTCTTTCTTCGTCCGATCTGTGCCAGCAGTGCGTACGATAAACCCGACGCCTTTAGGCGGATTCAGCTCACGTAGAATATCCCGGAGGCGGCGGCGATCGTCCTCGTCTTCAATCTTGCGCGAAACGCCAATACGGCCCAACGCCGGCATCAAGACAAGATATCGACCGGGGATACTGATGTAGGTCGAGAGTGTTGGGCCCTTGGTGCCGATGCCTTCTTTAATGACCTGAACCAGAACCTCGTCGCCGCGTCGGAAGATGTCTTGGATGGGTGGCTTGATCCGCGGCCGCACGCCTGGTCGTGCCTTGCGTGTTGCGGTCCGAGTCTGTCCATTGCCACGTTCGCCTTTATCATTAGAACCACCGTCGTTTCGTCGAGGCGGATTCTGAGTACCGTCTGGCTGGATCAGCTTGTCGGGGTCGAATCCGCCTTGGCGGAAGTACTGAGACTCGACGTCGCTGATATGCAGAAAACCGTTTCGCCCAACGCCAAAGTCGACAAACGCTGCCTGGATGCTTGGCTCGAGATTGACGATCTTGCCTTTATAAATGTTACCAACGTAGTTATCTTGGCTGCTGCGCTCGACATAGAGCTCTTCCAGCTGCCCGTCTTCAACGATCGCGATCCGGCATTCCTCCGGTTGCGCGACGTTGATGAGCATTTCTTGTTTCATGAGTGTGATCCTTCGGATATGGCTTTGAGTTATGGGCTGCGAGCGACGGGCTATGAGTCAGAATCGCACATCTAACGGCCCACGGCTTTTTTACGTTGGAAATTCAGGAAATATCTTGGATAGTTCTTCTTTGAGATAGGTTTTGATATCGCGGGCACTGTCTAACATACGAATGCGCTCCGCGACCTCCTCACATCGTTCGATCGTGACGCTACGGCAGACACGTTTCACCTCGGGGACTGCCGCCGGCGTTACGCTCAGCGTACGCAATCCCAGCCCAAGCAACAGCATCGTGTAGGTGGGGTCGCCACACATTTGGCCGCACATACTAATTGGCACGCCTGCCTTACGCGCCGTGGAAACGGCCATGTCGATCATGCGAATGACCGACGGATCGGATGCGGTGTAGAGACTGGCAACATCTTTGTTGCTGCGATCGACGGCCAGGCAGTACTGAATCAGATCGTTGGTACCAATACTGAAAAAGTCGACTTCTTCGACAAATCGATCCATCATGATCACTGCCGACGGCACTTCGACCATCATGCCGACTTTGATGCCTTTGTCGTACGGAATTTCAGCTTCTTCCAAATCTTCCATCGCATCAGCAAGCACCATTCTCGCCTGTCGAAACTCGAGCAGCGTGCTGATCAACGGAAACATGATGCGGATTTCGCCAAGCGTGCTTGCCCGCAGTATTGCTCGCAGCTGAATGCGAAACAGATCGCGATTTCTCAATGCGAGCCGAATGCTACGCAGTCCGAGAAACGGATTGCGCTCGTCTTCGGGATCGGGCAACGACCGCATCTTGTCCGCGCCAAGATCAAGCGTACGCATCACGACCGGCTTGTTACTCATCGCCTGCACGACAGAAGAATAGGACTCGTAGTGAGTCTCCTCCGACGGATCATCATCTCGACCCAAGTAAAGGAACTCGGTACGGTACAGGCCGATGCCCGCAGCTCCACGTTCTTCACATTGCTTCACTTCATAGGGAAACTCGATATTCCCAAACAGCTGCACCGCCTGTCCATCGATCGTCTCTGCTGGCAGCTCACGCAGCGACTCTAGTTTGACCGCCAAAGAACGCTGCTCTTCGACTTCGTGCCGATAACGGGCCAGCGTTTCTTCATCGGGATGCAGAACGATCTGACCTTGATCGCCGTCTATGATGACCGTGTCACCGCCGGATACGTCTGTCAAAAAGGGACCGACACCGACTACCGCTGGGATGCCGAGACCCTCGGCAACGATCGCAGTGTGACTGCCGGGACCGCCGATTTCTGTCACCATTCCTAGCGAGAATCGTGGGTCGAGATTCGCTGTCTCGCTAGGCGTGAGATTATGAGCGAGGACCAACACCGGCGATGTCACCTGCGAGAGTTCTTCTCGACGACGTCCGAGTAGATTGCGGAGGATCCGCTTTTCGATATCGAAAATATCGTTGGCGCGCTCAGCCATATACTGGCCTTCGAGCGACTGAAACACCTTAGCGTACCGCCTGAGCGCACGACTGACGGCATACTCTGGCGAATAGTGCCGGGCACGAATCATCTCTTCAATCTCTTCGTGCAGCCGCGGATCACGCAGCATCTGGATATGCGCCGAGAAGATTGCCGCATACTCGTCGCCCAACTGTTCGGCGACTTGCTTACGATTGTGTTCGACTTCGGCGACGGCCGCTGCGAGAGCGCGGTCGAGACGCTCCAGTTCTTCCTCAACCGCATCGCGCGGCAGGAAACGGCGGGGGATTCTGAATCCCTCGTTGTCTAGCACTAATGCCTCGCCGATCGCAATACCTGGCGATACAGCTATACCCTGGAGGCGTTCCATTGCGCCCTCATAACGGAGCGCCGACCAAGCTGGCCGGTGGGCACAGGAGCCGTGAAAAAAGAAGACCTATTGAGTAAACCCAAACGCGGAGCGGACGCGATCACTCAGTCAATTGCCGTTGATACCATTCGCTTGCTGTGTTGCTCTGGTCACCACTGACGGGCGTGTGTTTCTTTCTTCACGCTAAATCGTGCCGTTAGACCAATTCTCGGCTAGCGCTAACGTGTGTGCGGCCAAGCTGCTCGCGGGTGCTTCCGGCGTCAACGGAAAACCGAAACCGCTAGGGTTCGGTTCCTGACATTCCGCCGGTCATTCAACCCGAGCTTTCTTGACTCATTGTTTCATCGTTTGCAAAATCGCTATCCACCAAGTGAACCAGCGCCTCGAGAGCAGCTTCCGCATCGTCGCCTTGGGCTAGCAGGGTCAGTTCAGTTCCCTGTGCTGCACCCAAGGTTAATACATGCAAAATACTCTTGGCGTCCACCCGGTGGCTTTCGCGAATCACTTCAATCTCTGACTCAAACTGTAGCGCCAGTCGCGCGAACAATTCCGCAGGTCGTGCGTGCAAACCTTGCGGATTGCTGATCACTACGGTTTTTTCAACGACTGGCATCTGTTTTGTGACTTATCTTTGTTCACGCTGCCGCACTGGTACGACAGGCTAATTCCTGCTGGCAATCCCAGCAGCCAACAAATGAATTAGACAAACTGATTATTGTCGGCTTCTTCAAGTAGCTGCCAGACATCGTCTGGTGTCTTGCTCTGCTTGAGAAAGCGACAGAACGTCTCGTCACGCAACTGACGAGAAATATTCTCCAATGCCCGGAGATGATCTCCCGGACGATCGGGCGGTGAAACGAGCAGAAACAGCAAGTGAACTTTCTCGCCGTCGAGGCTATCGAAATCGACACCCTCTTCGCTCACAGCGACCGTACCTACCAACTCGCTCACGCTAGGATGTTTCGTATGTGGCACGGCTACACCGCGGCCAATACCTGTGCTGCCAAGCTCTTCGCGTTTGAGAATCGCCTCGACGATGCTGCTGTGTTGCTCTTCGGCAATCTTGCCCGACTCCAGCAATGCTGTCGCCATCGACCGAATCACCTGCTCTTTATCGTCAACGTCGATGCTCGTGCGAATCGCATCACGGCTCACAAAATCAACAAACTTCATGACTGCTTTTAAACCTCAATCACCTGTCTGGACTGCGGAGCAATGACCCGCCCAAGCTGAAGAATTGATCCAAATGGCTGCGGCAACCTCTTGCGATAGCAACCGTGGGTTCGTCAATCATCAGTCTCGACGCTTAGCTCCGAGGACTCTGCGGCTACCTCAACTCGTCGTTGCTGCGAGTTTCGGTGCTTCTGCTGTACTTTCTCTTTGTATTTGCGCAACTGCTGCTCAATTTTCTGGACCGCGCCATCGGTGGCCGAAATCAGGCTCTCCGCGCTATCGCTCGCTACAAAGTCGTGCTTATGTTCGGCAGAAACCATGATCTCCACCGACGGAT
>JBCDBK010000006.1:0-102614 GCA_039184115.1 Planctomycetota bacterium | reverse complement strand
AGACGACTCGCACATCGGCCGTGGTCGCGTCGCCGAGGCCGAACTCCAATGCCAAGCTACTGGTGGTTGACGCGTTTGAGTGGCCTGAGAGGACTTCTTCCAGCCGAGTTTCATCGGCTTCGATAGTGCCGTTGCCGTCGAAGTCGGCGGTGACGTAGGCACGCGCTCCGATGGCGTCGCGCGTCGATCTGAAGGCGCCAGTCAGGGTAGGATCACCCTCCAATTGCAGCGTCAGAAAGTGCGAGTCTGTATTCTGCGCAGCGGACTGGTTCGAATACAGCTGGATACCGGGGTTGGCGCCAAACCAGGACCAATGAGCGGCATCACTCCAGCCATCGCGATCGAAGTCGGCCACGGCAACGCCGCGAATCGTGTGTGTTGTGGTGAAGCCAGCGGCGACTCCCTGCTCGCTGAAGCTGCCATTCAACTCCTGCAAGTGCAGATACGATCGTCGGTTAATGTCGGTGCCGACCATGAGGTCGACACGGCCATTGTTGTCGAAGTCGTGAAAGTTGGCACCCCAGGAAAAATCGTTGTTGATCGTCGTACGCGTAAACGAGAGTTCGCCGGTTTCGGACAAGTTGTTAATCCAAATTGGGTGGGCGGCCGGAAGCAATGTCGAAAAGTAGTCGAGGTCGCCGTCGTTGTCGATGTCGGCGACGGCCACACCCATGTCAGAACTCTCCTCGCCGCCGAAGCCAAGTTCGTAGGAAACCATGTGATAGCCGAGCCAGTCACCCGAGCTATCGTTGCCGCGATTCAGATACAGCATGTCGCGGTTGGGGCCGACATCACCGCCACCCATCGTGGCAACGATTAAATCTTGCCAGCCATCGTTGTTAAAGTCGGCGAACTGCAGTGCATTGTGTCCGCTGAACTCAGCCGGTAGCGTGGTGTCGTTGATCTGGCCGCTACTGTAGTGCCAGCCGCCGACTTGTTCCCACCCAGGCCCGCGCAGATAGATGCCGTCGACGAAGCCCGAGCGTTGAGCCCCACCGAGACCGACGGCACCGATCATCTCTACAGCAATCGTAATCGAGTCGCCGGCGGTAACCCCGGGCAGATCGAGGCGGTAAGTACGAAAATCGGCGTCTGTTGTTGCTGCCAAGATGTCGAAAGTCTTCGCACCGCCCGTTCCGTCTGAGGAGATCGTGACGCGAAACTCGTCGATGGTTGCCGCGAAGTTCGCTTCCACGCGTGCGTCGAATAGTAGCGTGTAGTCACCTGACTCGGTGGCAGTCACGACTTGCGTCAGTCGAGCATCGGCTGGATTGCCGGCACTGCCGCGGAAACCTTGAAACCACACGCCAACGTCCCCGTCGCTGGCCGCCCAAGTGGCCTCTTGGAAAACGGCAGATTGGCTCTCCGCGGTCAGCGCCCAATCACTGTTGCTGAATGTCGAGGAAGGCGTTGCCGCTTCGAGGCTGCCGTCGTCAACCAGCAAGTCGAAAGTCGCGCCGCCGTCCAGCCCCATCGTGATATCGGTAAACGTGCCGTCACCGTTGTTGAGGTAAAGCGTATCGCGCTCACCGAGTCGACCGTCGTCGGATTCTGCCGGGTTGCCGTTCGTGCCGTCCCAACTGCCGACATAGAGATCAACCCAGCCATCGCGATTCACGTCTGCCCAGGCAGCCGCCATGCTGTTATCGAGCCGCTGGGTACTGAACAGCGGATTAGGGTTTACGTAGGTCGCGAAACCCAGGCCGTGCTGGTTGTCGCCATTGGGATTACTCGGCGTCGGGTCAGTGGCAGACGTCACGTCGACGAAACGTAGCGACAGCGGATCGCCAACACCACTGGCGTGATCTTCTTGCCACATGTTGCGAAACAGAATGTTGTCGTCACGATAGTTGGTCAAGTAGATATCGAGATCGCCGTCGTTGTCGTAGTCGGCGGCTACAGCGCCCGTCGATCGACCTGTCGTGTAGGACGTGCCACCATCGCCTACGGCGCGCACAAACGTACGACTACCACCCCCATCGTCAACATTGACGTAGAGGCGATTGCCGCGGCTCGTTGGACCGATGATGTACAGATCGGCGTAGCCGTCGAGATTCAGATCCGTAAATACCATGCCACCAGCATGAAACTCGCCCGAACCGCCCAGCAGACCAGACAAGCCCGACGATTGCGCTACGTCGACGAAGTTTGCGCTGGCCAGCATGCGCCGCCGCTCGAGAGACTCGAAGCGAAGCCGACGTGGATGATCTGGTCGTCCGACCATATGAGGTTATTGTGTTTGAATTGCGTGAGGAGAGATTCGCCACCTAGTTGCCACAAGTTGATTGTATCAGAGTGTCGCGATCTGATCGCGTCCGAAATGCGCCTGCGGCGGACGACCACAAAAAAAGCCTCACTACCGTACGAGGCAGTGAGGCTTGATCTTAATTCGAATGGCTATTTTATTTTATAGCTAGCCTTCGTGGCGACGCGACCCAATCGCGATTGCAGCAGCGCCAACGACAAGCAGTAGCAAGCTCGCTGGTTCTGGAATGAGCTCGACGGTCAGACTCTTCACACGAAAGCTGTCTTCGACGGCTGCAAAAGTAAAGCTCTGCGCAGTGCGTGCCGCGACTGACGAAGTGAACGTGTAGGCAACGTCTGAGTTGCCGGTATTGCCACCGCCGGTGGCAGCGGTCCAGCTAATGGTTTCCAGTAGCACGTTATCGGCGAACACATCGAGAGAGCCTGCTTCCATGCCAAGTTCGAAGACAACCGTGTCGATGACGGTGACTGAGTTGGGAGTGAAGTCAAATTCCAGTGATTCACCACCATTTGAGTCGGCACCGACTTGATTCGTTTCTTGGCCGGTTCCGGGTTCGCCAACAACGCCCAGACCATTCATGTTGTTGCGTGCCAAGAGTCCGGCCGCGCCGAATTCGTCGAAGGCTTCAACCAAGACGGGCAAGCCGCCGCTGATGACCGTTGCGCTGCCAATGCCGAGGTTGCCAGTTCCCAAGCCGCTGGAACTACCGGTAAAGTCGTAAGTGATGCTCGACGCGTGCGTCGAACCGATCGCGAGAGAGAGTGCTAGCGCGAGGCTAGCGAATACTAGGGTGCCCGTCTTACTCATTGGTTCCAACTCCGGTTGCGAACTAAGCGTGGTAGTGTCAAAGAAGCGCAGTCATGCGCGGTGCCAGTGGCTAGGAAAGCACTAGCGGTATGCCGTACTCAATTCACTTTAGCCAGTGTCAAGAAATGAGTCAATTTTATTTGCCGACAGGCAGATTTTGGGAACCCGAGGCATCGTCGAATTCGACTGAGTGAGCTTACTCCTCAGTTTGATAACAAGGCCTAATCAGGGTCTCAGACGATCTTTAGGACGTGCTCGCCTTGTCTCCAGGACTGACCGAAGACGAAGGCCGTCCAGCCAAGAACACCGAGCCAGCACACAGCGGCAGCGAAGCCAGCTTCTGGCGTCGCCAGCAGGACAGATCCGATGAGTGCGGGGAAGCCAACGCTCACCGACGCGGCGACCAAGTGCAGCATCCAGCGGGGCATTCCATAAGCGATGCTATAGCAGACGGGTATGACAACCAGTGTCAAGACGGTCGCGAATGCCAAGCCAAACACGACAGCCGCGGTAAGTGGCTGCCAAAACTCGGCACCGCCCGAAATATTAAGTAGCAATGGTAGCAGGCCGCCGATCGTGGTCACGGTAGTCAGCATAACAGGGCGCAGACGATTGATTCCCGCCTCAAGAATCGCCTCGCGCACGGGCAAGCCACGCTCGCGAGCCTGATTCGTAAAGTCGACGAGCACAATCGCGTCGTTGACGACAATTCCCGTCAGGCTCACGAGTCCAATGAACGATGCCAAGCTGAACGGAAATCCGCAGGCCCACATACCGAGGACTACGCCAATGAAGCTTAGAGGTACGGCGATCATCACGATGACGCTTTGACGGAAGCTGTTGAACTGGGTGACGAGAATGCCAAAAATCAACACTACGCCCAAGACCATGCTGTAGGTCAAGTAGCGGAAGTTCTTGTCGCGTTCTTCGTTTTCACCAGTGAACTGCGCCTTGATTCCTTCCGAAGCAGTTGTCGGCGTTCCTACGAAGGTCATCGAGTTGCCTTTGACAGGGCGGAAACCAAGCTCTGGCAAGACCTCATTGGTGAGCACCTTAAATACATCGTCGGGCAGTGTGGGTTTGACGACATCGCACTTTGCCACGACGGCTCGATCGCGCTCGTAGCGGTTGATGCTGTAGAGCCCGACGTCGTTGCGAATGTCAGCCAGTGCCGAAATCGGTGCCTGGCGTCCGTCGGGAGCGGTGATCATTAGCCGCTTGAGCGTGTTGGGATGCCGCTGGTACTCAGGCGCCAATTGAAGACGAAGCGTGACGTCTTCGTCGTCCATAGTGATCTCGATCTGTGAGTCACCAGCGATCGCAAGCTGGACAGAACGCGCGATCTGAGCCTCGGTCAGTCCGTAGAGGCCCACGACTTCCGGCTTGGGCTCGATGATCATTTCGGGATTGTCGGGTCGATAGTCACTTGTGGCGTCGACCGTCCCTCGAACTTGCTTAAGCGCCGCGACAATCGTCTCGCCCAAGCTGCCAAGCTGGTCGACATCGTCGCCCGTTAGGCGCACGGCGACGTCGGATCCACCTGGTGGCCCATCTTCGACTTCCTTGATCGAGAATTTCATTCCCGGGAGCGGTACCACTTCGCGGCGCAATTGCGCGATGATCTCCTGCTCGTGCACGTTGCGATCTAGCGGCGAGAGAAGTTCGACCATGATCTCGCCAAACTCCGGACCGTTGGCCGAGTCATCTTCGATGCGGGTAGCCAGTCCACCTGCCGAGCCGACCGAGGTAACGTAGCTAACCAGGATGCCACGATCCTTCCACTTGTCGAGTTTGTCAGTGAATACGCGTGATGCGGCCAGAGTTTCCTCAATGCTGTACCCGAGTGGTAGCTCGTACTTGATGCTGAACTGTCCTCGGTCACTGGGCGGGAAGAACTCGAAGCCTAGTTTTCCGAATAGAGCGAACGCTCCGACCAACGCTGTGCCACAGGCTAGGACTACATAGTACCTATGGGTCAGGGCCAGCCTCAAAAATGCCGCGTACAGTCTGGTGCCCGGGCCGAGATTCGGGCGGACCTGACTGGCGACTTGCGTCGGCTCGGCGTGATCGTGTTTGCTGACCGCTGCAAATACTGCCGACTCGTCACGCACGGGGGAACGTTGCTTGTACCACCGCGCGGCCAAGGTCGGAATGACAAAGTGATCGACTAGCACCGATCCGATCAGCGCGACGCTCACAACACGCGGCATCACGCCCATGAAGTCGCCCATGATTCCGGGCACCAAAACCATCGGCAGAAAGGCCGCGACGGTGGTGAGATCGGCTGCGATCACCGGCAGGCCGACCTCTTCGATGCCGACTTTCGCTGCCGTGGTTGGGTCCTCGCCACGCTCTATATGTCGGTGAATATTTTCGGCAACGATGATCGCCCCGTCGACAACCATACCCAGCACCAGAATGAAGCTGAACACGACCATGTTGGAAACGGGTATGTCGGCGAAGAACAAGAAGATAAGACCAACCGCGCAGCTAAACGGAATGGCAATCAGCACCAAAATGGAGATGCGCAAGCCCATCGTCCACGCAAGGATCACGAGGACTAACATCGCACCGAACAGTGCACTCGATCCAAGCACACGAAACATAATCCAAATCTCTTGCGAGGAGTCACGCGAGCCGGTGAACTCGATGTCTGGATACTGCTGACGAAGATCCTCGAGCAGCACGTTGAGCGCACGTGCGGCACCGAGCGTGTTGATGTCGGCCTCTTTTCTGACGATGATCGTCGCACAGTCGCCACCGTTAATCTGTGCGACGGTCTTGACTCGGCGATGCGAGTCGATCACGACGGCGACATCCTTAAAGCGAATCACGCGACCCTGATTGCTGCTGACGATGGCCTCGCGAATGTCGTCAACGTTGCGGAACTTAGCCTCGTTTCGAATCGTGCGGTCGATTGCCTCCGTGTCAAACGATCCGGCAGGCACTTTGGCATTGAAGTCGGCCAATGATTGCCGAAGCTGCGGGAGTGTGAGGCCATACTGCGCCATCAGATCTGGGTTGACATTGACGTGCAGTTCACGCTCTTTGCCTCCGAAAAGCTGCGAGTTGGCGATTCCGTCGACCGAGGCGATTCGCTCTTCGACTTCTTCGGCAATCTGCTTGAGCGCGCGTTCATCAAAGCCCGGCGGTCCCTTGAGCGTGACGAGCATCAACGGCGCCGAATCGAAATCGATCTCTCGCACATCGGGCTGGACTTCGCGCCCAACGGGCAACTCGTTGCGGATGCGATCGATCAAGTCCTTGACCTCGCGACGAGCGTTGTCTGGGTCGACATCGTCGAGAAAGATAACTTGCGTGATCGAAGCTCCACGCAGACTCGTCGAGGCGATGAAGTCAACACTCTGCAATTCGGTCAGTGCCTCTTCGACTTTGCGAGCAATTTCGTTCTCCGCCTCGCTGGGCTGCGAGTCGGGATATGGAATCGCGACTAGCACAACGGCCTTCGTGATCGCGGGAGTCCGCTGTACTGGCGTGAACGTCGCCGCATAGAGTGCCATAAGCAACACCAAAATGGTGGATATGAGCACGAATCGCGGATGATCGATCGCTTGAGAGCTGAGTTGCATTCCGCTTTAGCCTAGCGTTCCGAGGCAACGGTGACTGCTGCCGGAGAGGGCTTGGCTCGCTCAGCCAAACCTGGGGATAGTTCTTCGAGGTTCATAACCCGCACTGCTTGCTGGTCGGCGAGTCGGAATTGGCCGCGGGTAATCACCGACTGCAGTTGTGCCGCGTCGGCTGGCAGGATGACGTGCTCTCCTTGATCGATCCACTTCGTCAGGTCGATGCGTCGCGACCGAAACAGCGTGGACGGTCCAACGTTCCAGTACATCATTTCCATCTGCGCCGATTCTTGGTCGACGGTGAATAGGTAGGCATCGCCTTGTCGGAAGATGACGGCCTTTTCGGGGATCTTGTAGCCGGGGAATACCGTGGTCACGATGTCCGCCGTCGCGACCATTCCCGGACGCAAGAGACGCTCCGCATTGCTAAGCAGGATTTCGACGGCGAACAGTCCTGTCCGCGAGTCGGCGACCTCTGGAATACGATAAACCTCGCCGTCAAGCGTCGGCCAGGGCGAGCCAAACCGATCACGCCCTTCCAAGTGTACGTGTGCGCGAAAGATTGCCTCGTCGCTGTCGGGCGAGGATTGCTTCGCGGCGTCGACGATCCGCATACGTTGCTCAAGCTCGCGGATCCTCGTCTCAGGCACATCCACAACCAACAACACGTCTTTGTTCTCGACGAGTTCGAAGACCATCTGATTTGGGTTGACCGATTCGCCAGATTTAATCATTCGCTTCGAAATCGTGGCGTCGACGGGTGCCAACAGCGTGGCGTCGTCAAGATTCTTGATGGCAATCTCATGCTGTGCGCGGGCCAGAGCCAAGTCGGTTACCCATTTCTGCAATTCCGAATCGGACACCGCTGCGCGATTGGTGCGGCGGGCGCGTTGCGCTCGCTGTAGGTCGGATGTCGCCTGTTCGATGCGGGCCGCAGCCTCACTCTTTTGGGCGCGAAACACTCGGTCGTCCATCGTCGCTAGCACTTGGCCTGCTTGCACGCGATCGCCGTCGTCAAGCGGCTTCCCCCAGGCGTTGGTACCGAGTGACTGCACGCGACCAGTGACAGGAAAGCCGACTTGGTAGGTTTCCCACGGCTGAATCTTGCCGGCGTGCGTAGAGATCACTTCACACGGCTCAACGCGTACGGCTGCGATCTGAACTGGTGCCTTGGGTGCCGCCACCGCAGGCAATGGGCGGACGGGCACATCCAACAGCTTGTTTTGCAGCTGGCTTTTCGCACTCAGTTTCCACATCACGCCGACGGCAATGACGGTGACGACGACCAGCACGAGGTAGTGAGCGATTTTCTCCGTAATTGCCTTCATAGGGATTTCTATTTGCAGACCAATGCAGTTTAGATGCCTTGCGTTGGCAGACGCGGCGTTAGGCGGGAGCAGCCGAGGGTGCTGCCTATTCGTTCCTCTTACTTATCATCTTATGATAGATTCGCTCGGTTCTTCGGGCAATGCGGACTTGCCGAGGGTGATTGTACTGCCAAATTGCCCGCGTTATGTGCTCGTGCGCTATAATACGCCTTGGAAGAGTAGCGAGCCGATGCGCACTAGAGTCGCGCCTTCGCGTATTGCTGTCTCGAAATCGTGACTCATGCCCATCGAAAGCTCCGTAAGTTTGATGCCGTCTGGGCACTCCCGCTGAACGACGTCACGCAACTCTCGCAGCGCGGCGAAGTTGCGGGAGGCTACGGCTGTGCCCCCTTCGCGTGCGGCCATAGTCATCAAACCGCAGACTTCGACACTTGAGAAATCTGTCAGGGTTGGCAGTAGCTTCTGCAACTCGACGCTGGACAGCCCGTGTTTTGCGGCGTCGCCCGAGGTGTTGACCTCTAGCAGAACGCGCTGCTTCTTTCCGTGCTCACTCGCGGCGCGATCAATCGACCGAAGTAGACGCTCGCTATCAACGCTGTGTATCAGATCGACGAGTGGCACGGTGCGCTGCACTTTGTTGCGTTGGAGGTGACCGATCATGTGCCAGCGAATAGATTCTAACGCCGGACTTGCTGCTTTCTGCCAAAGCTGTTGAGGGCGGCTCTCGCCCAATAGATCCAGTCCGCTCTGCACCAATGCCGCGGTCGTGTCGATATCGACATACTTAGCTACCGCTACTAGTTGCACCTCGGAGCGCAATCTGCCCGCGTCGGCCGCTGCTTGCTCAATCCTTTCGAGCACCCGCTGGGCGTTTTCGGAAATTTTGGCAACACTACTGGTCATGAGAGTACAGCAATCTTGAGATGTCCAAATTGGTTCGGCTCGCCCGCTTACCGGTCGAGTCGATAAAAGGTATCGATCTGCCGTGACGCCCTGACTTGTTCGGCGCTTGCGCAATGATCTACAATGACGTCTGTCGAGTTTCAGTACTTATTGTTGATCATCCTGTGGTGCATTTCTAGGGAAAGACCAGATGACAAAGACGTGTTTGATTGCAACCGCAGTGCTCATGAGCTTGTTCGCAGACTTGGGAATCGCCGCCGACGGACCTTGGCCGCAATGGCGCGGTCCGAATCGCGACGACTTGTCCGCCGAGTCGGGCTTACTTCAGTCATGGCCCAGCGAAGGGCCAACGAAGCTTTGGTCGTTCGAGAACTGTGGCTTGGGATACTCTGGCCCGGCGGTGTTGGGCTCCCGCCTTTACATCATGGGTGCCCGCGACGGTGAAGAGATGCTGCTGTGTCTCGATGCCGACACGGGTGAAGAGATTTGGGCTGCGCCAATCGGCAGCCAGTTCGAGAATGGCTGGGGCAATGGTCCTCGTGGAACGCCAACTGTCGATGGCGACTTTGTTTACGCACTGTGCGCAGACGGTACGCTTGGCTGCTACCGGATTGATGATGGTGCCATCGTCTGGACCCAATCCATGCCCGACCTTGGTGGCAAGGTGCCGGTTTGGGGCTATAGCGAGTCACCGGTCATCCATGACGACATGGTGCTGGTGACCCCTGGAGGCGAACAAGGGGCGATCGTTGCACTCGACAAAGCAACTGGCACGCTACTGTGGCAGTCCAAGGAACTGACCGACGATGCGCACTATTCGTCCATCATGATCAAGGAGCACGCGGGCAAGCTGATGGGTGTCCAGCTACTGGTAAGTCAGCTCGTCGGCTTCGACGTCAGCACGGGCGAAGTGCTTTGGTCGGTGCAGTGGCCGGGACGCGTGGCAGTCATTCCGACGCCAGTTTTCTGGCAAGACTGCGTGTACGTCACTTCGGGGTACGGAACAGGTTGCATGTTGGTGCGAGTCGCGGAGGATTTTACTACGGAAGTCGTCTACGATAGCCGTTTTATGTCGAATCACCATGGTGGTGTCATCTTGCTTGACAGCCACATCTTTGGCCACGCCAATAAAAAGGGTTGGGCCTGCCAGGACATTGCAACAGGCAAAAAAGTATGGCTAGAGCGCAAAGCGTTAGAAAAAGGGGCAATCGCCTATGCCGATGGTCGCTTCTACTGCCTTGGCGAAGACACGGGCGACGTCGTGCTGATTTCCGCATCAGTCGAGGGCTGGGAGGAACACGGTCGTTTCACACTCGACCCGCAATCGGAGCTGCGGGCTCCCAAGGGCCGCATCTGGACGCACCCGGTAATCGCTGGGGGACGAATGTACTTGCGTGATCAGCAGTTGCTTTACTGCTTCGATATCAGCGCGAAATAGTATCCACGCGAAATCTTCTTGGCTACTCAGCACGATAAGGCGGCGCGTTCTTTTTCGGCTTGGGTGTTAGTACTAGCCGGACGGGCGTACCGATTGCCGGTACGGTGTCTTTATTCGCTTCGAACAATAGCCCCTCGTTTGCCTGACTACTCTCGACGGGGATGTCGAGCGTCGCCGAAGAAAAGTTAGAAACGCAGATCAGACTGCCTTCTTCCGCCAGATAGTACTGCTTGCCAGTTTCTTCGTCCGTCCAGAAACCGCTGCCGGCGAACACCCAAGGATGTTGCAGAACCTGCTTGGTATCCACGTCTCGCAACCACTGTTGTGCGGCCGTCGATTTCCACTTTCCGCGATCGTCGAGCCAGCGGATTTCGATGTCTATTTCCATACCCGCCGGTGGCTGGTACGTTGGGTCCCATCGCACGGGGTGTCCGGGAATCGCACCCACGGCGAGCAAGGCGGTATGCACCATCTTAGCGCTCGAGTAGACAGCGATCACCGATTCGTGCTCTTTCGTGCCCATCGTACACGCAAACATCTCCAGCAGACCCTCGTCCAGCGAGACATAGCCGTCAACAAAAACCTGCTTTTCGCGTGGATCAATCCAAACGCGATGGGGTGCAGGCATCGCTTTTGCGCCGTTTGGCGCGGGTAGCTTCGGTGGCTCGGCTTCCACAGGTGCCGTCGCTTCCGCTGCTTCGGGCTGTTGAGGCTGCGCTACTGATTGTGTGCCGAGTATCGCGAGAAAGAGCAACGCGAACGCCGCTACAACGCTGCCAAAATTGCTCATGAATCAGACCAAAACCTAGTACGATGATGCGATCGGAACAGGGGACGACGCTCGATGTCTCGTCGAATTATAGCGTCTGCGCTGCGGCGACGTCGGAATAATTGGCCACTAGCCCCCGTGAAAAATCGAAAATCATCTACTAGAATAGCGAAGCTCTATGCATTGGGCGTGCAAAGTGCGCGATAGCCGTTTCCAAGGGCGAACGCCACCTCGACCGTCGTCGAGTTCTGGATAAATCGAAGGAATGTAATGCCAACAAGTATCGACATCTCTGCTACTGGGTCTTCCGCCGCGGCACACGCCAATGGGCGCGCTAATCAAACCGAGGGTGTGCTTTCCCAACGGATGAGAGTTAAGAGCTTCTGGCGTGATACGGCGCCGAAGGGCATCGTTGGCAACGACACGTTGGCGACCTGGCAGCGTCACCTGACGAAGCGTCGTGCGCCAGTGCCGCTGGACATGCTGGCGAGCGCGAGCGAGACGCCGCTCCGCTGGGGCCTTAGTTTGCGAGAGCTGTCACCCAAGACGGTTGAGTTGCTTGCACTTGCCGATCAGCTAGGGCAGCGGTCAAAGGCGAACAAGTCGGGTTTGCACGCAGAACTCGTCGAGCAAGTACTTGGAGGCTGGCTGGAATCTGCTCAAGCCTCATCGGCTTCCATCGACTTTGCCTTAGAATGCCTTGCTATTGCAAACCTGTTGCCGGCAGCGGCCAACCAGATTTCGCCGGAGTTCTGGTGGGAAGTTGCTGACGCACTTTGGAAAATTGCGACCGACGGTGAAGATTGGCATACCGATGCCGAGCTGCCGCCAGAGCAGGGCGTCGCCCAACAGCTACTGGCCGGAGAGCTGCCACTGACACTGGCGTATCTGTTTCCGGAGATGCGACCTCTCGGCAAACTGCGGACTAGTGCCCAGGCTGTGTTGACCGAAGGAATCACCGAACTTGCCAATGGCAACGGTCTTGTTCACGGAGCCTACTTGGGCTTTCAGCGACCACTGCTCGCCTGCTGGACGCGGTGTAGGCTCATGGGTACGCAACTCAAGAAGGGCTGTTGGCGACGCAAAGCAGACGAGCAGTTCCAGTGGATGGTCACGCATGCGTTGGGCACGTCGTCAGCAACTGGCACGCCTCTGCTTGGTGGTGCCCACGATGAAGCGTGGAGCGCCGACTTTCTGCGAACCGCACTGTCGCTTGCCGGGGATGCTTCTGATGTGGAAGCGGCAAAGTCGTTCCTTAGCAAGAGGCTGGTCCGTGACGTCAAGCTCAAGGCAGACGGTTCCGTTCCCGAGACGTCCAGCAACTGCGAGTGGGCAGGCGTCGCTTACATGCGAACCGATTGGGAACGCTCGGCCCCGGTGCTCGCCATCGACTACAGCACCCAGGATTTGAAGCTTGAGTGCTGGTCGGGTACGCAGCGATTGCTTGATGGCGTTTGGACGTGGGAAACGACGCTCGACGGCAAGCGGCTCGAGCCGGTAGGAACCTGGGACGAAACCTGCTGGTTCAGCGACGACGACGTAGATTACCTTGAGTTATCTATGGAACTGACAGATGGGGCACGCTTGGAGCGGCAAATCCTGCTTGCGCGAGATGAATTGTTCCTGTTGCTGTGTGACTACGTGATCGATACGGCCGGGGGTAAGCTGTGCCATCGCTATCGGCTGCCTTTGACGGGTGACGTTGAGTTTGAACCTGAGGCAGAAACGCGCGAAGGTGTGCTGCGATCAGGCAAAGTTCTCGGCCGTGTGCTACCGCTCGCTCTACCGGAGTGGCGTGCTGACCCACGCATTGGGCAACTCTCTTCCAACAACAATCGCCTGCAGCTCGAACAAGAACGCGAGGGCCAAAACATGGCCAGTCCGCTCCTCATCGATCTCAATCGATCGCGCGCGAAGAAGCAGTGCACTTGGCGGCAGCTCACCGTCGCGCAGGCGCTGGAAGTCCAGCCGCACGACGTGGCCGTCGGCTACCGCGCGCAGTGTGGCAAAGACCAATGGCTGATTTACCGGTCCTTAGTCGATCCCGCCAACCGCACGGTCTTAGGCCAAAATCTCTCCAACGAATGCCTGGTCGCTCGTTTCCTCGCGCCCGAAGGCGAAGTCGACGAGCTACTCGAAATCGAGTGAGCCGCCATCGATTCAACCATGCGTTCGGTGTTTTGAAAGCCAATAGTTTTGTAACGGAATTGGTTCTCTTTTGCATAATTCCCACGAATTGGCCGGTGCCGACGCTGTTCCGTACGGCCATAGTGGATTCTGTCGTAGGAGCGCACGCGTCATTTTGTAAATTCCGACGACGTCGGCGTTACACAATTGCGAGCCGATTTTGCCCCAGCCAGCGAAACTTCAGTAGCGAAAAAGTGCAACGTTCAGACCCAGACGTTTCACAAATGGAGCAGTCACCGAATTGGTAGTTCTTTACCCAAAGAACAGCACTATGACTTTAATCGAAGTCGGCTTTGAATGCATCGACGATTTCTTGGCCATGCAGCGCGCTAATCATTGGACATACCAACTTGGATTGCTGATACGAATGTGCCCGCAAGTGGCCCAGCGCTAAGCTAGCCAGCTTCAATTGGCTGCCAACTCGATGGCAGTGGCGACGGCAGCTGGTGAGAATCCGGGAAGGGCGACATGTGTCGGCGCAATCGGCGTGCCGTCGTGGACAAGTACACCGCGTTCGCCGGCGAAAAACGTGTGAAACCCGTCGACGATTAAGTCGTAGCTGTCGATTTCAAAGGCATCGACCACGTCGTTAATCGGAGATTCGGCTGCCAAACCATGCAGCGACTGGTTGGTATTTAGCTTTGACACGCGCTGCCAACCAGCGCCGGTCGACCAGACGACATGCCCTGGAGCACAGTGCAGTTCGGTTTCGTCAACCTCCACTTTCGATACAGCTAGCGATCGCGGAGCGGCGATTGCTAAGACGAGCTGATAGGCTAGCTCACCTGTCTTCGTGTCTTGAGACAAGACGAAGTCACCCGGTCGTACTTGCTCGATGGGTCGCTTACCTCGTCGCGTCCATACCCACGTACCGCGAGCTAGCCCACGCGGCTGCTGGTTTAGCAATGCAGCATTGAGTTGCTGTCGTGTGCCGCTTGTGCCGATGTCGGGGTGGGCGTCGAGATAGGTGCCCCACCAGTTCCACCACGATTTTGGAAAAGCAGATAACGTCTCGCCGGTGACTTCGGTCAAGACTTCGGCGACGCGCTGATTATTGGCGGCAATTGCTTGATTGTGTGCCTCCAATTGCCGCTCGACGTTCTGCGTCGCAAGACGCGATTCTTCCGTAGCGGCCTGCATTCGGCCGACAAAGTTGGAGGTTTCCAGATAGCGATATCCGGTAAACCTGACGGTATGGTAGCCAGCTATCGTGTAGCCAGGGATCGTTTCTTTACGTACATATTGATCGCCATATTGCCGAGAGTAATCCGTACCAAGTACCCAAGTATGACTTCCTCCCGAGCAATCGGACCGCGTTCGGGTGCGACCGTGCGCGACAGGCGCGCTACCGTGTCCCGGATTGATAGGAACGCGGACCGTCCGGCCAGGGACTTTCTTCGGCCCCACGTAGTCGGCGATGTACCCCATCGGCACGGCGGTATATCGCGGGCCAGGGATTGTCTTGGTGTCGTTTTGATAGCGATACGCTTCGGAGCCGTCTGCCTGTTCTTGGGCGTAGGTATAGCTACTGACGACCGACGAGCCACTTTGCGAAATGTCGACGTCCATGCTAACCGGCATTTGTAGGGCTGAAATCAAGGCCGGAATATAAGACGCTTTGGGTTTGTTCTTTAGCCGATTGATGGATGCGTAGCGAATGCCAGGCTCGGTCGAGTGGATGGCAATCTCAGTCAGCGAATCGATGGCAGCCGGCGAGTCGATACCGCCAAGTGCGTCGACCAACAGTTGACCGCGGGCGATCGTCTTCGCCTGGTCTTTGTGGGCAACAGCCAATTCCTCGATCAGCGCGGGTACGGCTTCGGGACTCCTAATTTCGAGCAGATCTGCGCGAGCGGCCTGTTTGGCCTCCGGCTGGCCTACTTCGATCTGCTTTTTCAAGCGTCTGACGTTGGCCTGCCACTGCCGTGACTGCTTCTTCCAGGTCTTGCGGCGCTGCTTGCTGGCCTCGGCTTCGTCCGTGGTCAGGAGTACTCCATCGTGCCAAACCAGATTGAGCTCGCCAAGTGCGACTCGGTGGGAGCTGTCGAAACGAAGCACGTGCATCCAATGCAACCTAGCGAGATCCGCAAGGTCGCGCTTGTCACACCAGCGCGCCAGCCGCTCGTGGTCATGCTGGCTATCGCTGGCTCGGTTGCGCAGCTCTCGATAATCGAGCCACGGCTCCTCGGCTGCGGCCGCTTGTTCGGCTTCCATCAGCGACATCCAGCGGGCGTTCCATTGCATTTCGCCAGCGTACCATCGCGCGAGGTCTCGGTTTTCGGTGGCGTTGATCAGCCTGGCACGCAGAAGTTGATTGTCTACCTCTGCGATCCGAGCGACCAATTTTGCCCGACTAGCGCGTGCCTGCGCATTGACGTCAACTGGCTGTGCATTTATCGTTGCCGCGCTTGCGGTGCTAACGACGACGGCAACGATTCGGACAATAACTGACCGCGACAAGCAGCTGTACAGAGTTTGCACTTTCATAACGGTTCTCCTGTTCCAAAGAGATTAGCCGTAGGGCGATTCACTTAGCCTATCAAAAACAGCCACGATGAATCAAACGTATTTGGCGACGCGAAGCGGAATGGTGTCGTTTTGATGACAATCGCTACAACTGCGAAATC
The DNA here is from genome assembly GCA_039184115.1 of Planctomycetota bacterium. Classification (GTDB taxonomy): domain Bacteria; phylum Planctomycetota; class Planctomycetia; order Pirellulales; family Lacipirellulaceae; genus Bythopirellula. The sequence continues at coordinate 86,705 of JBCDBK010000006.1, read as the reverse complement.
CGTGCCGAAGCGTGAGCTATAGTTCAGTTGGTGCACGACAGTTTATGGTTGGCCAATCTGGCGAATCACAGCACATTGGCGGCATGTTCTTCGCCCTGTAAGAACAGCCAAATCTGCATCTTCCGAGACAAACAACGCTGGGCTGCTGCTATGCAAACTCCCGATCATGAGCGAAATGAATCGCTCGACGACTTTCTAGATCAATTAGACAAGCTGCACAGCTCGCCGACGATTGCGCTGCGTGTGATGGAACTCACTCGCGATCCGGACTTTCAAATGGAGTCGGTTGCCGAATGCCTCGAGTTCGACCCGGCGCTTTCCGCGTCGATTCTGCGTCTAGTCAACTCTTCGTATTACGGACTCGTCGACGATGTCACGAACCTGCGACAGGCACTCACGTATCTGGGTCGACGTTCGATGCGTCTGGCTGTCCTTAGCTTTGGTTTAGTAAAGACAATGGTCAGCGGAGCGCCAGCGCAGTTTCATGCCCGCTACTGGAAGCGTTCGCTGACGATGGCCGCGGCCGCGCGGGAATGCGCTAAGCTGCTGGAGGACCGGCAAGTCGATCCCGACACGGCATTCGCGACCGGTCTGATCGCAGACCTAGGCATGTTGGCCATGTCGCAGATCGATACAGAAAAGTATGTTGCAATTGCCGACGAAGAGCCTGACCACACAATCGATCTTGTGCAGCGAGAGCGCGCTGCCTTCGGCTTTGACCACATGGCGGTTAGCAAGCAGTTGATGTTGCGGTGGGGGCTGCCGCAGGAACTGATTGACGCGGTGGCCAGCCATCACACGTATATGCCGATCTCTGCACCGCTAAATCACGTGGCGCTCGTCGCAAACCTGATTGCGGAAGTGATTTGGACACCCGTCTGTCCGTACATGCAGCCGGTGCAGCAAGTGATGTTTCGTCAGCTCGATCTGGGCATTGACGACCTCATTGCGCTGGTGCTGGCCACCAGAGAGTCGATCGACGAGAGCGCAGGGATTTTTGGTGTCCAATTGCACGAGGAGATCGATATCGAGATGGTCGAACTACAGGCGCGCGAAATGTTTAAGGTAGCAGCGCTAGAAATGGCCGACGATCTCGACTGCATCGAAGCGTGTTCCGATGTGCCGCTCGCCTAGTGAGCACTCAATCGTCGACAACGTCGACTTGTGATTTGGGAGCGAGTGTCTCTTCGGAAGGGTAGGGCGCCTCGTCTCCGTTAATCATGCTGATGGCATTGTGCGCCGCACGCTGTTCGGATTCCTTCTTGCTTCGTCCCCAAGCTGGCGGGAACCGCTGCTGGGAGACTTGCGCCGAAATCTTGAAGCACTTGCTGTGGTCGGGCCCTTTCTCGTCGAGCAAGTGGTAGATGGGCGTGACGCCATGCTCACGCTGGGCGAACTGCTGCAGTTGTGATTTGTAGTTGCCGCCGAACTCGCCAGAGACCGTCTGTTCGATTTCTTCGCACACGTGGCGGAGGATGAAATCTTTGGCCGGCTGCATGCCACCATCGAGATAGATGGCGGCGATCAAGGATTCCAATGCGGCGGCAACGACCGAGCGAGGAATTTCTGGGTCCGACGCCATGCCCTTGCCGAGCACTAAGTACTCGTGCAATCCAATCCGCTCGCTGATCCGCGCGCAGGTGTCTCGACTGACGACAACGGACTTGACTTTGGTAAGCTCGCCTTCGAGGTACTCGGGGTACTGCAGGTAGAGCTGTTCGCACACGACGACACCGAGAATTGCGTCGCCAAGAAACTCCATGCGTTCGTTCGAGGCCAGGCGATGCGAAACACCTGAAGCATGCCTTAGCGCGTCAGTCAGATGCTGCAAGTTCTCAAACCAGTATCCGATCTTCTCTTGGCAGGTGTTCAGGTCGGTGTCGATCGCACTGGCAGAGTCTTCGATCGGGTTGTCGTTCATCGCAAGTCGCTTCGTCACTATTGCGTCGTGGTCACCGGCAGCAGTGTGGACCACAGCAGCGCACTCTACGCGGGGCAGCCAATTCAGGCGTGTTGCTTCAGGAAAAGCTGTCGGATTCGCGTAAAAGCTTGCCCCATAAGCCTTTCCGCTTCTTATCATAGGCTAGTTGTGGCTAACGAAAATGTCAACGTGAAGTTGACGACCGGCTGCGGTACGGCAGGTCGAACTGCAAAGAATGCCTGCTGTCAAAACAGGGGCTGGCCGATAAACTACCTCGTCTTACGTGTGTCGCGGCCGATGATTCGATGATCAATACGCTTTACCTTCCTGAACTTCGTGAAATGCTCGCCGCCGATGATGTCGTCGGACTGCAGGAGTTTTGCACTGCGCTGCACCCGGGGCGGACGGCTGAGTTTATGGAAGGGCTCTCGGCTGGTGAATCTTGGGCGGTTTTGCTGGCCACCGATCTGACGACCCGCGCCGAGATTTTCGGATTTCTGCCTGAGGAAGTGCAAACCGAAATCGTTGAGATCAGCGATCCGCAGCAGATCAGCGAGTTGATCGCTGAAATGCCGCCCGACGATCGCGTCGACTTGCTCAATCAGGTTGATCCTGCAGTCGTCGAAGTGACGCTACCGCTCGTGCCAACAGAAGAGCGACGCGATATTCTTCGCTTACGCGCTTATCCCGAGGGCACCGCCGGCGCAGTGATGACGACCGAGGTCGCGAAGCTCCCGGAAACGATGACGGTACATAAGGCGCTCGAAGAGCTTAGTCGCCAAGCTGAAGATCTCGAGACGATTTACTACATCTACATCGTCGACGAAGAGAACCACCTACGCGGCGTCGTCGGCGCGCGTCAACTTGTGAAGAATCTCGGCCGTCCGCAGACGCCGCTATCGGATTTGATGGAACACAGTCTCGTGACGGTCGAAGCGACTGACGACCAGGAACATGTTGCGGAAAAGGTGGCGGACTTCGACTTTATGGCGATCCCAGTCGTCGACGAAGAACAGCACCTCGTCGGGATTATCACACACGACGACGTGATGGATGTGTTTCGCGAAGAAGCAGAAGAGGATGCCTACCGTGCCGCGGCTGTTGCGCCTTTGGAAGATAGCTACCTGCAGACTTCGATTCTCGCGCTCGCATGGAAACGCGGCATCTGGCTCGTCATCTTGTTTGCCGCCGCACTGCTAACTACGGTCGCGCTTAGCGAGTACGAGCAGGTGATCGAGCGTGTTCCGTGGCTCGTCTTCTTTATTCCGCTAATTATGTCCAGCGGCGGCAACTCGGGTGGACAGTCGGCAACGCTGATTATTCGCGCACTTTCCAACAAGGATGTCACGCTTGGCGATACCAAAGCGATCGTCAAGCGCGAACTGGTCACGGGCTTAATGCTTGGTGGTGGTCTGGCGCTGATTGGCTATGCCGTGAGTTACTTGCCAGTGTTCAGCATCGAGGCGACACCGTATGAACTGCTAGTGGTGCCGATAACGCTACTAGTTATTGTCGTTTTCGGCACCCTTTGCGGAGCTGGTCTACCCCTGTTGTTCCGTCGATTGGGCGTGGACGAGGCCTTGATGAGCACGCCCTTTGTGACTGTGCTAATCGACATCGGTGGCATTATCATCTACATGACAGTGGCCGTGTGGATGATTACCGAATTGCAGAACGTCGTCGGATAATAGAAACCGTCAACGGACATGATCGTGAGTAGATCACATTAGAGAAGCTACGCCATATTCAAGAGCGCGAATCAGCCGGCTCTTGAAAGTGATTTCGTCAAAGTCGTCGCTCGACACCTTGATGCCAAATTCCCTTTCGATCCGGAAGGAAATATCGAGCAGATCTAAGCCCACCATTGGCTCCAAATTCACGGCATGCTACAGTGACCGCTAAGCTGAGTCTACTATTTCGCTCGCCTAATGCAGCATAGACCTGCTTCGCCCTGACGTTAACCCCGTTGGCTACGTCCCATGTTCCACACCGCGACGCCGGTCTTGAACGTAAGTTCTATCGCGGGAGCGGAGCGGTTTTACTGCAAGCAGCTCGGTTTCGAGCGCCGCTTCGCGTATCGGCCGGACGAATCGCTGCTCGACCCGTGCTACATGGGGCTAAAACGCGACGAGGCGCAGATTCACGTCTCGTCTTTTTCCGGCGACGCGGTCGTCGGCGGAGTCGTGAACCTCATCGTCGACAATCTTGACGGACTGCACGAGAGCTTGGTGGCTGCAGGGATTTCCATCGAACTGCCTCCCACCGATCAGACGTGGGGTGATCGCGAGATGTACGTGCTCGATCCAGACGGCAACTGCCTCAGGTTCGAGCAGAAGTGAAGGGCAACATGCCGCAGAGTGATTTGCGTTCGTCTGCGCGGAGTTGGCGAAGCAGAATCGTCTACGCGACGAGCCTAGCACTTGTCGTTCCGTTGGGGATAGCCTCCCGACGCTTCCCTGAATTGCTGCCTGAGCTGGTGACCACCTACGCCGGCGACACCCTTTGGGCCCTGGCGGCGTATCTGCTGACTAGCGTGATCTTTCCCGGGGCGAAGATGCACAGCCGTGCGTTGGCGGCCTTGGTTTTCTCGTACTGCATCGAACTTAGCCAGCTGTATCATGGAGCTTGGATTGACGCCATTCGAAGGACGACCCTCGGTGGACTGGTGCTCGGTTTCGGTTTCCTCTGGTCCGATTGTGTCTGCTATGCCGTCGGCGTGGCGCTGGGTGCGACCATTGAGATGACCGTTGAAAAGCTCATACGTCGAGCATCGGCTGACCGACGTACATCTGCAACACCTGACTCTGCACTTTGATGGCGCGGATGAGGATCCAGATTTGATCACGCGTAAATTGTTCGGGGTCGGAACTGGCGAGATCTTCCAGCTCTTGCGTCATGGCCGCGTGTTGGTCGGTAGCTGCTTGAAGTTTTAGCCCCGTTTCTTTCCAGGCAGCTTGCAGGATCGTATCGTCGGCGAAGTCAGCGGGCTGATCCGTTTGGTTGGCTAGCAGCAAACAGAGTCGCGCGACGTCTTGGACAGACGCCTCCGGCTGCAACTGTTGAATGCGTTCGGCGAGCTCCTGACAGTTCATGACGATGTCCTTCTCTTCTAGATTCATATCAAGGTGTCGGTGGGGAGAAGTCCGGATCGAGGCGATTTTTGAGTGAAAACTAACAGCGAAAAGACGGTGCCGCCAAAGCCTCGACAAAAAATTGCTTCCAATTTGTTAAAGTCTAGCTCACGAAATGACGGAGCAGCAAACGCGCGGTCGGTTGAATCGTTGGCCGACAGAATCTTCCAGCTGTGAACCAGTCAGTCCGGTTTGTGTCTCGACGACGTGGGGCTTTGACCACACTGAACCGCTAGACATCCCAGCGGACGTATGCTTAAAACTACAGACTGATCGTTTGTTGCCAGAACTCCACATCAGGGGCGCGAAATGCCAACATTAGGCGTGAATATTGACCACGTTGCCACGGTGCGACAGGCACGCATGACCAACGAGCCGGATCCCGTGTGGGCGGCTACCTTGGCCGAACTAGGAGGGGCCGACGGTATTACGCTCCATCTCCGCGAGGACCGACGCCATATTCAAGAGCGCGATCTCCACTTGATGAGGCAGACGGTCGCCGTAAAGCTGAACCTCGAACTTGCTTGCGACGAAGAGGTCGTTGCGATCGCCTGCGAGGCGAAGCCGTATCAGGTGACGCTGGTACCCGAACGGCGCGAAGAGGTGACGACTGAGGGAGGCCTCGATGTCGTTGGCAATCCCACGCGCGTCTCCGACGCGGTGAAGCGGTTGCAAGACTCAGGCATCGTCGTCAGCCTATTTCTTGACCCGGATCCTGCGCAAATCGAAGCCGGCATTCAGACCGGCGCCACGGCTATCGAACTGCATACCGGTGCCTACGCCCATGCGTCCGCCAACTACGACACCGAAGACGAATTGAATACACTGATCAACGCCAGCAACCAGATCTCTTCGGCCGGTCTCACCCTGCATGCCGGCCACGGGCTCACCTATCGCAACGTGGGTCCAATCGCTGCCATCGCAAACATGTGCGAACTGAACATCGGCCACAGCATCATTTCGCGCGCAATCATGGTCGGATTGGAACGGGCAGTGAGGGACATGAAGAAGCTGATACACTGAGAGGCGTAGACAAGCAAATAGTAGTTGGTCATTCGGCAACTACTCACGCCCAATTGCGGCTGACGACCGGAATTAGGTATACTCGTCTGTTTGCCAATCGCACGTGAGGGAAACGAGAATGTCGACCAAGGGAGAGCAATTCGCCGGTTTGTCCGTCGCGCTAACGACGCCGCTCAAGGACGGGGAAGTGGATTATGCGGTTTTCGCCGAGCAAATCGAGTTTCAGATTGCTGCTGGTACGAATTGCTTGTGCCCAGTCGGCACGACGGGCGAATCACCGACTTTGTCGCACGACGAACACGAGCGAGTGATTGCCTTTGTGTGCGACACGGTTGCGGGTCGAATCAAGGTGATGCCCGGCACTGGATCCAACAGTACTGCCGAAGCATTGAGCCTGACCAAGTTTGCCGAGAAGGCTGGCGCCGACGGCGCGCTGCAGGTAGCACCCTACTACAATAAGCCGACGCAGCAAGGATTTTACGAACATTATAAGTGCTTGGCCGAGAACTCCGGCCTGCCGCAGTGCGTGTACAACATTCCTGGACGCACTGGCAAGAATATCGAGCCCGAGACGATCGCTCGTTTGGCCGAACTAGAGAACATCGACGTGGTGAAAGAGGCGACCGGCTCGCTCGATCAGGCGTCGCAGATTCTCAATAGCACGAACCTCACCGTTCTAAGTGGCGACGACAGTCTCACATTGCCGTTGCTGGCCGTTGGCGCGCATGGCGTTGTCTCGGTAGCCGGCAACATTGTGCCGGAAGACATGCTCGCTCTGCTTCGCGCTTGGGAAGACGGCAATGTCGAAGAAGCCCAACGCCGGCATCACAAGCTCTTCCCACTCTGCCGCGATATGCTTGGCCTGGCCACCAATCCCATCCCAGTGAAGGCCGCCATGAAGCTGCTCGGTCGCGACAGCGGCGAACTGCTGCTGCCGATGACACCGCTGACGATCAACGAAGAAGCGAAGCTGTCGCAGACTTTAGCAGACTACGGACTACTGGAAGCCGCGACGGCTTGATCGAAAAAGCGACCGCCGAACACGGTAGCGGACAGATCAACGGAAGCGCTACGCTGATGTATCGAGTCCATATCAACGAAAAGCACAGAATTGGGCCACTGCTAGAGACAATGACGAAACTAGGCCGATTTCCCGTTCTGAGGCTGGCGCTATGGGGAGTTTCTTGATAGCAGTTTCCAGCGAAGAAGAGTCAAATCGATGGTGGTTTCAGAACGGTTAGATTTGAGCGTGGATGATGATTCCGGCGTGTGCTCTTGTATAATGTGTAAGCAGTGTAGCTCACTCAATGTCAGATACTTCTGGCGATAGTAGCAGAGGCTCGGACAATGTTACTCGTGGCCGCGTCCCAACTTTCACTCATTTTCTGCACTTGGATATTGCCAACTGTTATTGTGGCAGTATTGGTCTCACGCCGGTTTTCTAAGCAGGTAGGCGAGCGAGTTGCAGCAATGCTCGTTGGCGTGCTCGGGGCGATACTCGTATTTGGTCTGCTTGTCCTTGCAGATAAGCAAGGCTTATGGAGTTTGACTCTGTGGGGCATTGGTGCAAGCTTGATGGTCGCCACTGGGGTAAGCATTGCTGTATTCTCCGCAGTGCGAAAGCGTTTCGCTGCCCGTAGTAATCCACATTAGGTATGAAAAACCTAATGTGGAAACTGCTGCAAGATTCGGGCATCGTCACGGCCCTAGAGGCGTTTGATCTGTGGCTTATTTCGAGTTGTGGCGATCAGTCTGGTTGGCCACATGCATCGAGGCTCGTCTCTTCGACGATTGCTCCCGTGTTGTTGCCTTGGGTGATGGCAAAATCACAGGTGTCGTAAGGGCCCTGGTCGCGTAGGGCTTCGACGAGCTCTTCGGCGGTCTGCTGATCGGGCGTGACGGCGAACACCGTTGGGCCCCATGAGGATTGGCCGGTGCCTGCGAAGCCAAGACTGCGGACTTCCTCGACGAGTCTCGCGATTTCTGATGATGCGAATGGGCCACCTTGGGCTGAGGCGAAACATTCGCCGGCTTGGTAACCGTAGTCATACACAGCGGCACTGAACGCCTCGAAGTTGTGGTCGGCGACCGCGGGTAGCAGTCGGTGTGCGACGATTGACTGTAGTTCCGCAGTTATCGAAGCGGGTACGGGTGGCAGGGACGAAATCGCTGCCGATTCGGCGTTGCCACACAAGCCCTCCGCGGTTGGTTGTCGGATAAGCACGAAGCGCCATTCGGTTGGGACGTCGACGCGTTCTGCCAACTCGCCCAACGTCTCGTGCGGCAGCTTACCGCGGTCGACTAGCAAACCACCGTGTACGAAGCCATACGTACCGATGGCCGACCGACGGCCCCGTCCGCTCAATCGACGGAGCAGCTGCGGATCGCGCCAGGAAGTGCCTTGATATTGCAGCAATGCCGCGGCAACTGCCATACCCAGTTGCGTGCCGATCCCGAGCCCGACATGATTGGGCGGCGACGACGTTACTTCTATCGCGCATCTGGGCAACTGCGTCAGCTGTTGCTCGCGTGCCAAGTGGTCGGCAAACTTCTGAACGCGCTGGCTATGCAGACCTCGGGCGCGAAAGCTATCGGCGCATGAAAGGCGGAGCGTTACGCCGCTGCCGTCAACCATCAGACCGACGCCGCTGAACTGACGGCCAGCTCCGCCGAAGCTCGACAGGCCGAAATGCAGGCGGCCGGGCGTTCGTACTTCGATCACGCGACTCATGGCGATCGACTCGCTGAGAGGGTAGCGACCGTCCGGTGGATGTACTGCTGCAGAAATGAGAATGCCTGTTGCTCAGCGGCACTCGCCGTCTTTTCGACGCGGGGCACAAGGCGATCGAGTTCGGCCTGGATATCGTCGACCTCCAACAGGTGGACCCGTGTTGCCAGAATCGCGGCCTCGAGGACGGCGTGTTTCGCACGGTTGAAGCCAACGAAGTCGCGCAGCTGGCCTCGATTGCTTGTTTCTGCAACGACGTGGGTGCGTAGTTCGGCGTCGTCGAGCGAGCGGACGTCGAATTCGTACCACCGGCAGGCGTCGCGGAGAATTAGGTTTTCGAGCGCTGGCAGCGGATTGGGTTGCCCGACCGCTGCTTGGGCAAAGAGCATCACGTCGTCCGTGATGTGGAACACGCCCCTGCCAGTACGTTTTAGGTTCTTGTAAGTCGTCGATGATTGAAAGGGACGGAATCGGAAACAGTCGAACGACGCATTGACGATCGGACCCATCGGCGAGATGTTGACCGATCCGTCCTCGTTGCGCGTGGTGACAATACCCTCCACAATGAGTCCGTCGTTGCCGAGTTGGGGAAGATCGCTATTCATGGAAGACACGCGAGATCAGAACGTGACCGGTCGACTGGGCAGGTAGGGTTTGGGTTGCGGTTGAGATCGAAGCTCGCTGCCAGCAAGGTTGCTTGGCGAATCATCGCGAATCGGCGAATCCGCCAACGTTAGAAATTTGGCCAGCATGCCGTAGCCGTGTTCGGTCAAGATAGCTTCGGGGTGAAACTGCAGTCCGAACACGGGAAAACGACGATGCTGCAGCGCCATAATCGTGCCGTCGTCACAGGTTGCGTTCGCCATTAGATCCTCGGGAAGTGAGGTTCTGTCAACCACGAGCGAGTGATAGCGGCATACGGTGAGACGATTGGGCAAGCCTTCGAACAATCCGGTACCGTCGTGATTGATCAGCGACGTGCGACCGTGCATGGGCGCCTTCGCTCGGACGACCGACGCGCCGAGCGCTGCGGCAATGGTCTGATGTCCTAAGCAGATGCCAAGCAGCGGTGTCGTCGTGTGCAGTTCGCGCACTGCTTCCAGCGAGCAGCCTGCCTCGTTGGGCGTGCAAGGTCCCGGCGAGAGGACAATGGCTTGCGGTGCCAGAGCGCGAATCGCTGGCACGTCGACGGCGTCGTTACGCTTGATCGTCACTTCCTGCCCGAGTCGCCGCAAGTATCGCGCAAGATTGTGGGCAAAGCTGTCGTAGTTGTCGATCAGCAGAATCATGTGACGGCTAGCTCCTTGATTGCTGAGAGCATGCCGCGTGCTTTGTGCCAAGTCTCGCGATATTCGTCGTCAGGCTGCGATTGGGCTACGATGCCGCCTCCCACAGGCAGTTGCCACCAACCTCGACCGGCGGTAACGGTGCGAATGAGAATATTGCTGTCCATCCGCCCATCGAACCCGATGTAAGCGAGCGAGCCGCAGTAGGCGCCGCGAGTCGTCGGCTCGAGTTCTGCAATGAGCTGCATCGCGCGAATTTTCGGTGCCCCGGTGATGGAGCCGCCCGGGAAACACGCACGGAGCAAGTCAAACGGACTGGCATCGTCTCGCAGCGTACCACGCACCGACGAGACGAGGTGTTTGACGAAGGCGTAGGTTTCGACCGCGCACAACTTCGACACATGCACGCTGTCTGCGTGGCAGACTCGCGAGAGATCGTTGCGCATCAGATCGACGATCATCACGTTCTCCGCGCGGTCTTTCTCGCTGAGTTGCAGTTCGTCGCCAACAAACAAATCGGCTTCGGGCTGCAACGAGCGACCGCGCGTGCCTTTAATCGGTCGCGTCTTGACTTCTCGACCACGCACGGTCAGGAAGCACTCGGGCGAAGTGCTACAAATTTGCCACTCGCCTGTGTCCAGGTAGCCAGCATAGGGAGCAGAGTTGGTTTCGCGCAGTCGCGAGTAGAGCTCAAGTGGGTCGCTGTGGGCTCGGCAGACTAAACGCTGCGCCAAGTTCACCTGAAAGACGTCGCCGGCGTGAATATACTCGACAGCCCGTCGGATCATTTGCCGATAGCCGTCGGCGGACATGTTGCTCGTGATCCCTTCGAGTCCAACATCAAATTGCTCGCTGCAGAGCGTTGCGGGCTCGAAAGTTTCCGGCTCGTGCTTTGGCAGCGACGGTGATTTCAGCCACGCGAGCGCCTCGTCAATTCGCGCTTGGGCACGCTGCCTTCTCCGCCGCGGATTGGTTTCGGGAAAACCTTGCGAGACGATATAGGCAACTTCCTGCTGGTGGTCGAAAGCGAACACTAAATCATAGAGGCCGACTGCCAGTTTCGGGATCGGCAGATCATCGATGGCGGCCGTGGGGATATTCTCCAGCGTGCCACCAACTTCGTAGCCGAAGAGTCCAGCAGCGCCGCCTTGAAATGGGGGCAGGTCGGGATGGGACGCCGTAGTAAATTGACGCCCAGCCCGCTCTGCCTTGGAGAGCGGCGCGCGTTCGTTGTCCGTCGCGACGATCCACTCAAACGGATCGGCCGCGACGAAGGAATAACGCCCCAGCGGCGACTGCTCGGTAACGCTATCGAAGAAAATGACGTGCGGCTGCCGAGCTAGCTTTTCAAACACCGACACGGCCGTCAGGTTGGCTGGCAGACGGGCGACGATCGGAAACTCGTCGGTGTGTTCTGATTTCGCGTTCAACGAGACTCTCCACGCTGCGACGGCTTCTTCAAGTAATGCCGCGTCTCTGGACGAGTCGCCAGCCCCCAACTGAGAGCTTCGTCCTGCTCGTAGTTCTTGCCGAGCGTTAGCGCTGTGAGCGCTTTGCACATTTCGTAGCCAAGATAAAACGCGTGGCCGGCGTCTAAATTCTTGGGCACGCCGCCGTCGGGCCCTGACTGTCGTAGTTTCTGCATGATGCTAAATGGATCGGCGTCATGCAGATGCAGATCGCGACTGACGAGGTGGATTTCGTCGGCGGAGGTGAAGATTCGATAGTTGTTGTCGCGGATCGAAGTCGCCAATGCCTCGACTTGGTCGATGTCCGTCGGTTCGAGCGTAGGGTCGCGCAGCATCAGCAGTTGCGATTCCATTCGCTTCGGCGGTACGCGGTTCGTCACGGCGTGGTACATTAGCCGGCGACCAATATCACACTCCCGCACGCTAGTTCTCGCCCAATTGATCACTTGGGTGGTAAGCACACTTCGTATGCTTTGCTCCTGACAGAAACCGAGCAGCAAAGCATTGATGCCGACCGAGTCGACGTCAGTCAATTCGGTGAGGTTGCCGATTCCCATCATCATTTCGGCGTCCGGATACCGACGTCGCGTTTCGAGATAGCGACCCAGGCTTTCCGAAAAACCGAAGGCGATTGGCTCGAGAATGGGATCAATTCGCAACGGCACGTTTGCTTTAGCAAGCACATCCACCGTCTCGTCGAGTTGGTCGAGAGTCTTCGGGTCGTCGGGGATAGCGATCACTTCGATGCCCCAATCGATGGCAGCCTCGCGATTCGATGAGTTCACACTTAGTACCAGTTCGGCACCGGCGGCGATCGCTGGTTCGATCTCTTGCGGGTTGAGGCTGTCGATGGAGACTCGATACCCACGATCTCGTAACTCACGCACGACCGTACCGACTTCCGACCACGTGCCGCCGGGCTCGCAACCTACGTCAAGCAGGTCGGCACCGTCACGTTTTAGCGCTTCGGCATGCTCGACGATCTCATCGACGGTCAGGCGTGGGCAATGATTTATCTCGGCGATAATCTCGAGGTCGTAAGTGCCATAGTCCGTCGGGATAGGAGACTGCGAAAAGTACTCTGGCAATCGGCGCAGGTCTTTGGGTCCTACATCAATCGGCACATTCACGGCAGCTGATAATGGTTGGAGGTCGTCGCCGCAGTAGCCGGGAATTAGCACTCGCGTAGCACTGGCTGGAACATTCACATACTTTGCGATCCAAGTCGGACTCATCAGCGCGGCCACCGTGATCGGCAAGACGTCGATCGTGTAGGAGAATTCGCCCTCGTTAGCCAACTTCGGAACGATCGATTCCAGCGCACGTTGGGCGAGGCGACCCGTCACAAAGTGTATATGCTCGTTGGCCGGTTTTCCGTCGTTCACGCTTGTCCACCGTTGACGTTGAGTATCTGGCCGGTGATAAATCGAGCGTCTGGCGAAACGAGAAATCGGGCTGCGCGTGCGATATCGTCTGGCGTCCCCCAGCGATTGAGAATCGACTCGTCGACCGCGCGCTGCTGCCAATATTCTGATGCTTCCGCGCCCCACTGGGTTTTGATCCATCCGGGTGCGATACAGTTGACGCGCACTTCCGGGCCCAACGATTTAGCGAGGCTGCGCGTGAATGCCATCACCGACCCTTTGGTTGCGGCGAACATTTCGCCACTTTCGCCTTCCATGCCGGTGGCTGCCTGATCCCAGCCAATGTTCAGGATCGTGCCACTTCCGCGGGTCTTCATACGATCGCCGACGGCACGTGACAGGCGAATGGTTGCCGCGACATCGACCGGCCATAGTTGGGCGAACTTTTCCTCAAAAGATAGCTTGGCCATTTCGCCGGTTAGCACGTCGAGTCCCGCGTTGTTGATCCAAATATCGGCAGGCGAGAGGGACCAGATGCGATCGACCAATGCGTCGCAACCGGCAGGTTCCGCGAGATCCTGAATTACGACCTCTGCCGAGCCACCCATTTCGCGGATGTTGGCCGCCACGCTGTTGGCCTCGGCGACACGCACATTGCCGTGGACGACAACATTCGCGCCACAGCTTGCGAGTTCCTCGGCGATTGCCCGACCGATGCCACTTGAGCTACCTGTCACGACCGCCCACTGGCCCGCCAAATTTCCCTCGTCATCCACCATTTACGAGCCGTTAGTGCTGAGTTGCTGACGTCAGTTGTCAGGAGTCTTGGTCACGCCTAGTATACCTGCAGCAACATTAGCGTTGACAGGACTCCAACAAGGTTGAAAGGCTGATTATTGCATGGATGAGATCGACAATGAAGCGACGTCTCAGACGACTGCTCCGACAAGCAGTATTCGACTGAAGTGGTTCCCCATTCTATGGATTGGCACACCCGTGGCAGTTGCGTTGACGATTAAGGCCCTGGAAGGTGATCCGGGACTTACCAACAGCATCTTACACGTGACCGTCGTCCTGGGCGCCCTAGGTCTCACATGGTGGATGTTTCGTTGCACAAATCTCAGCCGAAAAATCTGTCTGCTATTTGGCGTGGTGCCTTCGGTACTGCTAGTCGCGCAGTACGCTCAACTCACGCCCATCGAGATGGTACTGGACGGAGACGTCGGTCTCGTCGGCTTCCGATCACGGTGGCATACGCCGGATAAAAATCTCTCTAAACCGGAAGCTGTGACAGAGCCCTCGATCGATTGGCAATCGTCACCTAACGATTATCCGCGTTTCTTGGGCAACGGGTATTGGGCCGAAGTCGCTGACGTTCAACTCGAGACGGACTGGCAGGCGCGTCCACCACGCAAGCTATGGCAAAAGAAAATCGGCGCGGGTTGGTCGGCGTTCGCAATCGTTGGTAATTATGCGTTTACGCAAGAGCAACGCGGTGACAACGAACTGGTCACCTGCTACGACGTCAAGACCGGCGACATCCTCTGGTCGCATAGCGACCCCGTACGGTGGGACCCAGGCGGTGCCGGCTCGCTGGGTTACTCCGGCCCCAGAGCGACGCCCACAGTTCACGGCGACAAAGTCTTTGCCCAGGGGGCAACGGGTATACTCAATTGCCTGGAGGCACGCACTGGCAAAGTGGTATGGTCGCACGATACGCTGGCAAAGCACGACGCCACGAATGTGCTGTGGGGCAAGTCATGTTCGCCGCTAATTATCGACGACATGGTCATCGTCAGTGTCGGCGGCATGCAGAACCAATCGGTGGTGGCCTACGACGTCGAATCTGGCGAAGTGCGCTGGGCTTCGGGCGAGTATCAGTCGTCTTACGCATCTCCCATCGTGGCAGAGATCGGCGGCGTGCGACAGGTCGTGACGGTGGACGAGAACTTTGCGACGGCGCGCCGCGCTGACAATGGCGAGCCGATCTGGGAATTCCCGTGGCCCAGTAGCAGCGGTGGCGAAGCGGCCGTTTCCCAACCGATTCCGCTGCCGGGCGATCGGCTGTTTCTTTCCAAGGGTTACGGCGTCGGATCGACCCTTCTGCAAATCACCAACGACGAGGGCGACGATTGGCAATTGGATCCTGTCTGGTCAGGTGGCATCAAAACCGTGCTGAAGACCAAATTCGGCAACGTGGTCTTGCGAGACGGCTACGTGTACGGAATCGACGACGTTAATCTGCAGTGTGTCGAACTCGAAACTGGCAAGAAGCAGTGGAAGAAACGACGCCGTCCTAATTTCGGACACGGTCAAATTATGTTGATCGGCGATGCGATTCTAGTTCTCAGCGAAGGTGGTGAAGTGATTCTCGTCGAAGCGTCACCGCAGAAGTATCGCGAATTGGCCAGCATGCGCGTGTTTGACGATAGCCAGATCACATGGAACAACCCGGCGTTCGCGGCGCCGTATCTGCTTGTTCGCAACGCCGAAGAAGCGGCGTGCTACGAGCTGCCAATCAAAGAAACCGTAGAAGTCGCGAAAGTGAACTAATCTTATTGATCTCTGCGCGGTCAATGAACCCAGGGCGCCCAACGGAAGCCCGGTAATTAGCCAGCAAATTGCTAGATGTGGGTTCATGCGCCTCGCAGGCCTCAATAAAACGGCTTCCGTTGCCAGTAGCATTATCCATTGCAAACTTATGCGTTGTCGATGAGCCAGTCTTCGGCAATGATCTGCGCAACGTAGGGCGCACGTAGCAGCGTCGCACGGCTCGGCAGCAACGCCGCTAACCACGGTCGGCGTGCGAGTCCGGAGACGGCCCGCACCCCTAAGCTGCCAAGCGTGCCGCTGGACGTCTGCGCGACGATATTCTCACTGAGCCGTTTAAACGTGGCCGGAATCACGTTCGGCTGAGGGCCGATGTGTAAAACCGCTTCAACACCAAGCTCTAGCGTTGTGTCGACCGCGTCCCACAGACGCTGAGGCTGGTCAATCCATTGCCGCAGGATGGTGCGCGCGGAATGATCGTCGTAACTACGTGAGCCTGTCACTAGCGACAGTACTGGCGGTGTTGGCGGTGTGAAGCACCCTTCTAACGTTTCCAACATGACCGAGGCACGGTCGGTGATGTGCTTTTGCCGAACGATCGGCGTGTGTAGGGGCGGCCATCGGTTATTGTTGATGCGCAAATGTGCACGATTTGGCAGGACATCGTGCATGACCGATTTGAATCGCGGTACCGTGTCGTCTTGTCCGATGAGGAGATACGTATTGGGCGAGAGCACGGCAGAGATGCCAATCGTACCGCGGCCTTCGGCGGTGATTTGCAGGCACAGGCGTTCGACTTCGGTTTCGTCGATAACCGGCCCGCGCGAGAAGAGCACGCCCATGCGAGTATTATGGGCTAATGCGAGTGAGTCGGCTGCCATTGCCAGTGGCACACGAATCATCTGCTCGACCGGAAACACGCCACCAAAGCTGATTGCCATGAGTTCGCCCAAGCTATAGCCAAACGCGACTTGGGTACGAGTGGTTTGGATTGTGTGAATCTCGCTTAGCAGCCGCATGTGTGCGACTTCTGTCGCGACGACTAGTGCAATCGATTCGGCATAGTGGGCGAGGCCGGGCTCGTCACGCTGCTCCACCCGTTTCACGAGATCGACGGTCGTCTCGGAATATTCGGAACAAATAGCACTGAAACGCTGTAGCTCCTCGATGACGATGTCGCAGTACTGCGGTTTCGCGAGCAGTTCGTCAGTCCGACCCAGATTGGTGACGTTGTAGCCTCGAAAAGCTAGCGCTGTGGCGGTGATGTCGGCGGGAAAAGCGATGGGCATTGAGATTCCAGGCAACCAGTTGCAAGCAGGGCCAGCGTCACAAGTGTTATCGGCCAATGTTACGAGGCCAAGCGACTGGAGTCGTCGATTAGGCGTCGCGACCGATTTTGCTTCTTGTGTCAATTTTAGCACCAATTCATCTGGTGTCGGCTACGCGCGTAGAAAGTTGCGGATGGCAGCGTTTTTTCGCGTCGGTCGTTGGTTAACTCGGCGACCTCTCCGATCTTGAACTACGCTTCTTCTAGGACACCGGGCGCGTGGATGGGAACCGCGCGTTGCCCGCACAGTCGAATCCTACTCAAGGAGATGCGTAAAAATGTTGACGGCCCGCGCAATTATGACCGACGACGTGGTCACGATTGACCAATATTCTTCGATTCAAGAAGCCATCGAGCTGCTGCTATTGCAACGCATCAGCGGTCTACCAGTGACGGACGATGAAGGACACTTGATCGGAATAGTCACCGAATTCGCCCTGCTAGCGATCGCCTATGACGACAAAGTCATGAAGGAATCTATTGGTCAACACATGACCACTGAACTGCTCACTGTTGGTCCTGACGATCCCGTCAACAAAGTAGCGGATATGTGCCTCGTGCATCGAGTTCGCCGCGTGCCGGTTGTCGAAAACGGCCGTTTGCTCGGCTTGATCTCGCGACGCGACGTGTTGAAGGCGTTGTACGAAGCCAAGGCACCCGTCTGCACCGCGTAGACTAGAACAATTTGAAGGTAGAAACTCCGCCCGAGTGACGGGCCGACAGACCCGCCACCGGCGGGTCTTTTTCGTGGCAAACTCTATGATGAACTCCGATCACAGATTATACCGATTGAAATTACTATACCTCCGGATCAGCATTGCCGCGACTGCATTGTGCTTGGTGTCGCCGGCAGCTTGTCAGGACATCACCACTGGCCTCGTCGGACATTGGACTTTCGACGAAACCTCTGGTAGCACGGCCGCCGATTCCTCCGGCAATGGCAATGATGGCACCGCTACGAACCATTCTTGGGATTCCAACGGACGAATTGATGGATGTATCGAACTGGATGGGTGGTACGATTATGTTTCGATCACCAACGCAGCTTCGCTACAGATTAGCGGACAGATTACGATTTCGGCATGGGTCAAGCCAGACACGGTCTCGGGTCCCCACTGTATTGTAGGCCACGGCCCGACTGGTTCTAGCGTCCAGAACACGTACCTTTACGCCTGGTACGACGACTGGCTCGGCGGGTCAAACAACGGCAGCGACCAGTACGCTTTGTCGGATGCGACCGCAAGCGACTGGACTCACTTGGTTTCCGTTTACAACGGCACACAGTGGCAACTATTCGTAAATGGCGTGCTAGCTGACACTCAAACGACAAGTCAAGGCGCAGTCAACGTAAGCGGTCGGTGGGGCATTGGATCTCCCAGCAGCCACTCGAATCGATTCTTCGATGGACTCATCGATGATGTGCGAATCTACAGTCGCGGGCTGACCGAAGCTGACGTCGACGCTCTGTTCATTGAGGGCTGGGCGACGAAGCGGCTACTGCTCGTGACGCAAAACCAAGCTCTTGGCAGTAAAGAGATAGCTCGAAAACAACAGTTTGAAGATTGGGGATACGCTGTCTCCACGTTGCCTGATTCCGCCAGTCAATCTGAGTACGATGCGCTATCAGATAAAGTTGACGTCGCGTACATCGTCTGCGAAGTCGATTCAAGCGTTGTCGGTACTAAGCTCCGCAACGCGACGATTGGCGTCGTCTTCGAAGAGAGCGGTTTACTCGATGACTTCGGCTTTGCCGACGGTTCGGGCAACCCGAGCAACTTCGGTACGCTGACGGTGACCGACAACAGCCATCCGATCACGTCGTCATTCTCGATTGGCGCCCTGCCGTTCTCCTCGCCCGACGCACCGGTGCGCAGCTACGATGGCACGGTGGCGCCCGGCTTGCAAACGCTCGCCGATTGGGGCTCTAACACGGCTGTGGGCGCCGTGGATCTCGGTGCGACGCTCAGAGGCAGCCACAGCGGCAAGACCGTCGCCGTAGGCCGCCGCGTCGGCATCGCCCTGCAGGATAGCTTCGACTGGGACGACCTCACCGCCGACGGCCTGACGCTCTTCCAGAACGCCCTATTGTGGGCCGCCAGACCGACCGGCGCGGTGAACGTCGAGGCCGTCGACACACCGTTGACTATCACCTTCGACGAGAACTTCCCCGGCGTCGTGCTCGTCGGTGACCAGATCAACAACGCTCGGCTCACCGAGCCCGACAGCTGGAAGGCGGTCCTACCCGAGGACAGCCGCCCGAACATGCTGCTCTCGACCGGCGCCAGCATCCGCTACACCTACTCGAACTCCGGGGATGCCTACGAGTTCGGCGCCGACTCCAACGGCAATGGCAGCACCGCCAACTTCCTCAACTTCAACCGCTACGGCATCCTCCGGCCGACCGACGGATCGGAATCGACCTACAGCTGGCTGTCGAACTACGGCACGCTGACCGGCCTGGCGAGCAACGCCTGCATGATCTCGGGCGACGACGACTTCTCCCAAGGCGCCCTCTACCTAAGGATCCAGAACAACACCGGCGCGGCGGTCAGCCATTGGCAGTTCAGCGCAGAAGCCCACTACAAGGAAGACGACGCCAATCCGAGCAATTTCACCTGGGGGTACGCGGTCACCAACGGCACCGACCCCGGGGCGATGACCTTCACCGATTTGGGCGCGACGCCCGCGATCACCAACGGCGACACGCTGGCCGACGGCGCGAAGGCCTTCTCGGCAACCGTCACCACCACGCCGATCGCCGACGGCGACTACCTGGTGCTCGTATTTGAAGACACTGTCCAGGACTCAAACAGCTCGACCATCCTGGTCGACAACATCCGCGTTATGGCCAGCTCGACCGCCGGGAGCGGGAGCGGCCCTTTGGTGCTACACCTGGAGCTCGAAGAGACCACCGGCACGACCGCCGTGGATAGCTCTGGCAACGGCAACGACTCGACCTACGAAAACGGTCCAAACCTGGGCGTCGATGCGATCCGCGGCAAGGGGACCGAGTTCAACGCCTCGGGCGTCGACGACTACCTCGACGTGCCGCACACCGTGCTCGATGGGGCGGGCGCCGTCAGCGTCGCCTTCTGGATGAAGACGACCAACACGGGGCAAACCGCCGTGCTGAGCTGCGCCAACGCCAGCTCTAGCAACCAGTTTCTGCTGTTCTTTAACGGCGACCAGTCGTTCCGTTCCTACACGCACGAAGCGGTACGCATCTACTCGATCGACTCGATCGCCACGGGCGACTGGCGTCACTATGTCTACTGTCTCGATCTGACGACCGGCGTCGAGCGGCTCTACGTGAACGGGGAGTTGGAAGTCGACGCCACATTCACGCCCTCTCAGAGCACTTTCCAGATCGACTCCGGCGGCCTGGTCATTGGTCAGGAGCAAGACAGCGTCGGCGGCGGATTCTCGACCACGCAGGCGCTCTACGGCTCGCTCGACGACTTCCGGATCTACAACCGGGTGCTCTCCGATGAAGAAGTCGCCGAAGTCTTCGGCAAAATCGGCCACTGGAAGCTCGACGAGACCAGCGGCACGATGGCCACGGACAGCAGCGAATTCGGCATCGATCTCACCGCCTCCACGGCGCCGTCATGGACAAGCGACGCGATCCGCGACGGGGGGGCCGCTTTTGTTGGATCCGATCAGCTCTCTGCTCCGTCTGGAGCGTACGAGTCGATTGACAAGGCATTTAGCATTGCTTGTTGGTTTAATCCCGACCAAGCCGTGGCTGACTTGACCTCCAACAACAATATGGTGCAGTTTGCAAGTGCCTCAGATGGGTTCAACCTAATCTTAGCATCAGGCGCTGATACGCTGTTGTTGCGAAAGCAATCAGGTGGCGTGCAAGGCTCGGTTGCTGTTGACGTATCCGACATGCGGGGAGGTCGCTGGCATCAAGCGGTCGCGGTGTACGACGGACAGGAGATGCGCCTCTATCTTGACGGCGAATTGCGTGCGACCCAAGCCGACACCGATGGCCTCTCCTCCTACAGCGGTCCGTTCCGTTTAGGGAACTCTTTGATTGGAAAAATGGACGATGTCTTGCTGTACGACCGCGCAATGACTGACCGGGAGATCGCCCAGCACTACGGTTTGCTGCTGCATCTGAAGCTGGATGAATCGAGTGGCACGATGGCGGCTGACAGCAGTGGATTCGGCCACGATGGTGTGATCACGGGAACGCCGACACAGGGCGAAGACGCTGTCCGGGCAACTGGTTACGACTTCGCGACAGGTGACGTGATTACCGTGGCTCAGTCCACCGCTCTGGACTACGCGTGTTCCGCTGAGAACCAGACATTTGCGCTGTCCTTTTGGATCAAACCGACGACCGAGACGACTAGTTGGCACACAATTTTCCAGAAGGGCACTACCAATGTACCTAGGGGGCCGGGTGTTTGGATTGATGACACGGGCACCGACCTCCACGTGTCTATGGCGACAACGACCAACAACAACTGGGGCGACGACAATGGCTATCAGATGCCGATTGACGAATGGACGCACGTTGTGGTGCAAGCCAACGCTGGCGAATTGCAGTACTACATAAACGGCTCATTGCAGAAGACCCGAACAATTTCTGGGACCATTGTTGGTGCCGAGGGACCGATTAGCGTAGGTCCGACTTACAGTTACCTGACGCCCGGTACGCTCGACGATGTCCGCTATTACAGTCGTGCGCTCGACTCGCACGAGATTGCTGAAATCTATGGTTTGATCGGCTACTGGAAGTTTGATGAAACCAGCGGTTCGATCGCTGTCGACTCGAGTGGTGCGGGGAATGATGCTGCGCTGATCACGTCGCCCACGCTCGGTCAGGACGGCGCTTATGTGCCAGAAACCAATACGGGTGTCGAATTGGATGGGAGCAGCCAATATGCCGACTCGGGTACGAGTCTGTTGAACGATCTCACCGAGTTCACCCTGGCGGGTTGGGTACGTCCAGACGGCTTTATGCAACTCCAGTCCTTCTTTGGCCAGAATGATGCGATCGAGTTCGGCATTGCTTCGTCGGGCGCGATACAGCTCTACACTGCCAACGGTGGCTTAGTAAACGCGAGTACTTTCTTGGCTCCCTCGAAGTGGTCGCACCTCACGGCGACCGGCGACGGCACCAATCTAGTGATTTACGTCGATGGCATTGAGGTGGCGTCAGGCGGCTATGCAAACTCTGGCTATGGAAGCAGTAGTGATCCGTTCAAAATCGGAGAAGGCGTGTGGGGCGGTACCGGTGATTATTTCGATGGCCGCATGGACGAAGTGAAGGTGTTCAATCGCGCGGTCGATGCCGATGAAGCCCGAGCTTTGTACAAAGGTGGCCGTCCTGCAGGGGTGCGGATTCTGCGGTGGGTGGAAGTTCAATGACACCCTTGTTGCCGACGAGACGAGGCCGAAAAGGATTTACACTCGTCGAGCTGGTGATCGTGATCTTGCTGCTTGGCATCCTTGCCAGCGTTGTTGCGCCTGCTCTGATTGACACCGTCGGCGACGTCGAAGTCAACGTCGTGCTGACCAACGTAGACGTTATCTTTGACGCGGTCGAACGCTATGCCGCGGAGCACGGCGAACTCCCCGTAAACTCAGCGATCAACCACTTTCCCGAGGAACTGGAAGGTTATCTGCCTGAGTCGCTCTTCCTTTTGCCCACTTCGATCGGAGCGCCCTACGATTGGAACGGCCCAGGAACAGGAGTAAGTCATCATGGCGTATCGATCGAAATGTCGACCGACGGTGCCGCCAACGCGACGAACTTCTACGCCCGCATCGAAGCTGCTGCCGACGACGGAGACAGCAACGCAGGCTGGATTCGTACTAATGACAAAACGCTGATATTCATTCTCGACACCAGCGGTTTAGCGATGGGTTCGGCTCCGCCCGTGTCAGGCTCTTAAGCCCTATCGGTGTCTGAGCTGGAGAGGCCCGCCGAAGATTCGACGCCTAGTGATTGGCCGACGTCGTGTGTCCATCTACTCGCTGCGTCGTCGTATTCAACGTGTAGGCAGCGCCGTCAACTGGGCAGACGGGCACCCCGTCAGGGAAGTAGTCGTTCGTGTTGACGTCACTGATGGACGTCGCGGGGATGCCAAGCGTGACAGCATAGCGTTCGATCGCTGCATTGATTTGTGCTCGATTGTGGTAGCACGTTTTTTCTCTTGCCGCGTCGGAGGACTGGGCAATGCGAGTGATCGTGATTGCAACGATAATGCCAACCAGTGCCACCACGGCCATCAGTTCGATGAAGGAAAACCCTCGTCGGGCAGCAAGTTTTGGGTTGGCACAGTTCATAATTTGTTTACACGCGAGGATCGTAGCGTGGCGGAAAGCATAGTCTCGATGACCGCAGACGCTTCTCGCTATCACTCTTTCACTTGAAACGTAGCATCTAGGTCGCTGTGACAGGCCGCGAACATGTGCGAGGTATTCGTACATCACCGCGAAATTCGGGTGTGCCGATATCGATAGGTCGGATTCTGCCGATTGTTCCGCTGAAGGGGCACAAGCAGAATTCGCAAGTTGGTTTCCGTACCGCGACGTCCCGCGCTGGCAAGCGTTGACTCGACGCAACAGTGAGCTACGGTTGCATGGCTTGATTGACGGTGCGATTTCCGCGGTCGACCCGATACGTGCGATCCATTGCCCCCACAGCTGCGCGAACCATGGCACTGCAAGACGCTACCATCCTACTGATCGAAGAGGAACCAACGCTGCGTGAGATCACGTCGTTTCGATTGGAGTTGTTAGGCTACAACGTCATCACGAAAATCACTGCTGACGAAGCGAATCGGACGCTGGCTGATAAACTGCCCGACTTGATCGCCGTCGGCCACGTCGCGGAAATGGAGTCGATCGAGTTTCTAAACCACTTAAGCAACGATCCTCGCACGAGCGAAATGCCTATGATCTACCTGTCCGGCAATTCCGATCTCGACGAGGTGCAGCGTGCTTTTAACGCCGGTGCAGACGAGTTCTTAGTCACGCCGTTTGATCCAATAATGTTGGAGTCCAAAGTCGAGGGACTTCTCCACGCGGCAGCACAAGCCAAGAGCTAAAACTTTGCCAATTGGCAATACGAACAATGACTCCCAAACCAAACTGATCAATCGACAATGGCACGCCTTGGCGACATTCTGGTAAGACGCGGCTGGATCACCGAAGCTCAGGTGCAGAGTGCGCTTGCGGCCCAAGGCTCGGAGCGTGGCCTGCTCGGGACGATCCTGATTCGCCGCGGTCTGATCTCGACCGATCAACTCGGCGAGGCCTTGTCGGAACAGTACGGCGTGCCGTTTATGGAAGTCGTCCCCGAGGGTATCAACCCGCAAGTGGTCCGTCTGCTACCCGAAGACCTGGCACGCGAATGCCAGGCGGTGCCCGTCGGAATCGCTGGTCGAACCATGCAATTGGCGATGGTGGCACCGGACGACATGGATGTGATCTGCGAAGCCGAATTGATTACCGGTTATCAGGTGGAGCCCATCGTGTCGCTGCAGAGTGGCATCGAGTCGGCGCTTGACCGGGGGTTCGACGACCGAGTCGTTGCACGCCAGACGATCGTCGACATGAAGATGGTCGATCTCGAATCCGCCGAGGAGATGATCGACGAAGAAGTCGCCGAAGATGTCGTTCTCGATGAAGATCAGGCGCCAGTGGTACGCCTGGTCAGGGCGATTCTCATGGGCGCGATCAACGCAGGTACGAGTGATATTCACCTCGAGCCGCACGACCCTGAGATGCGAGTTCGCTACCGTGTCGATGGACAACTGCAGGCGATCATGACGATTCCGCGCCACATCGAAGAATCGGTGGTGGCACGTATCAAGGTGATGGCCGACATGGATACGACCGAAAGTCGGCGACCCCAGGACGGCAAGTTGAGTGTGCACGAAGCAGGCGCGCGAGTGAACTTTCGCGTCAGTACGATTCCGACCGTCGGCGGCGAGAAAGTCGTGATGCGACTGCTGGACGAAGGGAACAAGATCTTCTCGCTCGAGCAGCTAGGTCTATGTGAGCGCGACTTGTCGAAGATTCAATCGTTGATCGACAAGCCGCACGGAATGATCGTTGTGACCGGTCCCACCGGATCCGGTAAGAGCACGACCATGTACGCGATACTCTCCAAACTCAATGCCGTCAGTCGAAACATTGTCACTGTGGAAGATCCGGTGGAGTATCGGATTCCGGGTATCAACCAGGTGGCGTCAGATAACGAACATGGCCTTGGGTTCGCCAATGCACTGAAGTACATCATGCGTCAGGACCCCGATGTGATCATGCTGGGCGAGATTCGCGACCACGAAACTGCATCGACGGCGGTACAGGCGTCGCTGACCGGGCACTTGCTGATTAGCACGCTACATACCAATGACTCGGTTGGCGCGGTGGCACGACTGAGCGACCTGGGTATTGACAGTTTTAAGACGGGCGGTGCGTTGCTTGGTTCGATCGCGCAGCGACTATTGCGATCGATCTGTCCACATTGCAAAGAACCGGTTGCCGCCAATCAGCACTTCCTCAGCGCGCTGCGGCACGAACTAACCATCCCAGCGGACACCGTTTTCTATGCCGGACGGGGCTGTAAGAAGTGTTTGGGCACCGGCTATCTCGGACGAATTCCGATTTACGAAGTTTTCGTCGTTACGCCGACCGTGGCACAAGCCGTCGAAAAAGGCTTACCGACGACGAAACTCCGCGAAATTGCACTGCAAGAAGGTCTAGTAGAACTGGGAACCGCGGGCATGGAGCAAGTCTTAGCTGGCAAAACCACCGTCGAAGAAGTGTTTTATAAGGTTTCGGGCTAACGGATCTGGATCATGGCACGCAGAAAAAGATTTACGGCCGCGGCTGCGGCTGCTGGTTCGACCTCGGCGGTAAGCCAGGCCTCTGCGCCGACCGGCGGTTTGGGTCAGCTCTGGCACGTCTTGACGAAGAAGCGCAAGCGAAATGACCATCTCAAGCCGCAAGAATTGACGTTCATTCTCAGCAATCTATCCACCCTGGTGGGCAATGGTGTCCCGCTGCCACGCGCACTTGCGACGTTGGCGAAGGAAGATACCTTGGCCAAACACCGTGACGTTTTGGAGGCGCTGCGTCGAAAAGTCGAATCGGGAATGCCGTTTAGTACCGCAGTCAGTCAGTTTCCACACATCGCGGATGGTCTGACGATCAACCAGATTCGTCTTGGTGAGCGATCGGGCACTCTTTCGGAAACTTTGAAAAAGCTATCGTCAAGCCGAAACAAGACGGCCGAGCTGCGCAAGGACGTGATCAAGAAACTCTCGTATCCAGCGCTACTAGTTACGGTTGGCAGCGGATTGATCACGTTCTTGCTGATCTATGTCGTTCCCGTGTTTCAGGAGACCTATGACGATGCAGGTGTGCCACTTCCTTTCATCACGCGGCTATTGATCGGAGTTGGTACGTTCGGAAAACAGTATCTGTGGATGATTTTCGCTGCCGTGGTCTTGTTCAGCGTAACAATCAAGCAGCTGCGTAAGCGGGATGATTTCGCACTGAAGATGGACCGCTTCTTGATTCGCCTACCAATGGTTGGCAATTGGCTACGTGATATGGCCGTATTACAGGTAATGGAAGTGCTCCAAAACTTGATGGAAGCTGGATACACGCTGGCGGAAGCCCTTCGCGAGACGGCCGATTCGGTTGGCAATCGCTTTGTTCGGCGGGGAGTGCAAGAGCTACAGCGAGCCGTCCAACGAGGCGAGAAGTTTAGTCGCGAGCTAGAACGCCACGAGGAAATGTTTCCGCCAATTGTCAACCAGTTAGTGATTATTGGCGAGAGTACCGGGCAGCTTACACGGGCGACGAACGATATTTGCGACTATTTGCGCAAGGAGATTGAACGAAAAACGGGAATCATGGTAGGCGCGTTAGAGCCTATCCTGACCATTTCGTTGGCCGGTGCAATTGCCGTCGTATTGCTGGCGATCTATCTGCCGATGTTCGATATGGTTGGTACCGTGGGGTAAAAGATAGTATGACGAACAAAAATTCCTCAACGGGATTCTCACTGCTTGAGCTGATGGCGGTAGTTGCCATGCTTGGCTTGGTAGCTGTTGTTATTGTGCCGCGAATCGCCGGCGGTGACGATTCTGCCGAGACTGCGGCATGCTACGTTTACAAGGGTGAAATCGAAATTCAAGCAGAGCTGTGGAACCAAAACACCGGCTCCTGGCCCGGCGCAACATTGGGAACAATCGGTTCGGATACGAATTACTTCCCTGAGGGTCTGCCTACGTGTCCTGTGGATGGTACGGCCTATACTATTGACCCCACCACGGGGCTAGTCATTGGTCACAATCACTGAGCGGTGAGCCAGTTTTTTGAAGATTTTGGAAAATTCACGCACATGGTGAATTCTGTAATCTACGTTTGATTAACAAGACTTTACCGCCAGTTCGTTATGGCGAAGCCCCTATCAAGCTGCCCAGTATCGTGGCCAAGGAGAAACTGAAATGAAGACTCACAAAAGTAACAGAAGGGGCGGCTTTTCGCTGCTCGAGTTGCTCGCAGTGGTGACGATCCTGGGAATCATCGCCGCCATTATCGTGCCTCGTGTCACCGTCTCAAGCGACAGTGCAAAGACGCAAGTGCGAGATCACCACAAGGCGACCATCAATGCCGCCGTTGAGCGGTTCTATGTCGACACCGGTTCTTGGCCTGCCAACGACCTGTCCGATATGGTTCCACCGACGACTTTTGACTACTTTCCGGACGGCGTTCCGACCGATCCTGTCGGTGGCGGTGCCTACTCGTTGAACGCAACAACACATCGCGTCAACTAAGACAGAGACCCATTCCCATGGGCATGCAGATACGAAGTGACTCACATGTAGCCCGTCGCGACGCCTCGCGACGGGCTATGAGTCTTTTGGAGCTGACGATCGTCGTGTCGATTGTTGGACTGCTGACGATCGCGGCTATCGGTCGCTACGGCGACAATACGCTTGGCAACGGCGGAGCAGAGGGATTCTCAAGAAAGCTCGCTGTAGCACTGAGTCACGCGCGTCGGGCAACGATCTCCACCGGCGATAACCACTACTTGCAGCTCTCGTCTTCTGGTGGGAGCGTAACGAGTTTCGCACTGGTTCGTCGAGCGACTGGCGGGGACGTGCAGGTTGACCAGACTCGAAATGTGCCGGCGAACGTCACTGTCACGTCTGCGGCGAGCACTCTGGAGTATCAGTTCGACGGGTCGGCGCTCGCCACTTATAGCATCTCGGTTGCTGGCCCACACCGCACCTGGACAGTATCCGTAGTGCTGCTGACGGGAGCGGTTCAAGTCGTGGAAGTTACGTAGCCAAATCTGACGGTTACGACGATCTTCTAGATTCTCATATGCGACCGCAACGCTGCCGGTACGCGCCGATCCGTGAGCTACGTTTGTGTAGAATTCTGCGCGCGGTGCGGAAAATCAACAACAGTGCCATGTCGTTGTGACGCCAATGGTCTGCCGACGAACATATCGACCTTCAGCGGAGTTGCCATCATACGGCTTCTCACTGTTAGAGATGGTGATGGCCGCGGCGCTAGTGACCGGTACCGTGGTGCCAGCACTGGCGGTGATACGCGATTCGATGGCACAGAGCCGCGAAATGCACGCCCGCAAACTACTGGCGAGCTTCGCCGTGATGACGCTGGAAGAACAAGCTGCGCAATCGATGATTTACTGGTCGAATGCGACAGACGAAAACAATTATGCGAGCTACGGGTATCCCGGCATAGCTTTCAACCTTGCGATGTCAGACGATCCGGCTGACGGCGGGATTGTTAACCAGTTGATGCAGATCGAAGTAATCGTATTTGAGGACGCGAACGGCGACCTAATCCCGGACTCCGGAGAAATGCAGCTCAAATATCGAACTAAAGTTGCGAAATTGAATTCATACGAAAATGAAGCACAGTAGCAAGAGCATCCGATGCGGCTTTACACTGCTCGAGTTGATCGTCACGACCGCGATGCTGGCGGTGCTGACCACCTCGTGCATGGTGGTCGTCCGTACGTCCTATACCGCGTGGAATCGGCACGAAGACGACCACACCCAGAGGCAATCTGGATTAGACGTTCTCCAACATATTGTCCGACACGCTCGACAAGCGAAGGCGGTCACGTCGATTTCGTCATCGTCCGATAACTCGGGGTCGCTGTCTCTACTCACTATCAACGGCGACATTTTAGTGTGGGACCACGATGGTAGTACTAATGAAGTGCGTTACGGAGTGACGACCGCTACGGAAATCCTCGCAACGGACGTCGAGGAACTCAACTTCGTAGGCCTCAAGCTCGATGGCACCACGGCAACAATCGAATCAGGATTGATTCATTCGGTAGAGTGCCGCACGACCGTCAATGTGTCGCGTCCGAGTGGAACCGAAGCAGTCAACACCTCATGCCAAGCGTGGCTACGAGCATGGTAGATCACCAACCAACAACACGATGGCGCCGTATTGGACGACCTGTACGGATGCGTCGAGGTGCAGCCTTGCTGTTTAGTTTGTTCGTTATCGCGTTCATGACCCTGATGGTTGTCAATGTACTGGATACGACAACATTGGAATTGGCGGCGCTGCGTAACAGTATGGACTACGAGCGTGCTTTGTTCCTCGCGAATGCGGGAGTACACGCCGCAGCCGCCCAACTAGAGGCCGACAGTACTTGGACCGGAACGATTACTGATGGAGCTTATCCAGCGGATGATACCTATCAGGCGGTAGCAGTTACTACTTCCAGTTACACGGTCACGGTCACATCGACGGGTGTTGCCGGCGAAGTCAGCCGCACCGTCCAAGCGCTCATTGAACTGTAATCCCGATATGCAATTAGTGTAAATCCCATGTCAGATCGAAGAAACAACTCGGAGCGACGAACGCCCAAGGTGCGGCGGTCACGCGATCGCCGACGCGCGGTGGACGAGTCGCACACCGTAATCGAGATAGCGGGCGCCAGCCTACGCGCTGTGATGCTTACAAACGAAGGTAATGACGACGCCGACGTTGTGAAGGTCATGAGCGTCCAATGGCGTAAAGAAGCAACTCAGCTAAATACTGAGGCTGGCCTACGCGAGCTGACCGCCGCATTGAAGCAGCTGGTCGAGACACATGCTTTGCAGACGACCAATCTTCAGTTCGTATTAGGCGGCGACTTCTGCGTCACGAAGGCGGTTCGTGGCACCACCGAGCAGGTTCGCAGCGAGCTGCAGCAAATCGAGCAGCGTAGTCGGCTCTACTTAATGTTAGGTCCGGGCGAAAAGGTGACGGTCAGTAGGACGCAGCCACTAGATGCCCGTCACCAATATGCTGTCGCCGCAGTTTGCAACGAGAGCACGCTCGAAACGATTCACGAGGCCGCCGTTAGCGCTGGCTTGCAAATCGACTCGATTGAGCCCGCATTGGTGTCGACGAGCCGTGCCATCGGGCGCCTGGTGAACGCACCCAACGAACCGTGTATCCTAATACATCTCGATGAGTCGACCGTGGAGCTAGGGATCTGTCAGGCCGGTAGTTTGCTGCTTGATTATCGCCCTGGTGGCAGTACAAATCCAGACGACCTTGTCGAATTGGTGCGCACCCATCTGTCGCGGCTTCAACGACATGTTGGCAGGCAGCTTCGCGAGCCGCCGCCGCAGCTAAAGCAAGTGTACCTGTGTGGCGAGCAGTCCGCCGTGGAAAAAGCTTATCCCGCATTTTCCGCCTGCGAGAAGTTCGATGCCGAACGAATTGATCCGATAAATATTCAGGCTAGCTGGAAGTTTGCAGAACCGGTAAGCGACTCGGCTGCAGTGCCGGGTATGGGTGCACTACTTAGCACGTACTTGCCTAGCAGTGAGCGCGATGCGCCAAACTTTATGGAACACATCCTGGCCAGCACACGCGAACCGCTGAAACCAACACTAATCCGCAGTGCCATACCAATTGCGGCAGTACTGCTGATCGCCGCTACGATCTTTGGATTTAATTTTTCAAAGCAGAGCAAGATCGACGCGATCCAGGAGCAGCTTGACGGCCTGGCCGCTGTGCAAGCACGCGATCGTGAGCTGGCGCTGCAGAAGCAGGCGGCGCTGTCCAAACTCGTCCAGTTAACCGAGCTATCGGAGAGCGTGCAGTCATTGCCTGCGGGAGACGTTGTTTCGCGAATCGGACATTGCATGCCAAACGACGTTTGGTTGTCGCGGCTCAAATTGGACAGTATGAATAAAATCAAGCTCAATGGAGCCAGCTACCTCGAAGCAGGCGTATTTGATTTTGTGAATTGGCTGGAGCTAGCACCCGGCTTTGATGACGTCGCACTACGGAGCACTAGTCCAGGACAGTCGGCCGCTGGTCCGGCGATAGACTTTGCCGTTGAGCTAACGCTTGGCGATTGGGAAGAACAGGCCGAGGAGGTTGCCCGCAATGAATGAGTCGCCGCTAAGAAAATTCTGCGAAAGCCGTCACCGTAAGCTAATCGTCGCAATCGTTACCACCCTGTTTGGGCTGTTGGTACTGATTCCGCTAGTCGATGACTATTTTGACAAAAAGCGCAGTCATAACACTCTGACCGATGATCTGGATCGTGCCCGTCAGACGGACGATGGTTTGTCGGCTAACGAACAGCAAGTCGCGGAGATAGTAGCAAAGCTCGAAGCGATCGAGTCGCGCACCGTATCAACGGAATCGGTGAGTGCATACCGAAGTAAGATTGTAGAATTGGTCCGAGCGTCCGGGTGTCAGGTAAGACGTTTCGACGTTAGCTCGCCAACCCTGAGACCTTGGCTAGCAAATGACAACCCGCTCGAATCCATGCTACCGCCCGATGCGAAGAAAAGGAAAACTCCGTTTGCGTTGGAACGTCGAAACGTCGTGCTGCTGGTGGATGGATCCATGGAGAGCATGCGCGAGTTGCTGGGCAAGTTGCACGATGACGATGCCCTGGCCTATTTGCATCGGCTGGGGCTGCAGGCGGCTTCGCGTGGTGGCGATCAGGTGACGATGGAATTGGAAATGTGGCTGTTCGCTTTGGGCAGGCAGAAAGTATGAGCCGGGCGCGACTTGCGTCAAGCAAACGCCTTACGAAGTGCAACACCAGGTCGTGTCAGGAGGACACATGCCGACGAAACGCGGATATGGGATCGTCCGCTACGCTTGCCAAATGCCAAGTTGGCTTTGGTTTGCGCTTGGTGTCTGTTTGTGCCTGTGTCACATTAATCCCGTAATCGCTCAGCTGCCTCAACTGCCAGCAATCGAAGCAGTAGTGGCACCGAGTCCCCAGCCTCTGCTCTCAGCGCCGATTCCGTTGGCGCAAGCCTTGGAAACACGCGGCGATCTGTCGCTACAGAATGCGACGATCGAAAAGGCACTCTTCACCATCGGTGCTAGCTGGCGAGTGAACATCGTTGTCGGTAAAGACGTGCAAGGCACCGTTAGTTGTATCTACAAGCAAACACCACTGCGTGAAGTGCTCGATGCGATCTTGCTTGCCAACGGGTATAGCTACCGCGCTGTTGGCGAAAGCCTCGTCGTGCAACGTGCGCAAGACGTTGGCAGCGCCAACCCATTGTATGAATCAGCAGCGATCTCAATCACCCACGGAAATTTGCAGGAGATCATTGAAGGTGCCCGTCTGCTGCTTAGCAAAGACGGGCAAATTCGAGCTTTAGAATCTGCCAAGAGCATGCTGGTGGTCGATTACGTTGATCGGGTCGCTTCAATTCGCGACTTCGTTACGCGCATGGACACTGCCGCGGCGGTTACGACCGGTGGGATTCCGCAGGAGACCTACCAGCGACTGCAAGTTAGTTACTTCCACACGCAGTTTATCACTGTCGAAAGCGCCCGCGAACCGATCAGTGCTGTACTGAGTCCAGCCGGGCGCGTCGCCGCAATGAGGGCAGAAAATCGGCTCGTGATCGTTGACTATCCGTCGAACATTGCGATGGCTCGAAAGGTGCTCGAACGAATAGATCGACCCGTGCCACAGGTACGTATCACGGCGCTGATTTATGACATCAGCTTGCAAGACGTCGAGCAACTTGGACTCAACTGGAACGGCACTGCACAGGGTCGTAACCTGGATGGCAATGGCGATCCTCAACAGGCGCTGACATTCGATTCGGTCACGCTGGCGCCGTTTGCGGCAGGGTCTGCTGGCGGCACTGCGACGATCCGCAGTCTGACTCGTAATATCGACATCAATACCGTTGCGCTGCTGCTGCAAAACGCGAACGACGCGCGTCTGTTGGCCAACCCGAACGTGACCGTGATGGACAACGAAACGGCGGATATGAGTAGCGTTCAGCAGATTCCGTTCCAACAGATCACCCAGTCGGAACTGGGCGGTCAGTTGGGAACCACGGCATTCAAAGACGTCGGTATCACTTTGCGGGTGACGCCAACCGTCTCTGCTGATGGCACCGTCCGACTCAGCGTCCAGCAGGAATTTAGCCGCGTCGCGGGCTTCACAGAAAACGACAGTCAGCCGATCGTTGATACGCGGATCGCGAACACGACAGTGCGCGTTGCCAACAGAAAGACACTAGTCATCGGCGGACTAAGGCAGCGAAGCGATACCGGCGACTTCAACGGTATCCCTTACCTGAAAGATATGAAATTCTTTGGTCCTCTATTCCGTTCACGCAATACGACGGTGCGCGAGAGCGAACTGATAGTATTCCTTATGCCCGAGATTGTTAGCTACCAACAGCCACCCTCGCACCGAGAGTACCTCGCGAATCAGACCGTTAATTGCCGACTTGATCGCGTGCCTATGGCGGAGGGTTGCGGCGGCCCAGCAAATGGGTGTAACGACTGCAGCGCGCCAATCGAAGGCGAGATTATCTACCAGCCACCTGCTGAAGTCCCTGCCGGGACAACCCTGCCTGAGGTGCCTACGAGCAACTCGGCGCAGGTGACTCCGACTGCGAACCAGTTGGAGAAGATCCCGCTCCGAGCAGGTTTTGGCGATCGCTATCGTGCCAATGGCGGCACCGACGTCCACCGCCGCATCATTCAAGAGTCGAACACTCAAGCCACTCAGTCCGTGAAGGCAGACTCACAGAACTTGCTCGACTTACTACGCGAAGGTCGCTAGGTCAGCTGACCTACTCTTGTACCCAACGTGCCGAATGTAGCGGTTGTATCATCCGCTAGAGGAGGTTTTCTCGCCTGCACGCTCATCGGGCGTGCTAGATTTGTGTTGAGTACCGTCGATTTTCGACAGCTCGGAAGCAAACACATATGATCAACCGATACAACATCTCGCTGCTCTACGCCCTTATCTGCGCTCTCGGTTTGTACTACTTGGGTACCAATGGTGATAGTGGTAGTTCAGAGGTACCAACGTCCATTGCGTCACGCGATGTGACTTCAACGAAGCCTAGCTCAGTCGAGGAAGTAGCCGACGAGGCGTACGACGAAACGACGGCGGACGAAGATCAAACGCGGTCGGCTGATCCGGTGCCGGTAGTGTTCGACCCTCCGTTCCCAGATCGTGTGGCGCTTTTTCAAGCTCCCAAACGGCAAGGGCGCGGTCGCATCAAACCGTCCGGGCAGTCAGACTCCGCTATTGAACTGCTTGGTTTCGTGAACGTTAACGGACCGCGTGTCGCACTTTCGTTTGATGGACTCGTAAGAACGGCCGCCGAAGGCGACAAGTACTACGGTATCGAAGTCATTTCGATCAAACCGCCCGCTGTCGTCCTGCAGCGCGGTCGGCAGCGTTGGCAAGCGACTTTCGACAACTAGGGTGTGGTTGGTAGACGTGCTAGCGCTACTCGCCCTCTGCTTCCCAGGGATTGGTGGGGCCTGTCTCAGGTTCGGGGTGCAAGATCGCTTCGTCTTCGGCCACTCGCTGCGGTAGATTTCTTCGGTGATGCTGGATCTCAGTGGCAACGGCGCTGAGGTTGAGCAGCAGAACTATGATCGCTGCACTGCCGACAAGTAGTAAAACCGTCCATGCATCGATGGCGGCAGAGCCATTGTTAACCAACTCGATGAGCGTCCAAAGGGGGTTGGTGATGTGCAGCAGCGAGTACTGATTGCCAAACTGCGTTGACGACGACATGAATGCCATGATTTGGGGACCACCGCAGCCGACCAGCAAGAGAATAATGTGCAGCAAGAAACCGGCCGTCAATGAGACAAAGGCAAATCGGCGCGCGAGGCTAATGAGCAGTTTGCCCAACCCGAGATAGAAGACAAGATAGCTCCAGCCAATCGTATAGAAAAAGAACAACTGATCGCTATTCGGCCCGCCTGGCATGACAGTCGGATGTATTTTTACCAGCAGCACTCCTGCCAAAGCGATCAGCGTTAGGTTTGACACCGATAGCATCAAACCGGTGCCAGGCCCCGGATTCTGCCAGGTCAAAAAGATGCGACCTAACTGGCTTTGCGGCAGCGAACGCTGCACGCGCCTCGATAAGTGGGGCCACTCACTAGTTAGCAGCGTGCCCATACCGTACCAGTAGATACCGCTGCATACAGCGATCCTAAACATGACCATATTCAATGGGTCGTTGTCTCCGAAAACAACAATCAAAGACATCCAACCGATAAAGCAAGCTTGCTGGATGAGCATGATCCGGCGCAATGGTGTCGAACGATTTTCGCTGCTAAATGCAATCTGGGCTGAGGCGGCCGCGTGGAGTAGCGCGAACGTGGTGACGTACAGCGTAAGAAAAGCCATATTAGCCACCCAAAACCATGTTTCTCTCAAGTAGTAGTAGCTGTCAGAGATGAACTCCGTCATCAAACCAATCGACAGTGAGAAACAGCCAAACAGCCCCAGCACGAGCAGCACGGACACCAGCACTTGCGTGTATTTGACTCGGACTAGCGTACCCATCAGGAGCGAGATCATCGATAGAGCAAGCGACGTTAACACGAGATAGCCGAGTAGCACAACGACGGTCAACGCGTCGACGCCACGCAGCAGAAACGTAAATGCGATGCACGGGCTGACGGCGGATAGGTAGACCAGCATCTGGACAATTGCGCTCGTTAACTTCCCGGTGATAATCTGAGCGGTTGACAAGGTTGTGATCGACAACAGATCGTACGTGTTGTCCTCTTGTTCGGCGGCAAGCGACCGAAATGCCGTGTACGGGACAATCAACATTAATGGAAAGGAGAGAATGATGGCGTATACCAAAAGCATCTGCGCGCCGGCGGCCACAAAATACACCTCGGGTCCGACGATCGCGACCACCATAAAGCTGGCGATCCAACAGGCAATCAGTACGATGAGAAACACCACGACGAACTGCCGACTCTTCAGCGCCTGTCGCGTCTCTTTGACGAGAATTGGATTCGCCCGATCCGCCACCGCGACCACCGCGTCCCATGCCCTCCCAAGCCAACTCTGCCGAGGTGCTTTGGCAGATTCTTGCCGATCTTGAGACAAATCGTCCGCTGACGTCGGTGTGATGCTGGTCATTGCACCCGTCCTTCCGTGACATGCAGAAAGACGTCTTCGAGACTCTTGGTCTTGCTGGCGAACTCAATCACCGAGAAACCCGCCGCAACCACTTCTCGCAGCAGGACAGCCTGCTCGGCTTCGCCGCCGTCATGGTTGAGCGTGACGAGATTACCCTCGAGATCTACGTCAGAAACATCCGTTCGATGGTTGAGCCAGTCGAGGAGCTTTTCGGTGTCGTCGAGTGTTCGCAAACGCACGCGACTCGTCGTTTCGGTGCGCGCACTAATTTCGTCCACGGTACCGACGGCCAGCAGTCGGCCTTGCTCGATGATGCCGACCTTATCGCAGATTTCAGCCAATTCGGTCAAGATATGCGAACTAATCAGCACGGCCTTGCCGAGTTCTGCCAATTGGGCAATCATCTCACGCAATTCGATCCGAGCACGTGGATCGAGTCCCGCCGCAGGTTCATCAAGAATCAGGACTGACGGGTTGTGAATCATGGTTCGACCGAGGCACAGCCGCTGCTTCATACCCTTCGACAGTCCATCAATCGGCTTGTGCGCCAACTTGTCGAGTAGCGTAAACTCCATCACCGAACCGATTGCGTGGCGTCGCTCTTCGGCGTGTAGTCCGTAGGCACGGGCGAAAAAGTCCAAGTATTCGACGACGCTCACGTTCTGATAGGTGCCGAAGTAGTCTGGCATAAAGCCCAAGCGGCGACGCACACGATCGGGGTCGTCGACAACAGAAAAGCCATCGACATATGCATCGCCGGCAGTGGGCTCGTCGAGCGTCGCGAGGATCCGCATGCTGGTTGTTTTACCGGCACCATTAGGACCGATGTAGCCGAACACCTCGCCCGCATAGACCTTGAAGCTCATGTCCTGCACTGCGCGCGTTTCGCCGAAGTAGCGATGCAAGTTTCGCAATTCGATGAGTGGTTGCCGTACGCCGATCACGCTACCAAGTACCTCGCACGACGTGAAAACTCTCCGTTTCGCTGGCGTCTGCTAGTCCAAGTGACAGCTCAATCGCATTGGCCGTGACGGCGACATACGAGCCGTTGCGCCAGCCGATCGCTTGCGGCAACGTCATCGCCTCGAAGTGCAGCTCCATGAGTCCTTCAGTCATCGAGTCGCCATAGTTGCGTCTCCGCGACCGATTGCTCTCTACGTACCCCGGAGGCAGCTGCAAGATGCTTTCAGAAAAATATCTACGGAGCTGAGACGAGGCATCGACAAAGTCGCTTGGCGTCAGTGTCGCGCTGCCGTCGATTGGCAGGTTTTCGGCAAGAAAAACGTTACCTTGGTGATCTTGCACAGCCAGACAAAGAACCTCTGCGCCGAGTTGATTGTCGACGATTAAGCTATCGCCCTTGCGCTGAAACGCGAGTTGCAATTCACTAGGCTTGGCCGTCATGGTCAAATATTGGGTAGGAGTTCTCGATCCCAGCCAGCCGCGCGTTAGTCTCTGCTGCTGTTGCCACTCTGCGACGCGTTGTTCATTGGACTGACTTCGCCCGAATGTCGAGGACGAGCCTCGCGACGGCAGCACTGGATAGACCGCGGTATCTTTCGGCATTTCCAGCCCATCGGATGGGGCAATGCCGGCGTAGTAGGTAAGCCTGGCCCATGATGCAAGCTCGCCCTCTGACTGATCCAGCATCGTGAGTGTACGAGCGCGAGCACGAGTGCTGATGCCGTCGGCGAGAAATCCATAGAGAAACAGCAACGCCGTCGCGCCTAACGCGGCAATCGGTACGGTTAGTAGCATGAGCGGAAGTTGGTTCTGACGTTTGAGCAGCCAATAGTTGACGGGACCAATGGCGATAGCGAACAACGTGATGAGCATCTGGAACTCGAATACCGGCGCGGCTCCCACATCAGCGATCAACCAGTAGTTGAAGTTTGGGTTGCCAGTGCTCGGGTCGTTACCGTGACGCAAAGACCAACTGAGATTGTCACTCGCCGCGCTACGTTGAAGCGTCGTGACGGTGGCGTCTCGCTGCCGACGCCTAACGCCAGTATCCTGAAGTGCCAACACGGTGCCCAGCCCGTAAGCCCGCGCGACGAACCACTGGCGGCTATCCGCGGCGGTATCGGGGAAGCGGCTGTCGGCCAGCTCCGCTTTGGTAAGCTTCTGACGTTCTTCCGCGACGTCCATGGTGAGCGCGACAATGTCA
This sequence comes from Planctomycetota bacterium, assembly GCA_039184115.1. Lineage (GTDB taxonomy): Bacteria > Planctomycetota > Planctomycetia > Pirellulales > Lacipirellulaceae > Bythopirellula. The sequence continues at coordinate 48,298 of JBCDBK010000006.1, read as the reverse complement.
TTGAATCTCTGCCGGCCTTTCTGATCGAACTTCAGAAACTCCCACTGGTCGAGTGGTGGGTCCGAGACGTCGTCTGCCGGATCTTCAAACTGAGCGGCCGATAATACGCGCTCGAGTTGCCCGAGTTGGTCGAAGTCTTCGCCGACGCCCATGACCCAAAGGTTACCTCCAGCACGCACCCAACGCAGCAAATGCACCAGACGGTCAGGTGCGCTGACACGTGCGAACTCCAACGCATTAGGAGTAGTTGTGACAACATCAAGCGTGGTGTACTCTAGCCACGATTTCGGCAAATCTGAAATGTCTAAGACTTGCTCTTCCACAGCGTTGGACATGACCGACTGAACGAGAAAGCCGCCGCTGCCCCGCCAATCGGAGGTGCCCATATCGAAACGGCCAACTGCCACTGCCCCGTTACCACTGGCGTTGAACCCCATCTTCGACATGCACAAAGCCTCATGCTTCGCGCCATCAACCCACACATCCCATTCGATGGTGTTCCAGTCGGAGTATTGGGGCACCAGGAATTGCGTCTGGGCGGTCGTCGCGCCTTGCGGAACTTCGAAATCGTGCTCGACCGTCATCGAACGATCGCTGCGTCGCCAGGTGCCCGCCGAGTAGCGGATGGTAAGTAACGTGTCACCCGCAGCGGCAGTGGCCACGTTGACCGTAACGCGGACCGGGCGATAGCCACGATCGCCCGACCACGTCGAGTCCACCACGATCTGCAATCCCGTAGCCTTCGAAAAACCAGGCTTGTTGGCGATTGTAAGCGGTAGAGTCACGCGCTCGCCGCTAGTGGCGCACGCCGGGGTCGGCGGTAGCAGGGCAATGACCGCAACAACCGTTACCAGCGTCCAAATCCACGGACGGCGGCGCAGCATGGCAATAGCGAGGTTCCTCTGTTCCAGTTCAGTCATCGTTGGACTCGGTTCTCAACTCAAGTCGCTATGGCTAACTAAGTTCCCGTAGTGTTTTCGTGGCCCGACGGCGCAGACTGTTGGTCTGGCGTCGACTGAATCCCACCGCGGCTGGTTTTGGCCGGAGTGTGCTGAGCAGTCAGTAGGCGCGTGAATCCAGCGCTAAGCAAATAAACAATCGCATGAAAGGCCAAGATCACGCACAGGCTAACCACTGACACCGAGACCACAATGGCCCAACCCTCGCCTCGTACCGCCTGGCCGAGCACGATACTGAAGACTGCGCAGGTGCTGACAGCGATCAAAATCGTGCGGAGAGAAAAGCGCGGGAAAAGCATGAAATCATTGTCCCAGACAAAGTGCCAAACTTGCAAGCGCCGCGCCAACATCTTGTCGAAACAGCAGCTTGCCGACTCGTTCCAATCCGCCGAATGTCGCCAGGAGGGCAATTCTGGCACATAATCCCTGTTAAGTCGCGTTTTCGCTCGGTAGCATAGTCTGTTTGGCAGAAATCCGACTGAGTTGGTTGTGCCATCGACAATTCGTTTCCTATGGGTTTAAGTCAGGTTTCTATGAGTCGACAGCTGCTCATCCGAGTGATCGTACTAATTGCAGCTTGCTGCTGGTGTTGGGCTATGCCAGTGGGTCAGGTGTTCGCAGCGGCGCGATCGGAGGCTTTTGCAGGCCAGCCCTTTGGCGTGGGAAGGGTTACGGTGGATGTCCTTCGTGGCGAGCCATTATTGCCATTGAGCGACGAGAGATTTACCGTGCTCGAAGCGCAGGGGCGGGTTCTATATCCGGTTTTGAAGCAGGAGCCTGTCCGTGGCATCATACGTGGCTTGCTTGATCTCGAGGCGCCGCGACGCGTAACGGTCTACTTTCTGTTCGCTGGCGATCAGCCATTGGACCTGTCGGCGTTTACGCCCTACGAGCAAGGTGTACGGGTCCGACCGGTCGTCGATTCTAACGCCCATCGGCGGATGTTAGACGAGTGGTGGCAGCAGTACTCGAAACGCTACCAACAGCTGCTCAAGAATGGCGAGTACCCGCCGCTAGCGGAGAACTTTTTGGTCGCCACTTTAGCGCGGCGTTTGAAGCTGACGATGCCGCCGCCGAAGTCCAGCCTGTTTGGCCGTAGCAGCGATCGCGAGAACCCCTTTGACTATCTGCTTGTGAACGAGGCGCACCGCATGCGCATCGATCGAGAACTGCTCCAGGATCCATCAGGACCATTCGACGAGTTGATCGAATTGCCCGCTCGGGAAGCGTGGACTGCGGAGGCCGAAGTAGCCGACGGCCTGCCAGAGGTCGCCGTCGAGACGCTTGCCAACTACGTGCCGTCCGAGTGTTTTTATGTGAGGTTTGGAAGCTTCTCGAACTACCTATGGTTGCGCGAACTCAATCAAAAGTGGCAGGGCGACCTCGGCAATATGATCATGCGCCGTGGACTGACGCGTGGTAGTAGTAAACGCATACAGCAGCAACTCTCACTCAAATACAATGCGCTGGCAAAAATCTTCGGCCCGAAGGTAATCGAGGATGCCGCACTGGTTGGAATGGATCCATATATGGATCAGGGTGCAGGCATTGGATTGCTGTTTCAAGCGAAGAACGAAGTCTTGCTGGCAGCGGATTTGCTAAATCAACGTCGCGCGTCGCTAGCCAAGTTTGAGGACGCCACGGAAGAGACCTTTGAGATCGAAGGGAAGTCGGTCTCGTTAATTTCGAATCCCACCGGTGAGGTTCGCTCCTACCATACCAATCGCGATGGCGTGCATTTGGTGTCGACTTCGCGAACACTCGTCGAGCGCTTTCTACAGGCTGGGCAGGGCAAGGGGTCGCTAGCTGAATTGACGAGTTTTCGGCGTGCTAGGCAGACGTATCCACTAGATCGCGAGGACACGATGTTTGCCTTCGTGTCGGAACTATTCTGGCAGAATCTCTGTACGCCAAGTTACGTTATCGAAAACTACCGCCGCATGCGCAGCGTTCGTGAGTCTGCAGTTTTGGAACTGGCGGGATTTGCGGCCCAAGGCGAAGCGCGCGCCAACGGCAATGCTGATGAGCTAGACTTGGCGAGTGTTTTGCCCGCGAGTTTCGGCTATCGACCAGATGGTAGCGAATTGCTGATTGCAGAAGACAACAGGCATGACTCGCAGCGCGGCGCGGTTGGTTTCTTCGTGCCCGTGTCTGACGTCCAAGTCGAGAACGCAACTGCCCACGAGATTGCCATCTATCGTCGCACGATCCAGGCCGTCAGGGCCAGTGTCGCTCAGATGCCGCCCATCGTCGCTGCGATCAAGCGTAATCCACCAGTCGAGCAAGGTGGTGACGAAAAGATCTCCGTGGATGTTCGAGCCTATGGATCGTTGCGCGAAGCTCTCGGCAAATTGGGCAACTGGATTGGTCAGCCGTCCGATACGCGGCTCATGCCGGTCGAGGGAGACTTGTTGGCTGGCGAAGCCGTTGTGTCGTTTCCTGGCTTGACCGGTGAAAACGATGGCGGTGATCAGCATTTGTTCGGCGCACTGCGAGACTTTCGTTCTCCGCTGGTCGTCAGACGCGGTGCAGTTCGTCCCGATGCGCCGCCGGCGGAACTCGTCCGTGGGTATCTCGGCGCGTGGCCCAATGCGGGGCTGCTGTCGTGGTTTACTGGCGGAGAAGTCGCCCAGGGTCCCGAGCCGCAGGCAGTTGGCGCCGACATATGGCAGGCCAAGCGTGAAGAGTTCTTGTTGCTCTCTTTCAAGCCTGAAGTTGTCAATCAGGTGCTTCCGCAATTGCAAAAGGTCCCGGCCGAGCGACCAGCACAGGCGTGGCTTAGCCTGCAGGATTTGACGGGAACGCAGCTGGCCGAAACCGTGAATGCGCTTGGCTATATGCGAACACGCGACGCCTCAGCGGCCGGCACCCGAGTGATGAACTCGCTAGCCAACCAGTTGGGTGTGCCCCGGCATCAGTGCAAAGAGGTGGCTGAGCGACTGATCGACGGTACATTCGCCTGCCCGCTTGGAGGTGAGTACCAGCTGTACGAGCCCGATCGAGGACTCGAAGTTTGGGTTTCGTCTTCGATGCCTGCAGCCAATCGATTTCTGCTGACAGAGGTGCCGGATGACTTTCAATTGCCGCTACTGGAATGGTTCAGAGGTCTTAACGCAGAAATGAGTCTCGATGACTCGTCGCTTTCGTTGCACTTGGAACTCGAGATGAGCGAAGCGGCGATGCCATGACGCGAGGTCGTCCACGATATTCAGACCAAAAGTTCCCGCCATACTCGTACGTTCCTGGCCACTTTCCTCATCCGGTGAGCGATCCCAAGGGGCACATGCACCGCGAGGCGCATGACGAGGTCGCGCCGTTAAGCCCGGAAGATTGGCGAAGATCAGAACCGTATCTCTACGGCATCGACCTATTCAACCACGGTTACTACTGGGAGGCGCACGAGTCGTGGGAGTCTCTGTGGCACGCTGCTGGCCGACGCGGCGAGATGGCCGACTATCTTAAGGGGCTCATCAAGCTCGCTGCGGCTGCCGTCAAAGCGAGGGAAGGGAACCCAAGCGGCGTCGAACGGCACGCCGCCAGAGCGACCCAGTTGTTGACCCCTAAGCCGCGACCACTCTTCTGCGGTTTGGATATCGACAGCTTGCTTGCGATTGCTCAGGAATTTTCGTTGCAGGCACCTGAGTATGATCACGCGCAGCCGGAGATGTTGCTCGACGCGGAACTCTTGCTTGACCTGACCTAAGACAGCGAGATAACCTTTCGCCGCGATGTTTCTTCGACGCGAATTTTGTCCTCGCGCGCAAGCCAACCGAGGGCCTGCATGACTCGATCACGCGGGGCATCGACTTCTTTGGCAAGTTGCGTGATCGTCAGCTGTCCATGTTCAAGCAGCGTATGCCAGACTGCGCCGGCAGTTTCGCCAATCTGATCAACCAGCGAGGAATTATCGACCGTTGCCATGATGATGTTCTCCGATTCGCAGGGGAGTGCGTGGACAAACAAATATGGGTTCTATCGCGCAGCCAGCGTAGGAAAGTGACCAAAGTCCCCAAGCTCTGACAGATGCCGATCGCACTCGTGCCGATTATAACGGTTGGCTGTATGACTCCGAACGCCAGTTTTCAGCGGTCATTCGGCGTTACGGGCTGAAGCATCAATGCCTTGGCGCCAACGCTTACTGCCAAAAGTAGTCCGAAAGCCGCGCCTTCGATTGCAGCCACTTCCAAGTTGTGGTGGCAAAACAAGGTATCTAGCCTCAGTGTGCTGAAGTAAGGAACCGGTAGGGCAACGCGGCCCTCATTTAGCGGCCAGAATATGGCTAGTCCTTTACCGTGATTGTAAAAAGTATCAAGTAAGAGGTGGCTAAACCAAGCTAGCGCACATGCCACTCCGAGGCGGAGCGGTACACGCCAGGCAGTTGTTCGAAGAGACAAGGCTATCAGAACCCAGACGAAGACGCCCAGCGTCGTTATAAAAACACTGTGGCTAATGTCGTAACGATCGTGGCCCCAGCACGGGAGCGGGAGGTCGGGAGCATTCGCGAAGCCAGCAGTTGCGGCAAGCCATACGAGGCGGCTACGTACTGATGCACCTGTGGGTAATGTCAAAACCCCAATTGCGATACCAGTCAGAGTGTGACCGACAGGAGACATGTCAACCTTGGCCGCTCGTCACGTAGCATCGACCTTGTTTGGCCGCTTCTAAGAGCAGGCCAGCACGATACGAACTTCGCACAAGTGGCCCGGAGGCGACGCCGCGAAAACCAAGTTCCCGCGCTTCCATCGCCCAGTGGTCGAATTGTTCAGGAGTGACGTACCGATCCACCGGCACAAAGCGTGTACCGGGCTTGCCTGGTGCGAGATACTGGCCCAAGGTAAGCAGTTCAACGCCAACGCTACGCAGGCGCCGCATCGCGTTGGAAACCTCGACGTCGGTTTCTCCCAGTCCGACCATCACGCTGCTCTTGGTCCATAGTTCGGGTCGGAAGTGCTTTGCCTTTCTCAACACTTCGAGACTCTGCGAAAACGAAGCCCGAGGGTCACGCACCTCGCCGTCCAGGCGCTCTACGCATTCCACGTTGTGAGCGAAGACCGAAAGCGGGCTATCGGTGAGCAGTCGCTCTAGGGCAGTCCAATTTCCGTCCAAGTCGCTGCACAGCAGCTCGACGCCGATCTTGGGCGAGCGATGATGCACCGCTTCAACGCAGCGGCGATAGTGATCGGCGCCACCGTCTGGCTGATCGTCACGATTGACAACGGTGATGACGACGTAGTCAAGACCCATTCGCTCGACCGCGTCGGCTAGGCGGTCAGGCTCATCAGCGTCGAGTGGATCGGGTTGTTTAAGTGTCTCAACAGAGCAAAACCGACACCCTCGCGTACACTCTTTGCCGGCGATCATAAACGTGGCCGTACCACGTGCCCAGCAGTCATGAATATTCGGGCAACGAGCTTCCTCGCAAACCGTATTCAGCTCGTTGCGCTCCACGATGTCGAGCGTGCCATTGAAGGTCGTCTGCGCACCGCCAGCTGGCAGATTCACGCGCATCCATTCGGGGAGTCTTGCTCGACCATTGGGCAGCGTGCCACGCGAATTCGGAATGTCGGTAGACATGAAAGTCAGAATGTGGATGTGGAAGTCAGAGTCACTAATTTTAGCAGATTGCCGCTTTGACTTCTGCCCTCTGAACCGTCACTTCTACATTCTCTAGCCAGTGAGACCTTCAAACAGCGGAGTTGACAGGTAACGCTCGCCCAAGCTGCACATGATCGTGATGATTTTCTTGCCGGCCATTTCGGGTCGCGCGGCAACTTTTGCGGCAGCGCACATATTGGCACCACTGCTGATACCGGCCATGATACCCTCTTCCTTGGCCAGCTTTCGCGACCACAGAAACGCTTCCTCGTTACTGACGGTTATTGCTTCGTCGACGATCGAGGTATCGAGATTGTCGGGGATGAAGCCGGCGCCGATCCCTTGGATTTTGTGGGGGCCAGGATCGCCACCACCAATCACTGGCGAGTCTGCTGGCTCGACAGCGATTGCTTTGAAGTCGGCGTTCTTTGACTTCAAGAACCGACTTGATCCGGTGATCGTACCGCCAGTACCTACGCCCGCGACCATGGCATCGATATCGTGACCAGAATCTTCCCAAATTTCAGGACCAGTCGTTGCTTCGTGAATTGCTGGGTTCGCTGGATTGTCGAATTGTCCCGGCATCCAGCAGTTGTCACCCGCTGCCAGCTCACTCGCAGATTCGATGGCCGCTTTCATGCCGCCTGAAGCGGGTGTTAGCACCAATTCTGCGCCCATTGCGCGTAGCAGTGCGCGGCGTTCGACGGACATCGACTCTGGCATGGTTAGTGTTAGTTTGTAGCCCTTCGCCGCACAGACGAACGCGAGTGCGATGCCGGTATTACCGCTTGTCGGTTCGACGATATGTGTATCGGCGTTGATCTTTCCATCGCGTTCGCCGGCCGCAATCATCGCGGCACCAATACGATCTTTGACGCTGTTGAGCGGCTGAAAAAACTCGCACTTGGCGTAGACCGTCGCGTGGTCTTCCGGCACCAACCGATTGATGCGGATCATGGGAGTTTCGCCGATGGCCTCGGCAGCATTCTGATAAATCTTATTTCTGGGCATCGCTCAACCTAGCCTGGGATCGAGAAGTGGAATTTCATCCTGTCGCGTCGTGATTATCACGGATACTTGGGATTCGGGAAAGCCCGAAAAACGTTCGTTTCCCGCGCGACATGGCCGGTGCGATGCGCGTCATTTGGCGAACAGTAGAATGCTATTTTCTGCGCGCTAAGGCGGCAATTGTCGCCAGCGTGGCGAGAGCCACTGTCGACGGCTCTGGAACGGCGCTGGTCATCGCGGAAAAAGCTCCTGACCCATTGGCAAGGTCGAATGCCCGTTTGAAGAGTCCAAAGTCGTCGATGTCGACGTCGCGGTCGCCGTCGAGGTCGCCGCGTTTGTATGCGGCCAAGTCCGCTTTCTGTGAGAGGTCGTCGCCAAAACCCGCTCGAAAAATGCTCCAATCGGTGGCGTCCAGAGCGCGGTCGTGATTAAGATCGCCAACGATTCCTCGAGTGAAGCTGACTTCTGCATCGGGACCGACAGCCGCGAGCAACGATCGAAACATCGAATCGCGCTCGGCTGCGAAAGCCGGATTGTTGATCAGATTTACCGATTCGTCGAGATCGCTGGACAAATCGTGCAGGTTCACTGCGACCAAATCTTCCCAGTCGAGTCCCGAAGTATCGCCGCCGGGGTCAATTCGCAGGCCGCTGCTGTTGAAGTCAGTTTCCGTCGCGATGAGTTTGAGGTCGCCGCGCCTAATAATCAATTCCGCGTTGCGCTTGTAAATCAGATCGGTCTCGCGCACGACGCCGGTGGCAGCTCCGACAAGTGCCGCCAGCACGGATTCGCTGTCCGCTGCTTCGGCGTCGGCATAGGTTGCCTCGAGTTGCTGTCCCGTGATCTCGGCGAGAGTCGCGTAAAGGTCTTGCTGGCCAAAAAGCGCGTCGGACGTCTGTCCGGCGCTAACTTCTCCTGCCCAAGCGGCGATAAACGGGACGCGCGTGCCGCCTTCCCACTGCGTTGCTTTGCGACCGCGCAAGTTGGTGGGCTGGCTATCCGAGGGCTGTGCTAATCCACCAACACCCGGCCCGCCAACGTTCGCACCGTTGTCGGAGGTGAAGACAATAAGCGTGTTGTCGATGAGCTTCGCGCCAGCATTGCGCGGATCATCGGTCGCTTCGAGGTAATCGAGTAGCTCGCCGAGTACGATGTCGTTCTCGTGAACCGTATCAGCACGGCGTGACGCAGAATTGTCAACCTGATTGCCAAGTCCATCTTCCTCGTAATAACGATCCCATCCCTCGCCGAGATTATCGGCAGAAGTTAGTAAAGACCCTGGGTACTGGGAATCGGCCGGCTCTGGAATGCCGTCGCCGTCGTTGTCAGGAATGGTCTGGACGCGAATTGGACCTCCTCCGACTGTGTTCCCGGTAATCGGGACAGAACTCTGGGTGCCGTTGGCGTCAGTCTGGATAGAATCGGCGTTGTAATAGGGATGGTGATTCGCGTGCGAAGCGTAGTACATGAAAAACGGAGCGCTCTCGTGCTGACCGCCGAGCGAGTGATCCGACATGAATGACTTGGCTGCGTCCAAATGTCGCTGAGTGAGTTTCGCGTGCTGAAGCTCACCGTCATCGCCGCCTATGATCCAGTTGGTGGACGGTGTATCACTGCCGCTGAGGGGCACGGTCGTCAAATCTGTTGGTGTGGTGCCAGAAAACTTGACGAACTGGTCATCTTCGATCAGTCGGCCAGTGCTGTCGGGATTGCCGAGCGTGCCCGAGAATCGATCAAATCCAAGGTGGGTTGGGCCTTCGAGCAGCGTGCGACTGCCATTGATGGAGCTGCCGTCCGTCTGGACGCCAAGGTGCCACTTTCCTACGCCATACGTTTTATAACCCACGTCCTGGAGCAAATTCCCAACCGTTTTGGAAGTCTTGCCGCCTTGCGTCATTAGCGACTGACTGGTGTCCTGGCCATCAAACACGACACTATGCTTCAGATCGGAACGAAAGGAATACCTACCAGTAAGCAACGAGACGCGACTGGGCGAGCAGAACGCCGACGTCGAGTGCACGTCCGTGAAACGTGTGCCCATCGAGGCTAGACGTTCCATGTTTGGTGTTGCGATCTGGTAGTCGTCTGGATTGTTCCCCAAGTCCTGGTACGCGGACGTATCACCGATGCCCATGTCGTCCGCGTAAACGAGAACAATATTCGGCCGAGAACGGTCCGGTGCACCGCCCACCTGCTGAGCAGCACTGAAGACAGACACTTGCAGTGACATCAAACAGATGGTCCACAGCATTGATCGATTCGTCAGTCTAGCCATCGTCTTGTCCTCTGCTTCGCTGCGTTTGCATACAAGAGAGGGCGACCAGCATGAGCATTGCGCTGGCGGGTTCAGGTATCGACTGCAAAGCTCCTTCCGAGACGTATTGCACATCGCCACTGATCACTGTGCCATCGGCTAAGCGAACCCTGAACCCTAAGTCTTCCGCAGCACCCACTTGAAACCCATTGCCGAGTGATAGCTCCGCGCCATCGGCTAGCGCAGAACTGCCCAGGAGGAATGCTTCGGACAACAGACTTGACCCCGCCTGCGTAGCCTCACCCAATGTTTGCTGCCAGGCGAGAAAGTCGCCACCGTCAGAGTCTCCGTCGCCGTCGGCATCGGAGTTGCCGGTACTGGCGTAGTCGTTTCGCCAAGCGTCCAAGTCGGCCGCCAGTACGGTTCCGTCAAGATCGAAATCCGTCTCAGGGTTTTCTAGACCTAGGATTTCCCATCCATTTCCAATTCCATCGCCAGCCGGGAATCCTGGTAGGTCCTGGCTTTGCAAACTATTCCAACCCATGCCGGACAGCGACGCTTGGCTGGTTATTTCGTAGAAATCAAGATCAAGCGTCGCGCCAGAAGTATTCTTCATCGAGAGTAGTCCGGTGGTCGTGTTGACTTCCAACGTGATCGGCGCGGTTGGGGGCGTCGGCGTGAAGAGCGTCAAACTATCGACTGTCACGACATCGGTCGGTCCCCAGTCGATCGTGTCAGTGTTGGCGACAAGTCGAATGCTGTCGAGTTGCAAATCGGGGATCGCAAGATCTTGCACGCTCTGCTCCGCGCCAGCACCGAGGGTGTAGAAGATGTCGAGCAGGTCGTTGTCGAGATCGGCTTCGGCTCGCAGAGTTAGCGGGGTGTCGCCACCGGATAGTGCCGATGTGCCGAAGTCGAACCAATTCGTGTTGACATTGCCGATTCGCGTTTGAATCCGCAAGGTGCCGCCTTGTTTGTGAAGCCGAAGCAAGAACATGTCGGCGTTGGCGCCATCGTCTCGCAAACCAAAACCGACATTAGCATCGGCAGCGTCACCGCCACTTAGATCTGCTTCGAGATACGTCCATTTGAGAGCAAACAATCCGCTGGTGCGGTTGGGGTCAGTCAGCGTTGCGCTACGAAAAACATTCGCTGTGGAGTTGGCACCTTGGGCAAACTCAAGAGCCCCTTGCCCGTCGGTCGTGACGTGCGCGTTGTCAAACGGAAAGGTGCTCGAACCAGCAGCTTTTGCCAGATCCGATAGCTGCGTGCCCGCAGCGTCGTCAAACTCCCACGACTCGATAATCTGACCGTGCGCACCAGACGGCGCGATCATACAGACAATCATCGATAGTAGGTGCATACGGTGGATCATGCGACTGTACCGTCAGACGATTTATCAGCTGTACTGAATTGCTCGGCGTGATTGGCTAAGTCCATTCTACTTGGCGTCTGCAGGTCTGGATTGTCGAACAGCCATCTTAATCCGCAAATTCAGCCGCTTTTCTGCGCGAGCGAGCGCTTTGGCATGCTTTGGATCTTCGATGACGTTGGTTTCCTCTCCCGGATCGGCTTTGAGGTCCGTGAGCACACGTGTCTTTACAGCAGCGGTCTTCTTGTCACGCCATTCGGTGTAACGGTAGTTGGAAAACCGGAGGCTATGCCCAACAAAGTTGCCTGCTGGATAAGAGCTGTAGGCATCGTGACGATGGGCAAACTCTGGGTCGGAAAGCAGCTTTCGAAATGATCGGCCTTGGCAATGGTCTGGTATGGCAATGCCCGTCAAGTCGCATAGAGTGGGGTAGAGGTCGATTAGCTCTACTAGTCGCGGTGTTGATTTGCCTCCGGCAATGCGTGGATCTCTCACCAGCAGCGGTACACGAGTATCGCATTCGAAGTTGGTGTGCTTGCACCAAGAGCTGTGGTCACCCAACTTCCAGCCATGATCGCCCCAGAGTACGACGATGGTGTTTTCGGCGAGCCCGTATTCTTCGAGTGCGTCGAGCACACGTCCAACGTTGGCGTCCGTGTAGCTCGTAGCCGCAGCGTAGCCGTGAAGGAGCCGTCGGTTCATCGCGTCTGAGAAGTCGGTTGGCATTTCTCCTTCCCAGTCGCTGTACTTTCTCATCTCGCCAGCACCTAGGTTAGCAGCACGCCGCAGATAGCCGGGTGGAATCGACGTGTTGGGCGGCATCGAAAAGTCCTCGCGCTGATAAAGATCCCAGTACTTCTTTGGTGCCACAAATGGCAAGTGCGGCTTGGTAAGTCCCAGACCGAAAAAGAAGGGTCGGTTACCGTCGTCGGCCAAACCCTTGAGAATGTCAATTGCCTTGTTGGCACGCATGCCATCGACATAGGTCGAATCCGAAACATCGGCCATCTCGGTGGTGGGCCCTTTCGCCGGATTGCGGGCATCGCCATTCCTTTCGGCGGCCAGAGCGGAATTCAGAATCTCGACGTTCGCAGGCAACGCGTAGTGCGGTGCGCTAAGTTGCACCCAGCGATCCCAGTTCGAGGGATCCACACCTGGACCGCTTGTGCCGTGGTAGAGTTTTCCAAGTCCGACCGTCTGATATCCGTTAGCACGAAAGTGTTGGTTCAGGGTGAGCAAGCCGGGATGACGCTCGCGCCAGCCGGTCACGTGAAATGTCTGCTCGCCTGTCTTCGTGGGGTACAGGCCGCCCATGATTGATAGGCGCGAAGCGCCGCATACGGCTTGCTGGCAATACGCGCGATCGAATCGCATGCCAGTCTCGGCCAGGCGATCGAGGTTGGGAGTATTCGTCTTGGCGCCGTAAACGGCAAGCTCTGGTCGCAGGTCGTCGATGGCGATGAACAGAATATTCGGGCGATCCCCGGACGACGGAGTCTCTTTGGCACCGAGCGCGGTCCCGCTGCACATACCAATCACGAGGGTCGCAAGAGAGACTACTGTTCGCTTCATCGATCGCTTCTGCCAGTGAGATTGCATGCTTGGTTTAGTGCCCTAAAACGGCGTTGGCGACCTCCCCGTCCGCCAACGCCTTGGCTATTCTACGAGTCTGAATATTGTCGAGAACGGCGATCGCGAATCGCCATGATGCCCAGATTAACTAACAGCATTACGGCCGCGCCAGGTTCAGGTACCGAAGACGCAGCTTCCAACCCGTTTGCGAGATATGCAGCTTGCCAAGCCGCCAATCCTTCGGCTGTGGCATCGTCGCGCTGCCAGGCAAGAAAGTCGGCTCCATCGACGTCGAGGTCTCCGTCGAAGTCACCGGGCACGCCAGTGTCGACGACCAAGACAAGCTGGCCATCTTCGCTTACCTCTATGCCTTCGAACAAAGTTGTCTCACCATCCAGGTTAACGGCAAAATCATAGGTACCGTTGAACAATCCCTGATGTCCCATCCATCTGGCCACCCATTGCCCACTAGCACTGAGAGATTGCCCTGAAAGGCTCGGCATCCAATCACCACGAACCAGGTCGAACCACGGCGCGGCTTCGGATTTAACCGTCCAATCGTTTTCGAACAGTGGCCCGTTGTATCGCCAATGCCCCGGGTCCCAAAAACCCCACATATCAAATCCCTCAACCGACTCGTGCTCAAACGCCGCTTCTAGCACGTCGCGAAATATCTGTTCCTGCTCCGCTGGCGTGAGCGGATTCGAAGTTTGCGAATCGTCGCGACTGTCGAATTCGGTGATTTCAATTGGCAGTCCTGTCTCTGCCAAGATGTCAAGTCGCGCGATGATATCGGCCTTCGTTACATCGTTGCGCGACATGTGCGCTTGCACTCCAATCACATCAATTGGTGCACCGGCCGCGAGTAGGTCATTGATGAGGTCGCGATATTGAGTTGCTTCGCTGTTGTTGCTCCAGTTGAGGATGTTGAACTCGTTAATCATTAGTCGAGCATCAGGACGCTGAGCATCGGCGCGGATGAAATAGTCTGCCATCGCGGCGATGTTATCGGCGTAGATTCCGGCGTTAACGAACGTGTCGGCGAAGTATGTCTCGTTGAGTGGTTCGTTGAGCAGTTTCCATTCCGAGATTGTTGGACCGGGACCGGTATCGCTGTACCGCGCCATGATCCCGCCAGGTCCCAGCCGATCGTCGATCAATTCGCTGTGGAAGGTCGCTGGATTTGGGTTGTTCTCCGATCGGAACTGTACGGGGGTCGGCCATTGGTCGCGTTGCCAAACCACCGAAGCGGCCGCGACGCTCAGTCCATTGGATTGCGCCCAGTTGATCGTGGCATCGGGCGTACTCGGTCCGGCATTGTTGAAAGCCAGCCATTGCATGCCGACAGTGGGTACGACATAGTTGAAGTGTTCCAGAATTGCCTCACGGTAGTTTTCGACATCCTGGTACGTAGGAATGTATCGCGAGGCAGCCCCAAAGTTGGTTTGATCAGGCAAGAGGTTCTGCTTCTGCGTCGTCGTCAGAGAATTAAACTCGGACTGGCTGATCGAGACGAAACGATCGCGGATTTGGGTACCAAAGCGGAAATCGTGACGTGTCATCTGAACATCGATGTTAGCGTTTGGCAGTGGGTTACCCAGCGAATCTTCCACACGGACCGTCAGAGCCGACTTGCGATGGGCAAATGGATCGGGAGCGGCCCCGGTTAGTCGAACGTTGTCGATATATATCGCTTCGTTGTTAGTGCCAGCAACTTGGTTCTGAGTGCTCCAAATCACTTGCAGAAAATCAGGCGTGACGCTGGAATCCCAACCGGGCAGCGTTGCGTATTCGAGTCGGACGTTTTCGACCGTCACCGCTTCGCCGCCAGAACCGTAGCCTTTCGTAGCAACAGGCGTGGGATTGGCCAAGCCTTGAAAACCGTTGCCGAAGTTGAAGTTGACTTGGCGAACATTGTGAAAACCGCTTGTCGAAGTGTCTTTGAAAAAGATGACATCGAACTCAAGATGCGTATTGTTCAAGAATTCTTGGAGACGATCACCATTGGACGGCCCGGCAGCATACGCGAGCGTGTTATCGTTGGCGACGTTGGTAATCTTGACGCTCGAAATTCCGCTGGTCGCCTGTTCGGTCGACACAACGGCTTCGGGCGGCATAAAGCCCGACTGAAATCCAGCATCCCAATAACCCCAACCCGGCTCGCCAAACTCGTCTCCCAAGATTACCTGCGCTTGCGCAGATACTGGCAAGAGCGCAACCGCAAGCCATGTCGTCAGGAACATTCGGAGTGACATGGCTTCTGCTCTTTCCGTTGATGCATGGCCTGAGCATCTTAGTAGGCCACTGCAGAAGTGTTCGGCGTGCGGAATCTGCGAGCGTCATCCTAATCAACGCGGCGACACAGCAGCCCAACCGACATGCCAAGCAGTAATACTGCTGCCGCTGGCTCGGGAACTGCCGACACAGCGCTGAGCGGATTGGTCGGGTAGCTGGCTAGCCAGTCCGCGATACCCGCCGGGTTCGTACGTTGCAGCAATAGAAAGTCGGCGCCGTCGACGTCGCCATCGCGATCGGCGTCCCCCGACTGCGTCTCGAATGGTACGATCTTGATCGAAGCGATTTCGATCGCCAGCTTACCGTTGGGAGCCTCGTTAATGTCTTCGGCCAACGACTGCAAGGCAACGCGATTAAGGCCGAAGTTCTGCAAACCGTCACCGGCGTTGTTCGAGCCGAATTGGTTTTGCACACCGTCTTCGGTCCCACTGCCAAGTGGAATTGTCAGCGTGCTGAAGTCCGAAGCGTTGAAGTCGCTGGTGTCGACGAAATAAACGTAGTCTTCGGTGCCGGTGAAGGGCATGGTATCGTCGCCATCGTTGTCGCTAAGCAGAATTCGGAACCGGTCGGCTGCGTTATCGCCAAGCAGCCTTGCTTCAATCTCCAATGCATGCGTCGACGCATCGAAATCAATGTTCTGACCGTTAAAGCCGTAGCCGACTCCGCCATTCTGAAAATCAGGCAACCCAGCCGTGTAGTCATCGTTGATGACGATATTCTCACCAGTCGTGTCGAACACGGTCGGCTGTGAGTTGAACGATCCGAACGTGAAGCTTGTGGCCGTCGAGGAGTTAATCTCGACAACCGGAGGCGGAAGGGCATTCGTGACGTCCGTCAGTGTGATCGAGTCGATTTGGATGAAATCTCCAGCTGTGCCTTGCACACCAGCAAAGTCCCAGCCGTTCGCTCCGCCATCCACAACCAACTGGATGCGGTCAATCGAGTTCATGCCCGTGCCATCGGTGACGAGATCGACGAAGCTTCCGTCGCTTCCGGCGTCCACCTGGGTCGACCAGGCACCGGTATCCAGATCCGCATGAAGTTGGACCGTAACCGAATTGGTATTGGTCAAGTCCAAGCCTCCCAGCTGGTTTTGAGCGTCGGTGCCGGAGAGATTTCCATTGTTGGAATTCTGTGACCGGACTCGGATGTCATCGCCGGGCGCCTGAGCGATCTCGAATTCAAGCTGCGCGCTACCGAGCGTCGAGTCACCGAAATTGAACTTAATGCCGTTGTTAGTCTCACCAATGCTGCCACCAAAGTTCCAATCAGCGATCACGAATTCAAATACATGTTGTCCGGAAGTGATATCAGGAAAAGAGGCCGTCCGGAATGTTGTCCCCGTGCCAACATCCCATTTAAAGAACGGTGTGTCGCCGAGGTTCAGTGTCCCATTCTGGGTCGACGGGCCGCCAAAATTGAAGGCGGTTCCCAGTGTGCCAGTGTTTGCGACGACATTCAGGTTCGTCCCATTGACGTCGTCGAATTGCCAGTCCTGCAAGACAACGCTCTGCGCGAGGCAGGGAACAGTAGCGATGGCGAGTACAATTGAGACAGGCACACCGAGCTTGGTAAACGCCATAGGGTCTCTCCTGAAGCAGTCCTGCGAAGGAATATTTGAATGAGGCAGACGGATGTAGGAACAGTGCGATGTGCCAATCAGGTCAGAACTGCAGCCGCGCGTAAGACAAACTCATTCCGTCGTTTGAATGACAATAACAGTTCCGCAGTGACACTGATAATTATCTTCGCCGACGACGAAGTGAACAGCCGATTGCAACTGACCCGACCATCAGAATGCCCGACGGTTCGGGAATCGGCATCACTTGCGTCAGGGTGATCGAGTCAATTTTAACGAAGTCACCAGCAGTCCCCTGCACGCCGCCGAAGTCCCAACCATTTGCGCCGCCTTCGATGATCAATTGAATCCGATCGATCGAATTCATACCCGTGCCGTCAGTGACCAGATCGACAAAGCTACCGTCACTGCCTGCGTCAACCTGTGTTGTCCAGATGCCGGTGTCGAGATCGGCTAGCAATTGGACGGTCACCGAATTGGTATTGGTCAGATCCAAACCACCGAGTTGGTTTTGAGCGTCGGTGCCTGAGAGATTTCCGTTGTTGGAATTCTGAGATCGGACACGGATGTCGTTGCCAGGCGACTGCGCGACTTCAAATTCCAATTGAGCGCTACCCAGAGTTGAATCGCCGAAGTTGAATTTGATGCCGTTGTTCGTTTCGCCTACGCTGCCGCCAAAGTTCCAATCGGCAATCACGAATTCAAACACATACTGACCAGATGTCAGGTCGGCGAATGATGCAGTACGAAATGTCTGCCCAGTGCCAACATCCCACTTGAAGAACGTGGGGTCACCAAGATTGAGATTACCATTCTGGGTCGATGGGCCACCGAAATTGAATGCGGTCCCGAGGGTACCTGTGTTGGCGACCGCACTGAGATTGGTCCCATTGGGGTCGTTAAACTGCCAATCTTGGAGAACGATAGTTGCTAATGCCGGGTTAGACACCATGAAAACTAGGGCAATAGCAACAGAGGAGGGAAATGCGACTTGGAATAGTTTCATTAGGTCTCTCCTGGAGAAATCCGAGGAATTGACGAGCTTGAAATATATGCTGCAACGACTGCAGGTTTTGACGAGCATATGTGGCAAGCCACTATTAGGCTAGCCGGCGGAAAAGGCGAACTATCTCTCGTCTGGCAGTACCACTTGCCTGCAAGGAGATAACGCGCTAATTTCATTGTAGCCACAGATTGCATCAACCATCGTCGATATTCTCGTATTTGCCCACGAGCTGAGCGCTTTCGCGAGATCGTGAGAGCTTGATGTAACACGTTACAGCGACGAATTCGCCGTTATCGATCAATGGTTTGCGGTACAGTCATGTAGGTACGCCTCTATTCTCATTGAGCTTCTGATTTTCGCGCCTCCGGTTGATTCGAAAAGGAATTCTGCCGATGTCTCGTCGCATTCGCCCACACCGGCTGTCACCCCGTTGCGATCGTGGTTTCACACTCGTGGAGTTGCTGGTCGTCATCGCGATTATCGGCGTGCTCGTGGCGTTGCTCTTGCCAGCAGTACAGGCTGCCCGTGAGGCGGCGCGGCGTGCACAGTGCCTGAGTCAGCTACGCCAGCTGGCAATCGCGTGCATGAACTACGAGAGTGCAAACGGCGAATTCCCAACGAGTGCTGCGATGTCGGCAAACTTCCCATCGAATGATCCGAACCTGCAATATGCGGTCGGTCCAGATCCTGGAACGGGTAACGTTGGTTTTCACGTCGAAATCAATCGGACCAATCGCATCGGCGACAAAGGCTACAGTTGGATATTGCAGGTCCTGCCGCAGGTCGAGCAGTCCGCACTCTACGATCGATGGAACTTCGACTACAGCGTCGGCCACAACATTGAGGTGCTAGATTACGAAGTGGTAGATATTCCGACTTTGTACTGCCCGTCGCGGCGACGCGACGTCGAGACGGAAGAGCAACGCCTGATGCTCCAGAAGGATCCAGGCAAGAGCAACGTTATCCAGTGGGGCGGCAATCTTGAGGTAGGCCGGGGAGGCACAGACTACGGTGCTTGCTA
Organism: Planctomycetota bacterium; assembly: GCA_039184115.1. GTDB lineage: Bacteria > Planctomycetota > Planctomycetia > Pirellulales > Lacipirellulaceae > Bythopirellula. Next base: position 29,637 of record JBCDBK010000006.1, on the reverse strand, counting down.
TGGTGCCGGAAACTGCTTTAACAATGAGAAGAAGTTCCTACATCGAGGCTGGGCGTGCTATGGACCGGACAACATCGTGATCGGCGTCATGTCACCTAAGCAGGGCGCAGAAATCGGTCAGATATCTGACGGGACTAGTTCGACTATACTGCTGGGAGAACTGCAACGCCTATGGAGCGAAGATACTAGTAGTGGGAACAGCGGGGGCCTTGCGAGACGGAGTTGGGATGGTTGGTTCCGCGGTGGCAATCCCACCAGTTTCGGAACCTATGCGATCGATGGCGACGTCTTTTATGTGCAGTCGCATTTGGGCGGAAGCCAGCGACTGGGAGAGAGTTTTAACGTGACTGGCATGCAGTCAGAGTCTCCGGAGTCAGCCGGCAGCGAGCATCCGGGAGGGGCACAATTTGCTTTCTCCGACGCGTCTGCGCGCTTTATTAGCGAAAACATCGATCCGGTCGTCTACTTTGCGCTGGGATCGCGGTCTGGTGAAGAGATTCCCGATGAAGACCAGTAGCTTTGCCGTCTTCACATCATCGGCGATCGCGGATAAGCTTTCAGGCGAAATGATTGATTATCCATTCGACAGACGTGCGATCCTTGTTGCGTTCGCTGCATTATGTGTTTGCGTTGGATGTTCCAATGGCGACCGCCCGCCGATCGGCCAGGTTACGGGTGTGGTGACCGTTGACGGCAAGCCGATGGCTGGACTGGGTATCTTATTCTCGCAAAAAGGTTTTCGCTCTTCGAGCGGCTTTACCAACGAGCGCGGCGAGTACGAGTTGAAGTACGTCAAAGACACCATGGGGGCAGCAGTTGGCTCCCACAAAGTTCGTATCGAGTACATATCGCAGGAGGGCGCAGGACCGCGCCGCGGGCGAATTCCCGCCCAGTATAACCGCAACACCGAATTGACCGTTGAAGTGGAGCCCGGTAACAACGAGTTCAACTTCGACGTCAAAACGAACTGAGTTGCCCCTCAGTTGAGAGGTGCGGCTTTCGACCGATGCCTCAGTTCGCTTGCATCCAGCCGTGTGTTCTCTGGGGTTGCTTTGGGTTGTCGCAGACGGGCAGCCAACTCAGTTGGCACGCCAAGATCGCCCTGATCTTGCATCCACTGGTGGAGTCGTGCTTTCAGAGTCGCGACTATTTCAGCGGACGCTGGGTTGTCTGCGATATTCGCAAGTTCGAGTGGATCGGTGTCTAGATCGTACAATTCAACTGGCGGTCGATTTGCATAGGCATCGACCAAGTGCCGCGCGCTAGAATCTCCATGGTCCGCTTTAGCAATTATCGACTGATAATAGTCCGTCTGCATGCTGACATTACGGAACACGGACTCGTGATTCAGATTGAGGATCAACTTGTAGCGGTGACCGCGAACAGAACGTACCGCGTAGGCGTCGGAGCCGTTGTGGATTCCACGGGTCGTCATAACCCCATAGACGTGGTCCTTGTGATGATCGGTGTGCTGTTGGAGTACCGGCAGAAAGCTCTGTCCGTCTAGGTCTGGGCTAGGTTGGCCACCGGCGATGTCGATGAGCGTCGGCGTGACGTCGACATACTCGACCATTGCTTTGCTTACGCTCCCCGCCGCGACGTGTTGCGGCCAACGCACAATCATTGCGGATTGAAGTCCGTGGTCGTAGCAAGTCCACTTTGCGAATGGAAAAGAATTTCCCTGTTCCGACAGCACCATCACAAGGGTTGAATCACGCAGACCATGTTGATCTAGCAGTTTGAGTACGGCCCCGACCTGGGAATCGAAATGTGAGACTTCGGCCAAGTAGTTGCTAAAGTTCTCACGCACAACCGGCGTATCGATAATGTAAGGCGGCAGTACGATGCTTTCTGGCGGGTAGACGGAGGCATCTCCCTGATCCCAGGGGCTGTGAGGACTGGTTGAGCAAAAAAAGAGGCAAAACGGCCGCTTGGATTGCCGTTGCTCAGCGAGAAAGCGATCGACCTGCCTGAGTCTGGGCTCCTCGGACCCACTGCGAATTCTCTCCCATGGAAAACTCGACTTGGGGTTAATATGCAGCTTGCCCGTATGCGCGACGTGGTACTTTTGCTGCTGCAGATAATGCACAACCGTTTTTACGTCGGGATAAATCATCGTGTGATTGGGGTAAGCCCCGCTTTTTACAGGATAAATCCCAGTGTATAGATTGTGTCTCGTTGGCGAGCACATCGGCGCTGCCTGAAAGCAACGCTCGAACCGCATCCCTTCGGTCGCTAAAAGATCGATGTGAGGTGTTCTTGCCTGTCCACCATAGCAGCCAATGTCGCGATAAGTGCAGTCGTCGGCCAGCAAGACGACTAGGTTCGGTCGGTCCGATGCGAAGCCACGCGCAACGAAAACTACGGTAAGGCACGCGACGACGACAGCTAAAGCGAACTTAGTTTTCACTTGCATTAATCTCACTTCCGGCTTTGGTGCCAAGGGCGAAGTAAATCACTGGATCGGCATTCTCGCTCAAAAAACGCGCCGAACCGTCACAGAAAGCGAATTGTGCTCCGCCTGGGTGCTCGCTACCGGGTGCCTCTGGCGAGTCCGAATTGATTCCGGTGCCAAGGTTCTCGCCAAGGCCGACGCCGTATATCGATTGAAGATAGACATCGTCACCATCGACCGAGTATGTGGTGAATGATGTGGCCGCACCTCCGCGGAACCAACCATCCCAGTTCCGCCTCGAAAGCCCACCGGCTAGGCCGCCGGCGGTGTCGTCGCTCCAGTTGCGTTGCAATTCACCAAGCAATGTCGTGTTGCTCGTTCCGTCTGCAATTCCGCCGGCACTGGCTCCTCGTTTAGGGGGCATGGCACCGAGCAGAATCTGATCGGGCCCTACGCAGCCCCATCCAGTGTGCAGCCCTTTGAACTCATTGTTGAAGCAGTTACCGGCTCCGTAGCAAGCTCCATAGTCTGTGCCGCCGCTTTCGACGCCGAAAGTGCCGCCCCACTCTTCCACAACAGCTGATCCGGGGTTTTTCTGCAGCATCTCTCGCTGGTCGCCGTCGATGCCACGCCGCCGCGACGGACAATAGAGCGTCGGAATGTCAACGACCTGATAATTCAGCACCTCGATGTTGTGGGCAACGCTGTAATCGAAGTCCCATAGGTCGTAGGGTGCAGACTGTTCTAGCTGCGGTAACACTTCGAGGATCCAACTGTGTCCCTGAAATCCGCTCTGATTTAAGGTGAGAACTTCGTCTAGCAGTGCCGGTCCGGCTTGTGCCTGCCACTTGTTGTTTGAGTTTAGTGGACTGAGTCTATTTGCCGGAAATGAACCTGCCATCGCCGCACCTGCGGGAAGACGGCCACGTGCGCTCTCATAGTTGAGACATGCCAATGCAAGCTGTCGCAGGTGACTCAGACACTGTGCACGGCGGGCGGCCTCGCGAGCGGCCTGCACAGCTGGCAGCAGCAGACTAACTAGCGCGCCGATGATCGCGATTACGACCAGAAGCTCGACCAGTGTAAAGCCGGACTGACGTTTCGCGCGAATACACAGCATGCGTTGGCTCGCTGATGCTCAGTCATGATTCGGCGAATGATAATGATAACGTCGCGAAGGCCGGGACACGCCTAGCAGTATTGCGATAACGGCAGCCAGGGTCGCGCCGGTTGGCTCAGGTACCGTTTGGATGCTCGAAAGCGATAAGCTGGCAGGGTAGTTATCTTGCCATTCCGACAATCCCTGTGCTGAGGCGTCGGTCCGCTGCCACGCGAGGAAGTCAGCTCCGTCGACATCGCCATCTGCGTCAAAGTCTCCCGATGTGGCTGTAACCTCAGCAGGATCGATTGGTGCAAAGTCGTTATTTTGGTCCAAGAAGGTTCCTGAGATTGCGAGGTTGTCTATCTGAGCTTCTGCAAAGTCGGTAGCAAAGTCGGACCATCGAAAGCGGAAAGAGGCGGAGTCGCCCGGCGCCAGCCTCGCTGCGGTGCTGGGAACCAGTTGGGCCGCGATGCTTTGGGAAACGTTGTGTACGTTCGGATTCGACTCGGCCGATGGGAAGGTGATATCAGAGAAGACACGCAGGTCCAAGACCTCGACGTCATTGTCGGCGCGAATGAGATTGCTATCGCCCGAAGCGAGGTACAGCAGCTCGAGGCGCTTGGGAGAATTCTCATTGACCGAGCGAGCGTCAAAATGAATCCGCTCGACGCGGAATGAGAAACTGCTTTCATTCTTGATCGAAAAGTCGCCGAACTCCTGATTCCCATTACCGCGGAATTTCCACGAACTGCCACTGACGCCCTGCGCGTTAACTTGGAGTCCTGGCGAACCATCGGCGAGTGGCACGTCAGTGATATTCATGCCAAACGGTTCGCTACCAACTGCCGAACTGCCGAACGTCGGCCCTTGTAGAAAACTGTTGTTTGTGGATTGCCCAAAACCTTGCCTGCCGAGCACCGAAGCTCCCACGCCAATAGTACCCGTTAGGTACTGACCTCCGCCCATGACGCTCGCGTTTGATCCTACGGGCGTCGAGTCAAAAGTCGAATTGCTGTCTGGCGTACCGTCGGCAATACCGGAGTTATTGTCGGCTCCGGCGTTGTCGAATGTTTGCCAGCCAATGGCGTGAAGCAAATCGTTACCACCATTGCTATCCCCTGTGACCGCAGCAAATGCAGCGGTATCGCCGTTGGCATAAATCGCGATGGCGATCAGCGCACCGAGCCAGAGACGTCGTCGAATCCACATCGTCAATCTTTGCCTCCAATTCAGACGTAGCCCTGTCCTGTCGTCGTCACCGGTCAGCCGTTCCGTCGCCGTCGCTGGGTGACAATCAGCGTGATCACCGTGAGTCCCGCGATTGAGGTTGGCTCAGGAACTGTGGCCGGATTGATAAGCGCGAATCCGTTGTTCTGGTCTTGGAACGTGCCTGCAATCGCCAGATTGTCGATCTGAGACTCTGCGAAAGCGGTGCCGGAACTGGTCCACCGAAAACGAAATGACGCGCTATCTCCAGGGGCGAGACGCAATGCCGTAGGCACGTTGAGGGCACCCGGAAGGCTCTGGGAAATATTCTGAACGCTAGGTGCGGAATTGAATGTAATGTCTGACAGGATCGTCAAGTCATTCAGTTCGTTGCCGTTATCGACTCGAAGCAGATTGCTATTCCCACTGGCCAGATAGATCAAATCGAGATCTGATGGAGAATTAGCATTTCCTACTCTCGCGTCGAAGTGAATCCTCTCGACGCGAAAAAAGAAATCGCTGTTGTTGGTAATCGAAAAGTCACCAAACTCGTCGTTGCCGTTGGTGCGAAATTTCCATGCGCTGGTACCCGCTTGGCCTTGCGGGCCGATACGTGCGCCAGCGGAGCCGTCGGCGAGGGGCACATCGACAATGTTCAAGCCGAACGGTGCGGAGCCGACACTGCCGCTGCCAAAGGTAGGGCCATTGAGAAAACCGCTACCGGCATTCTGGCCAAATCCGTCGTGACCTAAGTTCGACGCGCCAGGACCAATGCGACCGGTCAGATACTGACCACCTCCCGACACGGCGGCATGCGAGCCAACTGGAGTGGCATCAAACGTAGAGTTGCTATCAGGCGTAGTGTCCGCGATGCCGGAGTTGTTGTTGCCGGACGTCCTATTCTCGAACGTCTGCCAGCCGATCGCGTGCAAAAGGTCGTTGCCAGCGTTGGAAGGCGCGACGACCGTGGCGGACGCGTCACTGGAAATTGAAATCAACATGACAAGCAGAGTCGGAACGAGAATTCTGCGAAGCAGTTCTATTTTCATGAGACACTCCAGAAAAGATCATACAGAGAAAAGACTCGAATCATTCGATTACACATTCTACTTCGGTTGCTCCCAATCGGCGGAAAGTTGGCCCAACTTTTCGGGAATTACCTGCTTTGACGATCCAATTCCAAATTTGGCCATCAACCCCACGGACAAGGTTTCGGCCTCTTTGTTGCTCAGGCCGGTATCGTAGATCATAAGCTCAGCAATATCGCCGAAAAAATGCGAGTTCGGGAAATGGGGGTGAGAACCGATCGATCGCGGCGAATTCGTGGGCTGCAGTTTGGCTGCTCTTGATTGATCGACCTGAATACCGTTCATATAGAGCCGCGAAGATTGCGTAGACGGATCGTAGACGCTGATGGCTACGAACGGTTTGTTGCCGAGATCGGGCTTGCTCACGGTCTTGCCGGCGCTGCCGTATCGCTTCTTGCCCTCGCGATTCTTGAAGGCACCGGTATGCAGCTGGCTTACGAGCTGCTCATACTCATTGATACGTAAAGTTAAGTGCGGTGGGCCGTTTAGATTGAGAAGCTGTCGACCGTGGTGGCTGACCCCCCATTTCTTCACCAGATCACGGTCAATGCGGAAAACGATCGCAACTGACTGAGCCGACCCAAGCGTAAGTGGCTTCGTAATCATCTGCGTTCTTCGGCCGAAGCGCACGGCGGGTTTGTCGCCGATTGCGTTCTCTACCCAGAGCGGGCGTTTGGGCTCGTCGACCTGCCAGGCATTCTGCGCGACTTGATTGGACTTAGAAAGAATATCGCCCCATGCAGCAACTTTCCCAAACTCATCCTTCTGAATGCGCCGGTCCGCTGCGAGCCAAAGTGTCAACTTTCGATCGATAACTGGTACAGGCGGCTCTGCGTCCGAGTCAAAATCGAGTCGGACAAAACGGCTGGGCACCGAGGCAAATGAATTCAATTGGGAATCCTCGCCACCGACCCGCACCGCCATATCGTCAGTGAGACTCAGCTGGCTCTCCTCAATCTGATCCGAAGTTGGGTGGACTACGACTTCTCCCTTGAATACATGAGTCTCGGTCACGCCATCTTTGCCAACGAACAGACCAAATTCAGTACCGAGATCGACCGTTTCACCGCTGGGTGTTTCGATGGTGAAGCCATGCGCAGCATTAGGTATCTGCGCGGTCAGCTTGCCATGCGAAAGTACCCCACGCATCGCCGATTCGACGCGAAATGAGACTGGAGCTTCCAAGGTAACTCGCGCGCCGCTGGCAAATTGCAGTTCCATCAAGCCCCGCGACATCGTAAGCGTCTGGCCAGCCGCAATTTTAGACGAAGAGACAATCCCCCATCGATCGTTTTCCCAATCGCAGTCTACCTTACGAACAATGTGCGCAACACTCTCATCAGTACCGGTCTGTGCAACGGTGAGCTGATTTTGAGCTTGTCCGCGCACTTCAGTTGTCTTCGGGGCATTGACCTTCAGCGATGAAGCAGCAAACAGTACCAACGACGCGGCAAGCATGGCGTATGGCAACCACTGATACTGAGAAGTAGTGTGCTGGGATACGATTTCAGTTGGAGGTGGCGTTCGCTCGCATTCAAAGTCCGACTCGTGGCTAACTCGTTGCTCGTGCATCCACGTTAGGACGCCATGCAAGGCGGCTTGCTCGCTAAATTTCGCACGTACGTTCTCGTTTTCAGCCAGAAGAGCGTAGAACTCTTGCAACTCGTCGTCGGTGGACAGACCCTCCAGATACCCCACTATAAGCATGTCGGCGCGTTCGACGCCGTGCATAGATTGCAGCTCACTCATTCCAAGGTCCCCTTCGACAGACGCTTCGATTCGATGCAATCCATCAAGAGCCGTCTCACTCGGTACAAAGTCATCCCCAACGCTGCAGGTGTTTTTCCCATAGTTTGGGCTAAGTCTTTGACGCTCATCTGCTTGCCATAGCGGTCGGAGAGTAGGTCGCGATGCGCTGCCGAGAGTTTTTCGATGCACGTGGTGAGGAATCTAAGCCGCTCGTCGGTGCCGGCAGTAGCCTGCTCGGCGGCGCTGGCGATCTTCTGAATCAGTTGCTCGTCAAATTCGTGACGATCGCGGCCGCGGTCTCTGCGGAATGCCAACACTTGAAAGTATGCGACTCGAGTCGACCAGGCTTCAAACGAGGCGATTTGGGGGTACTCGTCCAGCTTCTTCCAAAGCACGAGATTAGTCTCTTGCAGCACGTCGCGCGCTTCATCGGGACTGCGCAACAGCGAGAGCAAATAAGCGAACAAACGCGGCTGACTCGCCGTCAGATCGCTGACGAAACGCTCGGTGAAATCTGCAGGTTTGTCCATGTTTGATCGGATTTTACGCCAGGTTCAGCCCTGTACCTTACCTAATAGAAGTACCAAGTCCGGCTGATAAATAACGCCGCATGGCCATCTTTCTCAACTTTAGACCACGGCGATGCAGTCGGACTTACCGAGATTCGCGCGTGTGCCTTCGCTATTTGTAGCTGAATCTTGTCGCCACGACTTCAGCAGCTTCTCTCACACCGGCCTGAAACGCTGTTACCCTCGTCCTTCTGTGCTAAATACCGCACTTTGGTTCTGCGATGAGCGCGGATAGCTTACGTGGCTGGGCGAGTCGCCGGATTTGCCAGCGGTTATCCAACGGCGCACCTTTTCCGCTGGACAAGACCGGGTTTCCGGGCGGTCCACACCCGGCTTCCAATTCGAAGGTTATCCGAAATCGTCACCAGGATTCCGCGCGAATTCGGTCGATCACTGCAGAATAAGCGGGAGTAGATCATTCACTTAGGTGATGCGGTGGCTAGCTTCCAACGCCATTACCGAGTGTTGGCGAGTTCTCAGTGCTGGATTTTCCAAATCCGCCACCTCCTGGTGTCTGAATCTCCAGTTGATCTCCCGGCTGCACAGAAAATTCGCAGATTGCGTGCAGTGGCTCGTAAGAACCGTCATGGCGGATTGAGTTGTTTTTTCCAAACTGCCCCGGTGCTCCTCCTTGGGCGCCGTAAGGAGGATGAGGGCCACGGCGACCGGTAATGAGCGAGACCTGCAGCGGCTCGAGGAATTCCAGCCGTCGCACAACACCATCGCCACCGCGATGCCTGCCGTCGCCCCCGGAGTCGCGGCGAATGCTGAATTCCCAAAGTCGAACTGGCAAACGGCGTTCGAGAACCTCGGGATCGGTCGCGCGTGTGTTGGTCATGTGGATCTGCACGGCGTCTGCACCGTGCCCGGCAGCAGTCGCGCCTGAGCCGCCGGCGATCGTTTCGTAGTAGCCGAAGGATTCGTTGCCAAACAGCAGGTTGTTCATCGTGCCTTGGCTAGCGCCCGCAACGCCGAGTGCCCCGAGCAGAACGTCGACCACACGCTGCGAGGTTTCGACGTTGCCTGCGGCGACGGCGGGAGTTGTCTCTGGAGTTTGACCCGCGGGAGGATTCAGTAAACATGTCGGCAGCAGGATATCCACGGCGCGCAGCGCACCTTCGTTAAGCGGCAAGTCTTCGCCGACGAGGAGCCGAAGCACGTAGAGCACCGCGGCCGTCACGATGGCGCGATTGGCGTTCAGATTTCCGGCAACCACAGGAGCCGTCCCAGCAAAGTCAATGGTCGCTGCAGGGCCGTCCTTGCGATCGTTAAATCGTATTCGGACGCAGATCGGTACGCTCGTGCCGTCGATTGTGTCCAAGTAGTCGGTGAAGTCGCAGTTTTCGATTCCGAGATTGCAAAGTGCCTGACGTACCTTGGTCTCAGCTGCCGCTTGGATGCTGCGTATCTGCTGTTCGACGAGGTCAAAGGAGTACTGATCGACCAGTGCTAGTAGATCATTGGCACCTTGCTGATTTGCCGCGACCTGGGCATCCAAGTCGGCGAGGTTTTCTTCCACGCGGCGAGAAGGGTAGGGGCCAGACGACAGCAGCTTCCGCAGTTCGTCTACGCGGGTAATGCCGCCGTCTACGAGCGCGAAGTCTGAGATCAACACGCCCTCTTCGGCGAGGCTCGTCGAACCGGGCGGCATCGAACCCGGACGAACGCCGCCGATCTCGGCATGATGTGCGCGACAGGCAGTGAAGAACAGCAATTTGCCGGTGCTCGGACAGTGTACGGGCGTCACAACGGTGATATCGGGCAAGTGCGAGCCACCGCGATAGGGATCGTTGGTCGCATAGACATCGCCGGGGCTCACCGAATTGCGCGCGTCCAGCAGATGGCGCACCGTCTCGCCCATCGCACCTAAGTGCACCGGCACGTGTGGCGCGTTGGCAATCAACTCACCATCTGCAGAAAAAACTGCGCAGCTGTAGTCGAGCCGCTCTTTGACATTTACACTCGAAGATGTGCGGCGCAGCACGTGACCCATCTGCGTCGCGATGCCCGCAAACAGGTTGTTGAACACCTCGAGCATCACGGCGTCAATTCGAGAAATCTTCGCGTCGTGTACATCTTCTCGATCGCGGAGAAGTAGCTCGCCGCCGGAGAGCATCTCTGCTTGCCATCCCGGATCGATCACAACTGTCGAATGCACATCGGCGATTATTGCAGGCCCTTCGACACACATGCCTGGCGAGAGCGTTTCGCGCGTGTAGGCGGCAGTCTTTAGTTGCTCACCTCCAAAGCATATCGTTGTCGTCGACTCGCCTATCGCTGCGACGGTGTCACAGCAAGTGGAATATGCTTGCGGCTGCTCTGCTTGGCCGACAGCTCTGACACGCACAGCGACGACTTCGACTCCTTTGTGTTCATGTATGTAGCCAAAGCGTCGCCTATGAAGATGCTCAAACGCTACCTGCAGATCATCAGAGTGCGGTAGATTCAGAGGCTCATCGGTTCCGACGTAGCGTAGGTCGAGGCTCCGCTCCACGACCACTTTTTCCGGTTCGACTCCGGATGCCATTAGCGCTTGGACTGGCGCTGCAGCCAGTCGATCAAACTGGTCCGCCAGCGAACTTGGTTGAAGCTGCTCCAGAGGTGTCGACATTCCGGCGACGGCGTGACGCACAATCTCAGCGCAGCCGATTCCGAAAGCGCTCAGTATGCCCGCGTCGGGATGGTTAAGGACTCGTTTAATACCCAGCTGACGGGCGACGGCGCACGCGTGCTGTGCAGCCGCGCCACCGAAGGCAACAAGCACATAGTCTTTGGGATCGGCTCCTTTCGCGATGGAAACGCCCCGCACGGCACTAGTCATGTTGGCGTTCGCGATTTCGAGAAGTCCCTCAGCAAGTTGTGTAAAAGTGAGGTGCTCGCCGGTCGCATCTCGGACGGACTTCGCCAGTTCCGCGATTCGCGCTTCGACCGCCGACCGATCGAGCGCGAACGGAAATCGCTCTTGGAGGATGCGACCAAGGTAAAAATTCACATCCGTCACGGTCAGCGGTCCCCCGCGTCCGTAGCATGCTGGGCCTGGATTGGCACCGGCACTGTCGGGGCCGACGCTGAGCTTCGCGCCGTCGAACTGACAGATCGAACCGCCGCCCGCTGCGACGGTCTCGATTGCTAGTGTTGGGGCGATCAATCTTGCGCCGGCTTTTCGTGTTTCGTATTCGAACTCAAAATAGCCGTCATAGCGCGAGACATCTGTGCTGGTGCCACCCATGTCAAAACCGATCGCACGTTTGAAGCCAGCAATCCTTGCCGCGCGAGCGTAGCCTACGACTCCGCCCGCCGGTCCCGACAGTACACTTTCGTGACCGCGAAAGCTGTCAGGCGAAACGAGTCCACCCGCGGAAGTCATTAAGCGAATCTCGCTGTCTGGGAGTGAAGATTGCAGTTGGTCGAGATACTCCCGCAGTACAGGTCTGAGATATGCATCGACGACAGTCGTTTCGGCCCGAGAGACGAGCTTGGCCACAGGCGCGACTTCGCTCGAACGACTCACCTCGCAAAAACCGATGCGCTTGGCGATGCCGGCAATTGCGATTTCATGCTGCGGGAAGAGATCCGCGTGCAGGAGGCAGATCGCGACGGCATCAATTCCTTCGTTGTGGAGGTTCGTGAGTTGCTGCTCGACGCGTGCTTCGTCCAATGGAACGAGCACTTGGCCGTCTGCTGCTACGCGTTCATCGATCTCGATGGACTTGGTCGTCAATGGCTTGGGCTTGCGAATCGTTAGCTCGAACAGTTTCGGTCGATCCTGGTAGCCGATGTCGAGCAAATCACCAAATCCTCGCGTCGTCAGCAGCGCAGTCTTTTTGCCCGATCGAGTTAGTAGCGTATTGGTGCCGCGCGTCGTGCCCAATCGTAACCGCACGGCGGGCACGTCCTGGTCTGGCCGCAGCCGCAGCAGATAACGAATGCCGATCACAGGCGCTTCGAGGCCGCATGACAGTTCGTACGTCGAGCCAACGAGCGGCATGTCCGTCAACTGAGAACTCAACTCCAGTCGACCAAGTTCGGCATCGAACGAGCTCACTACGGCTTCGGCAAGCGTGGTGCCGTCCGAGTCGAGAACCTGCAGCCGAAATCCGACCCAGAAGTCAGTTGGATCACCCACTCGCGACGAATCAACCAAATAAGATGCGGTCGACGCGCTACCGACAGAACCCTTAGTGACGCCAGAACTCAGTAGTTTGTGACGCTGTACCAGTCCATCTGGCGAATAGCCGAGGCAGTCGGTAAATGTGCCACCGACGTCGATTGCGAATTTCCAGCCAGATGCGGGCATGCGTGTTGATGCGAAGTGTTGCGGCAGTCCTGAGACTTCACATCATAACAAACAGACGGCGGTGGCGTGCCCCCCTCGAACCCGCCACCGCCGTGCTGTATGTCTGCAATATCTGTTGCTAACGACGCGGTGGTCGCCGTCCGCCGCGTGAGTAACCGGGCTGGCGAGCGATCCTGGAAGAGCCTCGTTTGCGAACCAAGTTGGCCAGGCTCTGCCCCTTCGGCGGAATGACATAGAACTTCGGATCGTCTACCACCCATGGCGTCGACCAGTTTTTGCCATTCTCCCAATTCGCCACGTTAAAGAAGACGTTGTCAAGATAGTAACAGCGTCGCCCGTACGGAAAACTCGAGTACAGGTGGTCTTCTTCAGTTAGATCCTCCACTCCGGGATGGGCGTAGTAGTGCACTTGTCCGTCCGGCGTGAAAGACATACCGAACGTCCACCAGCCGGATTCATAGATTTTTGGTCCGCCGCGATCGCGTCCGCTCGGTTGGGCTCGAAAACTGATTTGGGCAAAGTCGTCCTCAAACTTCTTGCTGGTCTCGCTGCGGAATAAGACGAAGAAGCCGGGCCAGTACGGACCCATTTCGCCGTCGCGGTTCCGCCCCCGTACATCGGCACGGATGCCGAACGAAGCACCAGTGCGGTTCTCCCACTTGTCAAAAGGTGGCAAGTAGACACGCACGGTGCAACTTGGGCTCCAACCAACAGGCACCGGTCTGCCAATGCGGCTTTGCACGCCCATCAGCAAATCGTCCTGCATTTGCTTGCCCGCCAATCGACCTGGAATGCCTGAGTACTTCGTTGCCAACAGCATCGCGCCATCGCTACCGGGCAGTCCGCCAGGCGGAGTCGGTACACGCTTGACCACGTCGGGTTGACCTCGGAGCGCGCTCTCGTACCAACGTCCGTTGCGAGACTTTCCACCGGGTGGCCGTTGCTGTTCGTCGTCCTCGTGGCTCGCCTTGGCGCCGTTCTTGATGTATCCCCAACGTGGATCTTCGAAAGTGTCGCCAACGATCGAAACGAACTGACCCGTGCCAGGGACGAATGGCTCGTCGGCGCGAGAAGAAGAACACAAAGCGAGAAACGCCGCACCAAGTGCTAGCAATCGCATCGTCAGTCACTCCAAAGATGATCGAGAAGCAGGCAGAGGTAGCCTAGGTAAGCTCCAATCCACGAAAACTACCCGCATATTCAACTATCGGCACATCTTGCGCAATCGTTAAGCTTTATCTGCCGCTAGCGGCAAACGGGGTGCTGCCGGTGAGTAAGAATCTAGAAATTCAGCTGCCCGTCTTGATTGCGCAGTCGCCAGCTGGTTCGCAAATCTCGCATGCGTTGGCGTTTCCTGCCGCATGATCAAGGCAATGAGCAATGCGCTGGTCAATAACTTGCAGCATAAGTTCGTGCAATCCGAGTGGGGCAGTGACCAAGAACTTCACATCCGGGTGTTGTTTCGCCGCTTCAGCAGTCAGCGCTGGAATGTCACTGTGCCAGTGCCTTCCTGGTGAGAGAAAATAGGGGAAGACGATCACGAGGTCGGCACCGCGTTCGACGCAGGTGGCAAATGCCGTGGCGATTGACGGCTCGGCCAGTTCCATATGTGCCGGCTCTACAATCGACCAGTGAGTGTGCTCGCGGTACGCGTCCACGACCTTAAGCAAGAGTTTGTTGCTCTCCTCGCGACGCGAACCGTGGTCGACCAGGATAACGCCCACGTGCTCCTGCGGCGCTGCGCTGGCTTCGCTAGACGTAGCCACGTTTTCAACTCTTGTAGACTTTATGGGAGGGTCGGCCGGAGAGGATTTGCTCTTTTCCCCAGTTGGTGACGTCACGGAATGCCTGACTGGTGACGAAGCTCTTGAAGGCGTCTTCGTCAGACCATTCGCTAGTGATCAGGTAGGAAGCTCCATCTGCGGTGTCTTTCCATAAAGTCGAGCTACTGTGACCGTCGGCAGCATTTAGAGCGTCAATCACAGCGGCAAATTTGTCCTCAAAGTCTTTCTGTTTACCCTCGATGACGTGGTAGTTCATGCCGACGGTGATCATAGCTGGCTCAGGCCTCGATAAATGGAGCGGTGCGGAAAATTGCGCTTGAAACCGGATTATCGCCCGCAACATGTGCAGTTGTAAACCCGCCTCAACGAACGACGATAAATCGCCCGTAGCAGCAAAGTTGAGTTCTCGCCGATGAAACTATCCGTCAGCCTGATCTCGTGGGTTGCCTTCGCGCAGCCTACGGCGAATCTCCCGAAGTCTCGTCGCTAGCTCAGACTCATAACCGCGGTCTGCTGGACGATAGTATTCTCGTTCGACGCCTAGATAGTCTTGTGCCGCGATACCATCTCGCGCGTTGTGCGCGTACTCGTAGCCTTGGCCGTGCCCGAGCCGCTCAGAACCTGGGTAGTGGCCATCGCGAAGGTGCATCGGTACGGGGAGTGTTCGTCCTTCGCGTACATCGCGACGTGCCTCGTTGATGGCAACCGTCGCAGCGTTTGACTTCGGGGCACAAGCCAGATAAGTAACCGCCTGGGCGAGACTCAGTTGGCACTCCGGCAGACCAACGAACTCGCAAGCCTGCATCGCCGCGACGGCTATAGAAATCGCGCGCGGATCGGCATTGCCTACGTCTTCGCTAGCGAGGATGACTAACCTTCTGGTCAGAAACCTCACATCTTCGCCTCCTTCAAGCATGCGCGCCAGCCAGTAGATGCCCGCGTCGGGATCGCTGCCACGTACACTCTTAATTAGCGCGCTGATGGCATCATAATGCGTGTCGCCATCGCGGTCGTATCGCACCGCCTTGCGTTGTACAGACTCAGCGGCGAGTTGCAGTGTGAACTCCAACGGTCGTTCATCTGTTGACAGCACCCCAATCTCCAACGCACTGAGAGCCTGACGAGCGTCGCCATCGCAGGTGTTCGCCAGAAAGTCGGCCGCATCGTTATGAAGGCGGACTTCGTGCTTGCCTAGTCCGCGATCTCTATCTTGCAAGGCGCGCTGCAGAAGTAACCGAATGTCCTCTTCCGTAATCGGCTGGAATTCGAACACACGGCTCCGACTCACTAACGCACTGTTCACGGCGAAGAACGGATTGGAAGTAGTTGCGCCGACGAGTACGACCGTGCCTTCCTCAACATCGGGCAACAGCGCGTCTTGCTGAGTCTTGTTAAAGCGATGGATTTCGTCGATGAACAGCAGAGTACGCGTGCCTTCGGCCAATAAAGCATCACGGGCGCTATCTAACAACTCGCGCAGGTCTTTGACTCCGCTGGTAACGGCGTTGAGCTGCCGAAACCGGCATCGAGTTTCCGTTGCCAACAGATGAGCGAGTGTGGTTTTGCCGGTGCCGGGAGGGCCGTAAAAGAGTAGAGCGGTCAGTCGATTCGCCTTGATTAGGCGTCGGAGGAGCTGGCCCTCGCCGAGAAAATGCGCTTGACCGACGAATTCGTTCAGCGTGCGTGGTCGCATACGCGAAGCCAACGGCTGGGCGCGTCGACGATTCTCGTCCTCGGCGGCTGCAAATAGATCCATCGGATGTGAGTGAAGTTCTAAATGACCATGTAATACGGGGCTCAGTTGCACCAGCCCGCACAATCGTTTTACGCGGAAGTAGTTCGCTCGCCTAGCCTTCCGGTAATACCGGCAAAGTTGCGGAGGTTGAAGCCGCATGGGCAGTGTGCCCGATTCTGCAATAGGCAAGCCCCCTAGGTCGTCGCACCGTTTTCTCTGCAATCCTGAGATAGATCAATGAAGCACTACGATTGCGTCGTCATTGGCACTGGCCCCGCCGGACAAAAAGGAGCTATTCAGGCGGCAAAACTCGGCAAGCGAGTCGCGGTCATCGAGAAGAATCAGGTACTTGGCGGAGCCCAGATAAATACGGGCACGATTCCCTCCAAGGCACTACGCGAAGCAGTCCTGCATTTGACGGGTGGCAACCGGCGCGGCATGTTTGGCTCGCCTCGACAGACGAAAGAGCGAATCACGATTGCGGATCTGGTTAGCTTCTCCCAACGCGTAATTCGTCACGAGTGGGAGATTATCCGCGATCAGTTTGACCGAAATGGTGTCGAGCTGTTGTGGGGACATGCTCGATTTACCGGTCCACACGAACTGGCCATCGATGGGCCAGATGGGGCCGACGCGATCTCTGGTGACCGGTTTCTACTGGGCGTTGGCACACGACCGGCGCGTCCGGATAGCGTGCCGTTCAATGGTGAGACTATTTTTACCAGTGACGAAGTCATGCGGATCGATCACCTTCCGAAGACGATGATCGTGGCTGGCGGCGGTGTGATCGGCACCGAGTACGCCTGCATCATGGCGACCCTCGGCGTCCAAGTCACTTTGATTGAAGGCCGCAGCAAGGTGCTGGGGTTTCTCGATCAAGAGATCGCAGACGCGTTCCAGTACTTCATGCGCCAGCGCGGAATAACGCTGCGATTGGGCGAGAAAGTCGAAGCAATCCGGGAAGTGGAAATCCAAAACGGAATAGTGCAGCGACTTGTTGAAGCACAGCTTGAATCAGGTAAAACAATTCATGCCGAATCTTTGCTTTATGCCGTCGGCAGGCAGGGAGTATGCAAGCAGTTAGGCCTCGACAAAGTTGGCATCGAGTTTGACGATCGCGAGCGCCTGAAGGTCAACGAGTTCTATCAGACGAACGTCGATCACGTCTACGCTGCTGGCGATGTGATTGGGTTTCCGTCGCTTGCGTCAACGAGCATGGAGCAAGGCCGACGGGCGATTTGCCACGCATTCGGTCATGGTGGCGGCAACTATAATACGTCGCTGTTTCCCTATGGAATCTACGCGGTGCCAGAAATCTCGATGGTCGGCAAGACTGAAGAGCAACTGACAGCTGAAGGTATTCCGTACGAATCGGGTATCGCCAATTATCGAGAAATCGCTCGCGGACAACTGCTAGGTGATGAACTGGGAATGCTCAAGATGCTGATTCACCAAGAAACGCATCAGCTCTTGGGCGTGCATGTCATTGGTACCGGCGCAACCGAATTGATTCATATCGGTCAAGCGGTTATGGCCTTGCAAGGATCTGCTGAGTTTTTCGTCAATAATGTGTTTAACTTCCCCACTTTAGCTGAATGTTATAAGGTGGCAGCCTACAACGGGCTGAATAAGCTGAACAATGTTTACAGTGGAAGTTGTCAGCCGGTCGCGGTAAGCTGCTAGACAGTGAATGACTAGGTGACTGTGCCCGAATAAGCAAAGCGGGCGTTTGCGTTGTTGGTCATTCGGACTTACGTCATTTGGCCATTTCGCAGCGTCATGAATCTTTTCACCTACGGGACATTAATGTTTCCAGAGGTCTGGCAGCGTATCGACGTTGGCGAGTTTCCGTCCGAGTCGGCCACTTTGCCAGGGTTTGCTATCTATCGAGTAAAAGACGCCGTTTTTCCAGGGATCGTCCGCGCTGAGCCCGACGATCACGTCGAGGGTATCGTCTACCGCGATTTGACCGAGGACGCGTTATTCGAACTCGATGCGTATGAGTCCGACTTCTACGATCGCATTCCCGTTATTGCAGCGGCTGAGCATGGACCTATGGAATGCACCGCCTACGTCATTCCAGATAGTCACCGCGATGCGCTCACTGACCAGCACTGGGATCGCGAGTGGTTCGCTAAGCACCAGCTCGAGCGGTATTTGAACGGTTAACATCACCACTATAGGGTGAGCTCAAGTTTCAATGCGATCGCAGGTCGGCGTCAATTGTTGCGTGACGTGTCACGGCTGTTCGCGATTGATGGTGCTTTCAGTAGATGCCCTTGCGTGACGATTGTGCCAATCAACGAGTGGCTCTCGAATGTGCCAACCAGCGTTATCTGATCGCCGGCTCGCAATGACCTTGCAGCAGAAAGTTCAGATTGTGGCATGCGAAACAACGCAGGTGTTTTGAACATTGACTGGGTGAGTTTGGCGCGAGACTCGACTAAGTTAATCGTAAAGTAGGATGCGTCTGTTGGGTCGGTGTGAATCGTCAGCTCATCGAAGTAGCCCTTCCAAACGACCTGTGCTCCAACGAGTGGCGCGACCAACTGCTCGCGCTCCGCTGACGGCAGATGCACGTCGGTTGCTAGTTGCTGGAAAGCAGCGAAGTTGAGTCGCCTATTCGGACTAGCGATCGACGCACCCGGTGAAGGCGGATCGGTAGCGTACTTCGGCAACTCCGTCGGCCCCACGGGTGAGGGAGATATGGGCATAGGCGCTGGACGGGTGGCGAAGATCGTAACCACCGTGCCCAGCAGGCCGAGCGCACCCGTGATGAGCGCCGATTGAATGTTCGAATTCTGCCACCAGTTTTCGTCGTCCTTTTTAGACACGCTGTTTCCCTTTCAGCAATTGTCCGCTGTGTACGTAGTCAGCATCTCTTTTTTGGGACGGGGATGATAGCAACCCGGCACTATTGGCTCAATGCCAGCTCTGCCTGTTGATGCCAGCATTCGCCTAGCGGTTCGCCTCCATCCAGGTAACGGCGAAGTCTACCAGGGCACGCTGTGGCATTAGTAACGAGTGAGCCTTTCCCACGTTTCCGCTTCGAACCAACTGCGTGGCCGTCGCGAATTCTTCCCCCAGTCGGTTAAAGTCCGCGGTCTCTAGGTCCAACTCGTCGAACTCGCACCACTGCCGGCAGTTGTCGATCATGATGGGCGCACCAGTGCGGATGCGCTTCTTCCCGCTGACGTCTGCCCGGTACTCGGACAGATGGATCGAAGTATTCGACTCATGATTAACGCCCAGCAATAGAATCGACCCTTCGAGATCGTAGATGTGAGACAGGGGCGAGTGTTCTCCAAGTCCCGACTCAAGGGCGTGATCAGACGTGATGAGCCGTGCGTTTGGCCCGCGTGCCGAGAACGACATGTGCGGATGGTTGCTTCGCAATGCTCCGTTCTGCGTGCGGAAAGTTTCTGGCACCTGGCCCATGCCGCGGGTCGGAGTCAATTGACGATCGAATACTGGCATGCTGTCACGGATCGATTGCCACCAAGACTTCGGGACTGGCGGATTGCTCCAGTTGCTGGGTTCAGACAGATCGCAAGTGTGCGTCGGCATAACGAGTGTGCCTTCGGGGCCGAGAGCATGCTGCAACGCATAGATCACCGCGACCGCGCCACCGCAGACCCACCCGAGCGAACTCAAAGACGAGTGTACCAGCAGCGTCATGCCAGGACGTACGCCCAGATTGCGCAGGTCGGTGGCAAGACTGTCAACGGTTGCTGGACTATTTCCAGCGCGGGCGATCGCATTGGATTCGCCAGTCGGTTCAGACATTCTGGAGTAACGCCTATCGGGAAGATATGCAGATGCACTATGTAGCAGACAGATACCGCGCCGACAGTATACCCGGAAGCTGCGACGTGAAGGAGAGAGCCGAATTCGTCGCCGCGTCGTCGAATGAGCGGTCCTAATGACAGTTGTGCTCGCGGTTTGGCCGGCAGGTGATCATGAAACGGCATGACGATTCCCACTGTTTCTGCGTTGATCTTTGACGAAAAACACTTAAGCTAGACAACCACGTTGTGAGTTGCAGCTTGACTACTGCAGCCAACCCAATTGTGTTTGGGGCTGTTGTTACGTTTCGCTGGAATATCTTGGGCGAGGTGGTCACTAGCGATCTCGCAATTACTTTTCGTACGCCCGCCTGTGTTGGCTTTTCAAGGTTATTGACGCTTGTCAGCGTTGCCTTGTCACCGGCGATTCGCTCAGTATCAGAAGAGAATGCACGGCATGTTGGCGTTGCACACAATCGATTATGTCATCATCGGTCTTTACGGCATCGGTGTGATCGTCGCGGGGGTAATTTTATCTCGACGTGCTGCCGAAAGCGTCGATAGCTATTTTCTGGGCGGCAGGAGCATTCCTTGGTATCTGCTTGGCATTTCAAATGCGTCTGGGATGTTCGATATCACGGGCACAATGTGGATGGTCATGCTGCTGTTCGTCTACGGACCAAAGAGCCTTTGGATTCCGTGGGTCTGGCCAACATTCAATCAAGTTTTTCTGATGATTTTTCTCGCCGCTTGGCTGCGGCGTTCCGGCGTCATCACCGGCGCTGAATGGCTGCGGACACGATTCGGCAATGGTGCGGGACTAGAACTGGCTCATCTGAGCGTAGTGCTGTTTGCGCTTGTTAGTGTGATTTCCTTTATTGCATTGGCATTTATTGGCGTCGGCAAGTTTGCGGCAGCGATGTTACCGTGGGGATACGAGCCAAATACTTATGGCATGGTTGTGATCGGCATCACTGCGATTTACGTCATTATCGGCGGCATGTACAGCGTCGTGCTGACCGACGTGATTCAGTTCTTTCTGCTGACGATTGCGGCAGTCATGGTCTGTGTTATCGCAATGACTCTCACGACGACAGAGGGCATCGCTGCAGTCACTCCCGACGGCTGGCAGAGCTTGTGGTTTGGATGGCGAGTCGATTTAGACTGGAACGCCGTGCTGCCTAAGGTCTCCGAAAAGATTAGCAGCGATGGTTATGAGTTCTTCACTCCGTTTCTGTTGATGGCGCTATTGAAAGGCGTATTATCGAGCATTGCTGGTCCAACGCCGGGTTACGACATGCAGCGAGTGCTGGCGACGAAGGACGAACGCGCGGCAGCCTTGATGAGCGGGATGGTCTCGCCAATCCTGTTTGTGCCGAGGTACATGTTGATTGCTGGTATTACCGTGCTGGCGCTCACTTATTATTCGACGGAACTCGCGACTCAAGACGAACCCGATTTCGAGCAAATTTTGCCATACGTAGTGCAAAACTTTATCCCTGTCGGCCTGTCGGGGATCCTGCTGGCCGGACTATTCTCAGCATTCATGAGTACGTTCGACTCGACGGTCAACGCAGGCGCCGCGTACATTGTCAACGACATCTGCAAACGCTATATCTGGCCACAAGCGACGGAACGCCAATTAATTCGACTCTGCTACATCGCATCGGCGATCATCGTCGTCGTCGGTATGTATGTGGGGCTCTATCCAAAGAGCATTAATTCTCACATGCAGTGGATCGTCGGTGGTTTGTATGGGGGGTACGCCGCACCGAATGTGCTAAAGTGGGTTTGGTGGCGTCTCAACGGAGTGGGTTACTTCGCTGGCATGGTGACCGGTGTTTTCCTATCACTTGCATTAGCAAACTATTCGGACGCAATTTTGCAATGGATGTCTGCTGCGATGCCGGACATACACGACGTGATTCATGCTGCCCCGTCGCTATATTTCTTTCCAGTTCTGCTGGTTGGCAGTGGTCTGGCATCTGTCGTCGCTAGCTGGTTGACTTCGCCGGACGACCCTGATGTTTTAGATAAATTCTATAGCGATGTCCGCCCGTGGGGCGTTTGGCAGCCTGTCGTGCAACGGCTTCAGTCAAAAGACAGCAGCTTTGTTCCCAACCGTGACTTTGCACGCGACATGGCCAATTGCGCGGTCGGCATCGTTTGGCAAGTCGCGCTAAGCGCCGCGCCGGTTTACCTCGTGCTGCGGAACTTTTCGGCAACCGCGGCAGCTGTGGTGGTTGTCATCGTGACTTCGATCATTTTGAAGCGCAATTGGTACGACCGTCTGCAGCCACGGGCTTCGCGTTAGCAACCTTACACTGTAGAAACGTGTGGAGTCGTTTGCTGCCGCGGAAGACAATCAGTAAGCCGTCTCGTCGATAAGCTCGCCACCCTGCATGGTTGACATCTCCAAGAAAAGTTCTCGTTCGATGTCATTCGTCAAGCTGTGGACGGATCCGTCAACGAAGCAGAATTGCACAATCCCACCGGAATGTAGCGAGCTGTAATGCGACCAGATTGCATCATAGCGTGCATCGCCGATCTCAAAGCCCGAAAAGTCCAGCCCCGAAAACGCGGGAAGTGTGCCCCAACCAGCCCAAGCGAAACCTTCGATGAAGCCGCTGTATGTGCCGGGCTCGGCGCGGTCGGGAATACTAATGCCGATGGTGCCTGGAGCTTCGCCGAACATTAGCGTTTGTGAGGTTCCGTCGGTAACCTGGGCTAGCTCGGTCCGCGATCGCACCGAGAAGACGCCCAGCAATTCGTCGGTGACGTTCCGCGATACGCCGCGAATATTGTACACGAGATTGGAGCTGACAGGTCCGAGCACGCCTGTCACGCCAAGATAGTGTGTGCGTCCGAAAGGCTTATCGTCGATGTCACCCCATCGGTCGCTATTGAGCTTGAGGATACCTCCTCCGAGGATGCCGTACGCTTTGTCGATGATTCCTAGATCGGGTGGCACGTCCGACGTGGTGGGGCACAGGTAAGTTTCGACCGTTTGCTGGGCAGCGACGCTTGCATTAGGTTCCAGGGCGTAGTTGCCGTCTCGATTGTCGATGCCAACGTCGAGAGTCTCGGTAAACTGGTCATACAACGGCTGCTGCTCCATATACGGGAGCAAAAACACGAGCACGCCGCAGAACTGATGCGGGCCCTTTGAGTCACTGGCGTTCGCTGGACGGATGAAGTTCTCGCCAGCAAGGTAGCCGGGCGGTAGATGGGCACGCGCGCTCTCGTAGTTAAGCGCGGCGAGACCCATCTGCTTGAGATGATTGGAGCACGTCGAACGCCGCGATGCTTCGCGTGCCGCCTGCACCGCAGGCAGCAGCAATGCGACGAGCACGCCGATGATGGCGATGACCACTAGCAACTCTACGAGCGTAAAGGCCGGCCGTGGTCGGATGTCGACGCCACCGCTCCGACAGCTGCAGCTTCGTGCCGTTATCGCATGTCGTGCCTGATTCCGAGTCATGCGTCCATGTCTTAGCTTCATTGTCGCGGCGTCCGTTAGTTCGATGCTGGCGAAGCGCGTTTGCCTATTACGTTTAGGCGACGACACCCTTGGCGCTGAGCTCCGCTTGCATAGCTTTCTCTGCATGTCCTAGATTTCTGTAAGCGATCGCAATGGCCCGATAGGCGGCCTTTAGTTGTGGCGCCTGTTTGGTGCACAATTCGAGGGCTTCGACGGCTCCCTGATCGTCGCCGAGTGCGAGGCGTGCTTCGCCGATAACTAGATGGATACGGGGCAGTTGGTGAACCAGTTCGGCAGCCGACAGTCCGAAATCGAGTGCAAGCTCCGGTTCGCCAAGCTCAAGTTTCGCCCGCGCAATTCCGGCCAGAGCGATGGGATTGTCGCCATCAATTTCCAGAGCTTGCTCGAACGCGTCCAATGCTCGTTGATAGTTCTTCGTACCCAAATACACCTCGCCGAGCTTATTATGCAAACCAGGTAGGCGCGGTTCCGCTGCTTTGACCCTTTCCAAATGCTCGAGTGCGCTCTCTGGGTGGCCTTCGCTGTACATGAGCGTGCCCAACATCATATGCATTCTTGGACTATTCGGGCTATCGGCAGCGATGCCCTGCAGAACTTCACGCGCCTTGGTTCTGTCGCCGGTGCCTATCAGGCTGGAAGCCAGCAGCAGCCGGATGCCGATGTCATTACGCGTCTGGTCGTCCAATTGTTCCAAGACGCTGACCGCCTCCTGAAACTGCTGAGCGTCAATCAGTGCTTGGGCTAGTGATACTTGATTGCACGAAACGGTCTTTTCGACGGTCACCTCGCCGTCGTCGGTTGCTGGTTCGATATACCCAAGGTCGGCGAGCTGTTGCATTAGCGCTTCGGCCTCCTGTGGATCGACGCGCGTTTCGGGAGGGTGCATTCCGGTGTGGCCGTCGATTTCTTCCCAGCTCTCAATGCGCGGAATGGGCGTTGGATCGGTAAGCATCTCCGCAAGTATCCGGCCTGGCATATCGTAGGCTGCCGGCAACCCCAGCAAGTGCAGCACTGTAGGTGCAATCTCCAGCAGGCTCGCGCCGTAGGCTCGGCTCGCCTCACGAATCCCGGGGCCCAGACCCGCGACGATGCCAAAGGGCCTGTGCCAATCGACCGGACCCGACTTCCCCTCGCGTGGATCAGGTCTAAGATGGTCGTTGTAGTATCCATGGTCGGACATTAGCAAAACCGCCGTATCTTCCCCAGCGATTTTGAGCAGCGTGTCGAGCAGCATGTCGTGAAATCGATAGATCGCGGTCATGCAACCTTTGTAGGCGTCGAATTCCTCTTGAGATACTTGCTCCATTTTTGGTGGATGGCAGTGCATGAATTCGTGGCCACAGCGATCGATACCTTCGTAGTAGACAGCCGTGAAGTCCCAGTCGTCGTTTGCCATCAGATGCGTCGCGACGGCGTGGATCGTCGACGTTTGGGCGATCAAATGTTGTAGCTTGCCAAGCCGGTTTGGCTGCCGTTTTACCACCTCCTCTGCAGTGGGCACGAAAGGGAGAATTGCTGTCGCATCAACCTCATGAGGTAGAACACGTAGATCGGCAATTTCTTCCGCCAGTTCAGGGGGATGCACGGCGCCTGCTGGAACCGGCGCGCTCAGGCCGCGTTGCAGATGTGAATTCTCGAACTGATTGCTGACTACGGCGCCATTAATGGGCTCCGCTGGATGCGAGGCGTACCAACCGACGACATTGCTCCGCAAGCCGCATTGCGTCAGAATATTCCAAAGCGCTTTGCATTTTCGGGACGTGCTGGACGTCGGTCGCACGCCCGTGCCCTCAGCGTCGGGCTCGGTGAATCCCAGCACGCCGTGCTGCGCGGGGCGCTTGCCGGTGGCCACGGTGTTCCACAGCATCGGTGACAGAATTGGGCGCAAGGTAGCAAGATTGCCCCACGCCCCACGCTCCATAAGTGACGAGAGCGTGGGCATCAGGCCCTGCTTCATCAGCGGGTCGATCATCTGCCAGTCGGCCGCGTCCCAGCCGATAAGCAGCACTCGTTTGGGCCTATCGCCGGCAAGACTACGTTCGATTCTGGTCAAGGTATTTCGCTCTTCGGCGCCGCATGGCCGACACGCCACACGCTCCCGCTGCCAGCAGCCCCAATGTCCCTGGCTCTGGGACGATTGCTGTTCCAGCCGCTAGCGCTGGTGCCGGTGTGCCATAATTGGTCCGCCAGTCTGCGAGGTCAATTGCGTTGAAGGGGTTGCCGAAATTCTGTTGCCATTCGAGCAAGTCGGCTCCATCCACGTCCACGTCGCCGTCAAAGTCGCCAAGCACTGGCGGTAACCCGGTGTCGCCGACCGTGATACCAACGCCGGTCTGGTCTTCGTAGGCCCAGTCAATAATCGTGAAGGTACCTGCTTCGTTGTTGATATCCACACGCATCCAGGCGATAAACAAGTCGGTCGGGCCGATGGGAAACGCAAACCCCAGGAATCCGCCGACAACGTCATTGAACTGCGCGTTGGGATTCGTGGTTCCGTAGGCTAAAGAGCCTGCGAATGGTGTCTGGAAATCGGCGAGCGAACTTTCGTCGATGTAGCTCCCCGAAGACAAGGCAGTGAAGTAGTTCAACATCGTCGACGGAACCCGAAAGCCGACGATCTTTCCGGGAGCGTAGGGGACGGTGGCGCCCTGGTAGTTGCCTCCTCCAAACACGTAATTCTTGAGCTGAATGTCCGTATACGAGTCAAGATCGACGTCGATTGGCTGCAGAGCGCCCGATTCAATCTCAATCGGCCCGACAAAATATTGGACCGCCGCATCCGCTGGCGCGCCAGCGGATGCGGCAA
This sequence comes from Planctomycetota bacterium, assembly GCA_039184115.1. Taxonomy (GTDB): domain Bacteria; phylum Planctomycetota; class Planctomycetia; order Pirellulales; family Lacipirellulaceae; genus Bythopirellula. The sequence goes on along the minus strand of JBCDBK010000006.1, from coordinate 3,619 downwards.
TCGCTGCCCCAGCGGCGATTCGGTAGGCGGATTTGTACTTCGTGCGATCGGCACGACGCGCTACTAGAAATTTCTCTGCCAACACTGCCTCTGCTCCTCACGTTCCACATCACCGCCCGCTGCGGCAACGAATGCTATTTTTTTCGCATTCGCTGCCACGTATACGAACTATCCACGATCGTTGCGCCGTCGCATTGCCGCCAGTCCGCAAGCGCCTGCAGCCAGTAGGCCCAACGTGCCAGGCTCTGGAATGGCACCTGCGGGAATGCCGACACCAGCCGCATCTTCGTAAGCCCAATCCTTGATTAGGAACGTGCCGGCCGCGTTATCGATGTCGACACGAATCCAACCGAAGTGCGTCACGCTATTGATCGGAAAGCTTAAGCCGATATAGGCGTCCGTGACGCTATTGAATTCTGCGTTCGGGTTCGTCGCTCCGTACGCCATTGACCCGAAGAAGCTCGGTCCGACTGTAGATGCGTCAATCGGATCACCTTCGCTCAGCGCGGAAACATACGCGAGCCCGTTATTGAATCCAACTACCTGGCCAGGGAAATAATTTACCGTGAGCCCTTGGTAGTTCCCTCCAAAATTGACATAGTTCTTCAGCATAACATCGCCGGTCGCGCCGCCCGCATCCAAATCCAGGTTGAGAGAATTTCCCTGGTAAAGATTGATGTTGTAGATCCCAGAATACTGGATTACCGCGTCTGCCTCTGTCGCCATCGCTCCTGTGGCTACGCCAGCTGCAAGAGAATAGGCAGCGCCTCGTTTGACGGCCTTCCAACCGGTCTTCTTGTTCGAATCACTATCCGAGTTCATGAGCAGCTCTCCGTTCGGTGCTAATCAAGGTATAGAATGCTTAGGAAATACTTGGGTGCTCCCAGGCCGCCAAACAAAAGAGCTGGAATCACCTATTGATCGATTCCAGCTTGCCAAAATAGACACATCTAGAGTTAGCGTCAAATACTTTTGCAATTGCGCACTGTGAACGAGTCAGCGATTTGATCGGTCTTGCGCTTTCCAGAGACTGCAGAGAACAATAAACGAGATTGTGATCCCAGCCAAACTAGTCGGTTCGGGCACCGCGAGCGTGGGCGATGCCTGCGGGGTGGCTCCATAAGCCGCTGACCATGCCGCTAGATCAGCGGGGGTAAGAGTCTCACCGAATCCGCGCTGCCAAGCGAGAAAATCTCCGCCGTCTGTGTCACCATCTCCATCAAAGTCGGAATCCAGCGCGGTGAGACTCAGACGCAGTTGGTACAGTTGCACCAGGTTCGTAGAGCCAGCAATTCGAACGGTATACGTACCTGGCAGCAGAACCTGCTCGTTCATCAACGACTCGGGAAGACCAATGGGTGCGTCGTCCGAAGACGCAAGCAGCCCGCTGCCACCTTCGGCAAGCGGACCATACAGCTCCACCTCGAGATCGCTCACTTGCGACGACCGCGTCAAAGAAAAACTGCCAGGGCCCGATGGCTTTTCGAAGTAATTCGGGCCCGTAGGCGTAACCACTACGTCCAGCACGCCGACCGTATCAATTGAAAAAGAAAAAAAATCGACGTCATTCAAATTGGCGATGCTTACGAAGTCGTTTTGCCCTGGCGTTACAGTGGTTATGGCACCAGCGTCCATGCCTAACGAAATTATCTGACCGGTGCTCAGGCTGCCAAGTTGTGTTGCCGTCGCCAGCGAATTGTTCGGATTCGGCCCAAGCTCGTCGCGCTCAAACTTATCGCCATACAGTTGCTGTACGCCACGAATATCGTCGATCTGCACCCCATCGAAGGAATCGTCGAACGCCGGCTCAAGCAAGAAATCGGCGGTCGAGTCGAGATGTGCAAGCCCAAGCGAATGACCAATCTCATGCATCAATGTATTGCGAAAATTGCGAAAGTCGTTTGCCGGATCGGAATAGAAAGCCACATCGCCTGTATCGATCGTGATGTCTGAATTAGGAATGAAACCCGCCTGAGCATCGGTTCCACCTGGTCCATCGATCAAGGTCCCACCTAGTCGTACGTCGCCACGCGTGCCTAGGGCACCAGAAAAACTACCAAGAGTTACGCCGTCATCATTCTCTTCGTATTTGAAAATTAGCCCGCTGATCTCCGTCCATCTATCGAAAGAAGGCTTGATAATCTCGTCAAACCACGGACGCGTCTGAAGATCGCCGCCACCGTCGCCTGCTCCGAAGTTCGAATCCAAAAACGAAACAAGATCGCTCGATCCGAGACCCGGCACGAACGTATTGTCGGGCACAATGCTCCAAGTCAACGTAGCGGGTGATCCAGTCAGTCCGGTGGCACCGCCACCGGCCGTGAACGACCATCGCCCATTGGAAACGAAAGCCGAGCCTGACGAAGCTGACCAGCAAGTCACGGTTATTAAAATCACAAGGGTGGTTAGCCAATGTCGATGCGATGCCCGTCTGGATGGCACGTCAATCTCGCAAGCAGCAGTCATACGCTCCCTTATACTTGCCAGATTCCGTAACATCAACGATTTTGGCGCGGTGCCGCGGCAAGTCGAAAGGACGTTCAAGGCGAGATAGCTGTTGCGAGTGACCTCACGCAAATTGACACTGCTTGGCTTGCAGCAGTTTCGCGAATCCGCCCAGCATAATGCTGCCAATATCGCGAAATCGGCGCCGTAGATGGCCCGCCAGCAAAGCCACTTCTAAGCGACCGTGCGAAGTGGGCCTATTCTCACACGCTAGGGAACCCCAGTGCTCATTGGGATGCGCTGTCGTTCGAAATCGCTATCAAGCGAAGTACACCCCGCTGGATTCGAACCAGCAACCTTCGGTTTCGTAGACCGATGCTCTATCCAGTTGAGCTAGGGGTGCGTGTCTCGTTGGCTAAACGAAACTGGCTCGCTTACCGTTCTGTAAATACGGTAAGCGAGCCACATATCTTGCCCGAATTTGTGAGGTTCCGCAAGGCCAAGACTGATTGCGAAACCTCCATTTCCCGCGCAACTATTTGGATTCGCTCGTGCGGAATAGGGCGACCTGGCTGCTCAGTTCGGCGGCCAGCTTGGCCACCTTGCTCCCCGCCGAGTGCGTCAGCTCCGCGCCGTCAGCCGTCTTGCATAGCGTGGTGTCGACAACGCTCACACTCTCCGTAATCTCCTGACTGGCCAGTGCGGATTCGTTGATTCCATTGGCAATCTGCTGCGAAGCCTCAGATGACTGCTGCATGTTAGAAGAGATTTTTGAAACGCTGTCAGTCTGCATGGCAACCGCGTCGGCAATCGAGTCGGAGACTTCGCGGACGTTCCGAATGACATGATCAATGTCTGACATTGCGGTTACCGTCTGTTCGGCGCACCCTTGCATCGCCAGGACTCGCTGTCGGATTCCATCGGTGGCACTAGCCGTCTGACTCGCGAGCTCCTTGACTTCGGTTGCGACCACGGCGAATCCCTTGCCAGCCTCGCCAGCTCGAGCAGCCTCGATGGTCGCATTGAGAGCCAGCAGATTCGTTTGCTCTGCAATGTCTTGAATGACGTCGATGACATCGCCGATCTCTTGCGCCGCGTCGCCGAGTTGGTTGATTTGGCCGTTGCCCGTTTCTACGCATTCGGTCGCAGATTGCGCGATGGACGCCGATTCTTT